>RFXC01000432.1 GCA_009921765.1 Betaproteobacteria bacterium | reverse complement strand
AAGCAGGCCGTTGATCTGGGTGGCAAACGCATCGTGGGAAAGCGGCGAGGCGGGCGCCCGCTGACTGAGCACCCGTGAGACCACCGGGTAGCCCTGACGCGCTGACCCCATGGCTTTCACGACATTGCCAAAGTAGCTGGGATGCAGATCGCCAAAGAACGACACCATGCGCCCATCGTCGGACCGCGCGAGCAGCACACGCGCCTCGGCAGGTTTGCTCGAGGAGAACTCGGGTTTGACTGGCTCACCCTGCTCGTTGACCGCCTGGAAATATTTGCCGTCGAGATGGAAATGCGTGGCGTCTTCGCGCGCCAGCACGGTGTTGGGCTGCGTACCTGCCGCAACAAAGACTGTGCGTGCAGGCCAGGTGACCAGCGCATCGTCGCCCTGCGCATCCGACCAGCGGCCGTCTTCGGACCGGATCTGGCGTGCAAGTGTGATGGCGCGTGCGGCGCCCTGATCGTCAACATCAATGGCGCGCGGATCCACGCATTCAGCAAAACGGATGCCCTCCTCGAGCGCCTTTTCGACCTCTTCGTGGTTGAGCGTGTAGGAGGGGCTGTCGACCATGCGCTTGCGGTAGGCGAGCGTGACGCCGCCCCACTGCTGAAGGAGTTCGACCACGCGCGCCGCACGGCCTTCGGTCTGGGCGGCCGCGCGTTCGGCTCGGATTGCTCGCGCGTGAGCGAGAAACTCGTCAGCGAGTTCGCGCTCCGACGGGCTCCAGCCCGCGCGCACCGTGGTTTCGTCGGTGAGCGCGACCAGCGCCTCATGGCGGGCGAGGAACTTTTCGACCTGCACGGTGTAGTAGGCGAGCGATTCGGTGGCGGTGTCGACCGCGGTGAGGCCGCCGCCGATCACCACCACCGGCAAGCGAATCTGCATGTTGGCGAGCGAATCGTCTTTGGCCGCGCCGGTGAGCTGCAGCGCCATCAGGAAGTCACTTGCCGTACGGACGCCGCGCGCAAGTCCATTGGGAATGTCGAGCACCGTGGGCTTGCCCGCGCCCATCGCGAGCGCCACGTGATCAAAGCCCAGCTGCCAGGCATCGGCGAGCGTGAGCGTGCCCCCAAAGCGCACGCCGCCAACCAGGGTGAACTGTTCGCGACGCTCGAGAAGCAGCCGGATGACCTTGAGGAAGTTCTTGTTCCAGCGCACGGTGATGCCGTACTCGGCGACCCCGCCAAAGCCCGCCATCAGCCGATCATCAAGTGATTCCCAGAGGGTCTCAACATGCTCGACCGGTTCGAACGGCACGCGTTCGCCGGGCGAGCCCCCCTCATGGCGCACGCCTGCGAGTTCGGGCGGAAGCGGCTCGATCTTGAGGCCGTCGATCCCCACCACGGTGTGACCGTCGTTCATGAGGTGATGGGCAAGCGTGAAGCCGGCCGGCCCCATGCCGGCGACCAGAACCTTGTGGCCGGTGGCCGCGCGCGGCACCGGGCGGGCGAGGTTGAGCGGATTCCAGCGCGTGAGGAGCGAATAGATCTCGAAGCCCCAGCGAAGCTCGAGCACATCCTTGAGCGAGCGGGTTTCCGCCTGCGGAATGTCGACCGGCGTCTGCTTCTGGTAGATGCAGGCCTTCATGCAGTCGTTACAGATCCGATGGCCGGTGGCTGCTGCCATGGGATTGTCGATCGTGATCATGGCGAGCGCGCCGATCGAGTGCCCCTGTGTTTTCAGAATCTGAAACTCGGAGATGCGCTCTTCGAGCGGGCAGCCGGCCAGCTTCACGCCGAACACGGTGCGCTTGTAGACGATGCTGCCGTCAGCGGCGGGCTTGTCGCGCAGGCCGCGCGAGCAGGAGTCTTTCCCCTGGTTGTGGCAACCGATGCAGTAGTTGGCCTGATCGAGGGCGCCCCGCAGGTCGGTGCCCTCGTCGGTGAGCTGAAAACCTTGTCGGCGCCGGATGTGGGCTGGATCGATGGTGTGGACGGTGACAGCCTGCTCGGTGGCCACGTGGGCGTGGGCAAGCAGCGCCCAGGGGTCGACCTTTCCCGGCTGACGAAACAGGATGCCCGAGGCGTGACGCGCGCGACCCTCATCGGTGAGGGTGGCCCAGGCGCTGAAGCGGAGCGCGAGGTCCTTTGGAGCCTTCTGGAGAGGTATCTCAAGAGGGAAGTTCCGGAACTGCTCCGGCAGAATGTGCGCCTTTGTGTTCTGGGTGATCTATCGAAGCTGCCTCCGTCCTCCCAGGCGGCCGTATCGACCGCCCAGAAGGCCCTCGGTCGATGCAATGGGATGGTGTTGAACCTGGCCCTTTCCTACGGCTCCCGAGCT
>RFXC01000431.1 GCA_009921765.1 Betaproteobacteria bacterium | reverse complement strand
ACTCCTCCTTGGCTGTTGTGTCATCGGGCGGCTCATTGATCCAGACAACGGCGGGTTGACGCCAGCAGCGAACCGAACGTGACCACCGTCTGGGATGGCGCTGGCGGGCCTGCTCATAGACCAGCGTGCGCTCCTGACAGATTGCATCGGCCTGGCCGCTGTGCCGCTGTTGCGGGGTGACGAACCGGATGGCGCTGTGGCGGTGCTGATGGACGTACCAGTCCACGAATGCCGCCGCCCACTGGCAGGCCTCCTCCTTGCTGGCAAAGGGCCGACTGGGGTAGTTGGGCCGGTATTTGGCGGTGCGGAACAGCGCCTCGGAGTAGGGATTGTCGTTGGACACCCGTGGCCTGGAGAACGAGCGCAGCACGCCCAGCTCCTCCAGCCGCACCTCCAGCGTGGCGGCGCGCATGGTGCTGCCGTTGTCGGCGTGCAGGACCAGCCGGCGCTGGCGTTGCTTGCTGATCCGCTCCCTGATGCAGGCTCTGCTGATCAGATCAGCGGCCACCTGGGCCTCCTCCCGCTCGGCGATGTCCCAGGCCACGATTTTGCGGCTCCAGACGTCCACCACCAGATAGAGGTAGAGCCACACGCCCCGCACGCTGGTGGGCAGGTAGGTGATGTCCCAGCTCCAGAGCTGGTTGGGGCCATCAGCACGTCGCCGGGGCACCGGCCTTGGCTCCTGCGGCGGTCTGGCCCGTCCGCGGCGCTGCACCTGCTGGTGGGCGTGGAGCACGCGGTAGAAGCTGCTCTCGGAAGCCAGGTACTCGCCCTGGTCGGCCAGGTCAGGCACGATCTGTGCCGGCGGCAGCGAGGCGTAGCGGGGCTGGTTGCAGACCGCCAGGATCCGCTCCCGCTCCTGCTCGCTCAGGCGGTGCGGCACGTGGCGCGCACTGCCCTTGCGGCGGTCGCCACCACCACCGCCATCAGCACCACCGCCACTGGCGTCATGCGCGGCGAACTGCCGCCTCCAGCGCTGCAGCGTGCGCAGGCTGATCGCCATCCGCTCCGCCACCCGGCCCGCCGTGGCACCGGCGGCCACAGCGCCATCGAGGATCTCCAACGCCCTCCGGCGATCAGCCGCGGAGGTCAGTCCTCCTCGGCCTCTCCCCAGAGGGCCTGCATCTTTTTTGTGACCAGCAGCAGCGCCGCCGCTTCTGCCAGGGCCTTCTCCTTCTTGCGCAGCTCCTTCTGCAGCCGCTTGATCTCGCGCTGGTCCTGGGCGCGGAGCTTCTCCAGCTCCCTCTGTTCTCTCAGCGTCAGCACCGGCTTCTCGTTGGCATCCTGCGATGCCTGCCGCCAGCGCTCCACCTGCTCCGGGTACAGACCCCGCTCCCGGCAGTAGGCACTGAGTTCGGTGGCGTTCAACCCAGCGGTCTCCAGCACCACTGTGAACTTGTCGGCCGCGCTCCAGCCCTCGGGGTCCTTCTGCGATGCCGGCACCACTTCCCCCTCCAAGCGCCAGCCCTTGCGCCAAGCGTAGAGAGTGGCGATGTGAATGCCTGTCTCCTCGGAAATCCTCGCCACGCTCTGACGAGCGGGCGGACTCATCCGCTTCCTGATGTCAGCTTTGAGTGCCTCGCTGTAACGCCGCACTGGTCATCTCCTCAAGCCCCCGCGTGGTCAAAAGCACGGGCGACATCTTTCCTGACGGCGGGGGCGGCTTTGCGGGCTACTCCAACAAGGCACCGTTCGACCCTTCAATGATGGTGCACTTCCGCAAGCGATTCTCAGAGGAAGATCTGAGTCGGATCAATGAACGTATTGCCGAGCGAGGGAAAGCCATGGTCATGGCAGCTGTGGAGACACGCTCAGACGATGACGAACCTGACGATCCTGATCCCGATCATGGCCGCCAGCTCTCACTCGATGACTTTGTGAAGCCTGCTGATTGGCCAGAAGGCAAGAACTGGGGGACACTCACCATCGATGCCTCCTGCACGCCCGCCGATATCACCTATCCAACTGATCTGAAGTTGCTGAATGAGGCGAGAGAATCAACCGAACGGATTATCGATAATCTCTGCGAGCAATGGCCTGCTTTACGCAACAATCGCCCCCGATATGAGCGCGGAAGGGCGCGCGCAAGCTTCCTCAGTGTTGCCAAACAGAAGAAGCCCCGGCGCCGCCGAATCAAAGCCGCAATACGCCGCCAGCTCGACTATGTTCACCGCAATCTCAATGCCATCGATGCCCTGATCGCAGCTGGGGCAAGCCTTTCGGCGCTCAAGACGCATTGGTGGCACAAGCTTCTGGTGATCAGCGAGCTGTACCGCCAAC
>RFXC01000044.1 GCA_009921765.1 Betaproteobacteria bacterium | reverse complement strand
TGGCCGCATCACCCGCCCGCCACCCATCGGGATCGGCTCAGGGCGCACGCTCAGATCAGGTTCGAAGCCCGCCACGGTTTCGCGGGGTAGCGTCCGTCCGATCAGCTTCTCGATGCCGCGCAGAAACTCAAACTCGTCGACGCAGACCAGCGACACGGCCTGACCGGCCGCCCCGGCTCGACCCGTGCGACCGATCCGGTGCACATAGTCTTCAGAGACGTTCGGAAGCTCGAAATTCACCACATGGGGCAGTTCGTCGATGTCGATCCCTCGCGCTGCGATGTCGGTTGCCACCAGCACCTGGAGGGAGTTGTCCTTGAACCCGGCAAGCGCGCGGGTCCGTGCGCTCTGGCTCTTGTTGCCGTGAATGGCGAGGGCGCTGATGCCGACCTTCTCGAGGTATTCAGCCAGGCGATTGGCGCCGTGCTTGGTGCGCGTGAAGACCAGCACCTGAAACCACGCACGCTCGCGAATGAGATGCGCGAGGAGCTCTTTCTTTGCATCGCGATTGACGAGCAGCACCGTCTGCTCCACCGCTTCGGCAGGCGCGTTGCGACGCGCGACTTCGATGCTGGCCGGCCGGTCGAGAAGGCCATTGGCGAGCGAGCGGATGTCGTCAGAGAACGTGGCGGAAAAGAGCAGGTTTTGCCGCTTTTTGGGCAAAAGCGACAGCACCCGCCGGATGTCGTGAATGAAGCCCATGTCGAGCATCCGGTCGGCTTCATCGAGCACCAGGATTTCGACTGATGACAGATCCACCGTGCGCTGCGAAACATGGTCGAGCAGCCGCCCCGGGGTGGCCACGAGAATGTCGACACCGCGGCGCAGCTGGTCGATCTGCGGGTTGATGTTGACCCCGCCAAACATGGCCATCGAACGCAACGGCAGGTGCCGGCCGTAGTCGCGCACGTTTTCCTCGACCTGCGCGGCCAGTTCGCGAGTGGGAGTGAGAATGAGGGCCCGAATGCCTGGGCCTCGGGCGTGCCGCGCCTGGCCTGCATGGGGGCGGCCCGCCTGAGCGCCGGCGCTCGGCGCCGGACCGGTGGCCTGGGCAGGCGCCGTCTGCATGAGACGCTGCAGAATGGGCAGCACAAATCCGGCGGTTTTTCCGGTGCCGGTCTGGGCAGCGGCGAGTAAATCACCGCCCGCCAGCACAGCGGGAATCGCCTGGGTCTGGATGGGGGTGGGCTGTGAATAACCGAGTTCGGTGACCGCGCGAACCAGCGGTTCGGCGAGGCCGAGAGAAGAAAAGCTCATGGAGTTCCGTCAAGGCGATGCACTGCGTCGACCTGCCGACCAGCCTGAAGGCTGCGGCACCAGTCGGGAAGACGGAGAGGATCGTCGGGGGGGAGGAGGAAAGGCAGCGATCGGACTGGATGAACGCCGACTTGCAGTATACCCGGCTGGCCATGACCCGTGTTGCGTCGCAACATCACCGCCGACGGGCGGCCCGGTGCACGGCCAACAGCGAACCGTTCAGAAAGGCGGCTTGATGACCTGCGCGCAAGTGCCCCGGATCAGGGTGATGTTGCGGCCATCCTGGGTGCTGATGGATTGGGTGAACGAGCCGTTGCTGCGGTCGATCACGAATTCTTCCTTGCTGATGGTGACGCCGAAGCGCTGGAACATGGCGGGGCGGCTCACGATGAGGCGCGGACCGACCACGGTGAGATTGCCGGCGCGCCCCTCCGAGATGGACAGCCGCCCCTGGTACCAGCCCGACTTGCGGTCGAAGTCGATCTGGGCGAGCGACATGCGCGCGGGTTCGTTCGCGTTGATGCCGAGCGCTAGCTGCCCATCGAGATCGAGCTGCAGCTCACAGATGAGATCCATCATGCCCGAGCGCCGCTGGGCGAGGATGTCCTGCGGGATTTCAGGAGCACTGCTTTCATCGAACACCATGTTCACGAGGCCGTAGATACTGGCCGTGAGCAGCGCGCCGATCACGATACCGCCAAGCAATTTGTTCATAATGGCACTCAAGCCACGCAGTCCGGTGCCGATGATACTAGCAGCGGATCGGCCAAAGCGCTCGACGCTTCTCGACCGAAAGCAGTAACTCTCAAGTTTGTCTGCCCAAGGGCAGATGTTGCCTTGCGTTGCAGCAGGTTCCCCGGGACATCCGATCATGAAAGTCATTCTTCGCCTGGCGCTCATTCTGCTTGCCGTCATCCTGGTTGCAGTGTTGGGCACCGTGTCGTTCGTCAAAGCGAAGCAGGCATCAGACCTTCGCGAGCAGCTCGAACGATCCGGCGCGCAGGCCAAGGATCTGCGCGGCCAGATCCGCTCGCTCAAGGGTGAAATCGAAACACTGGAAGAAAAGCTCCGTGAACTTGCCGCCCAGAATGCGCTGCTCGCCGCTCAGCAGCAGTCGGCCGAGCCGCCCAAGACGGGAGGCCTTGCCCAGGCCTGTCCCGCGCCGGGGCCCAATCGCACGCTGGACCAGGCGCAGTTCGCCCGCCAGCCCCTGGAAATGCGCTACAAGCCCGGTGTGCTGCGGGTTTCCAACGATGGTCAATCAGCCATCGTCACGGCCGCTGCGGGCAGCTCGCTCAAAATCGGCCCCGAGATCTTCGATCTGGTCCGCATCCATTTTTACCGGCCCGAGGGTGGGCAGGTTGATGGCAAGCCCGTGTCGCTGGTGGCCCATCTGGTTCATCGAATCGCCTCGGGCCAGACCGTCGTGGTGAGCGTGCCGATTCGGGAGTCTGCGTTTCAGCACCGCACCATCTGGCAGATCCTGAACAATCTCCCCAACAAGGGCGCACCCGAAGCCACCATCTCAAATATCTCGATCGACCCCACCCAGCTGCTGCCCGAAAATCTAAGCTATCAGGTGTATGAGGGCACGTTGCCGGTGCCGCCCTGCACCGAGAAGGTTCGCTTCTATCAGCTGCGAACCCCCATCGGCATCAGCAAGGACCAGCTCGAGCGCTTCCTGATGCGGGTGAAGGCGCCGTCATTCAAGGACTCAGCGATTCGCCCGCCCGCGGCGGGCAAAGCCGCTTGAAGCCAAGCGTGAACAGCCCGTTGGGTGGAATCTTTCGCCAGTAGCCCCACTCGGAAATATCGAAAACCTTTCGGCCAGTGAGCTGCGGCCCGGCCCAGCTGGTCATGCGGCCGATCCGGTGCATCTGATTGTCGCAATCGTATTCATTGGTGTAGCGGCGCGACATCACGCCGTCGGGATCAGGCACCTTGAGGTCCTGCATCTCGAGCACTCGCCGGATGGCACCGTCCCGCTGCAGGGTCGTCCGGTCCATGTAGAGCGTGAGCGCAGGGGTGTCGCCCAGTTTTTCCCAGGGCGACTCCACGGTCTGGCCGAGGGCCTGGTTCGTGACCATGCAAAGTAGGAGCGGCGCCAGGGTCAGCACCCGGATGCCCGTCGAACGGCTGCGCAGCCCTGCGACCATTTCGGTCACTCCCGTCATAAATAGGTGCCGGCCAGCGTGCGGACTGTGCCACCGGTTCCCAGTTTGAATCGCGAAATACCCGGGAGGGAATGCGTGTTGACCCCCCCCAGGTCGATGGCGGTCAGGCCCCGCTCACGCAGAAGGAGCGAGGCCCGCCAAAGGAGCAGATTGTGCGCGTTCAGGTCGCGGCCGGTGTCGTCGGCCCAGCCGATATGGTAGGTCGCAACGCTTCCGTGCAGCAGAAACAGCATGGCAGCGACCGTCTTGCCCTCGAAATCCGCGCGCGCGATCACGAACGCGGCGGCGGGCGATGCGGCAACGTCGATCCAGTGGGTCACGAAGTCGGTCGGCAGGCCGTGGAAGTTGCGCGACTCCCGCTGCCGGCCCTCGCGCTCTAGGAGTTCCCGGCATTTGGGAATATTCGAGTTGACGTGAACCTGCAGCTTCTTCTCGGTTTCTGCCTTGACCAGCCGGTTTCGCCATTTGCCGTCGAAGGCCGCGCGCAGCGTCTCGGGCGGCTGGGTGAGGTTGAGCACGACCGTGGAATAGCCGGTCATCACCCGTCGCAAACCCGCGACTTCGGCGGGGACAAGCTCCTCCGCGGTCCGATCGGGCGAAAACAGCGTGACGCGAAGCCTCGGCGCCGGCAGCTCGGTGCGCAGCCGCCGGTACAGTGCGTGTCGCGCCTGCGCATCCAGCCCAGGCGCCCAGACCGGGCCTCGGGTGCAGGAAGAGAGCGACAGGTAGCCCGGAATGCGCCGGCAGATGAACTGGGCCAGCCCCACCGGCTGGCCCTCGAGCTCCACCAGCGCCCGGTGTACCCGCACACCCAGCCGAGCCAGTGCCGCGCCATAGCCCCAGCTCTGCTGGAGCGCACCGTGGTGCTCACGATGAAATGCATCCCAGACTTTTGGTGAGCCGGGGTCCCAGATCAGATTCATGCCGATATAATAGGCAAACCTCACGCGCCGGGGCTGCCCCGCGGTCAAGAACCCGAGCCCCATGCCGATTACCCCTTACCACTGCTGAGTTTGGCCAGGACGGAAAAAACAGGGCGGCACGTGGTGCTGGGCCACGATATCCCGAAACCGAGGCTGACCCTCGCGGGACTGGCCCTGTGCATCGCCTACCTCGGAATTCCTGTCGCCATTGTCGGCAACCTGATCGATTTTGGACTGCAACTGGCCTTTGGCTGGTGCATCGGGGTGTGGTGCCTGTTTAAGTCTTGAGGGCTTGCCATGTTCTTCTTTGTCGGTCTTGCAGTTGTGTTCGGGGCGGTGCTCGGGGGATACGTTCTTGCCGGCGGCAAGATGGCGCCCATCATCAAGGCAGCCCCGTTCGAGTTCATCATCATCGCGGGTGCCGCCATCGGCGCCGCGCTGGTGGGGAACAGCTTCGATATTTTCAAAGCCGCGATGGGCGGCATCGGCAAGTGCATCTCCGGCCCCAAGTGGAAGCAGGAGGACTACCTCAACCTCATCGTGATGGTCGGCAAGCTGCTCGCCGTCATGAAAAAGGAAGGGGTGGTGGCGCTGGAAGCGCATGTCGAAAACCCAGACTCGAGCCCAATCTTCGGCGAATTCCCCAAGCTCGCCAAAGACCACTCCATCGTTCAGATGATCTGCGATCCGCTGCGGCTCGCGATCATCTCTCAGGGCAATCTCGATGCCGACGCGGTGGACGACATCATGAAAACCGCCATCAAGCTGCACCACCACGAGGCGATGCGGGCGCCCGCGGCGCTCACCACCATGGCGGGTTCCATGCCGGCGCTGGGCATCGTGGCGTGCGTGCTGGGCGTGGTGAAAACCATGGGCGCAATCGACCAGCCCCCCGCAGTGCTGGGTGCGCTGATCGGCGCGGCACTGGTGGGTACCATGCTGGGCGTGTTCCTGTCCTACGGCATGTTCGAACCGTTCGCGGGGCGCCTGGGCCAGATCGTCGACGAAGAGTCACAGGTCTACAACGTCATTCACCAGATGCTGGTCGCCAACCTGAAGGGCCATCCCCAACCGGTGGTGATCGAGGCGGCGCGTGCGTGCATCAGTCACCACAACCAGCCATCGTTCTCAGAAGTCTTCGACAGCCTGCGGGGCGGTTGATGACCCATCTGGCTGATAGCGGAGTGCTCTGATGGCCGAAGCCAACGCACCGGCCGCGCCTGCTGCGGCTGAAGGCGCGCCGCCCGCCGACGCAGCCGCCGCGCCGCCCGCCGCTGAACGGCCCATCATCCGCAAGATCATCGTCGAGGAAGGTCACGGCGGTGCGCACGGCGGGGCCTGGAAAATTGCGCTCGCCGACATGATGACCGCCATGATGGCGTTCTTCCTCCTGATGTGGCTGCTGGGCGCCACCAACAGCGATCAGCGAAAGAGCATCGCAGAGTATTTCCGGCCCGCGTCCCACAGCCAGATCAAGTTCGGTGAGCTGGCGGGCTCCGATGGCCTGCTCGGTGGTCGCTCGATCGTCGACCCCGACGGCTTTCCGTTCACAGCCAAGCAGACGGCCATGCTCGAGCGGCTCACACCGCGCGCGCAGGGTGGCCCCAGCACCGATCAGGGCGCCTCGCAGGAAGAGCAAAACGCGGAAGGCCCGCAGAAAGACGCGCCCAGCAACGACCCGTCGCGCGGGCCGAAGCGCGTGGAAGACGAGCTCAATTTCGAAAAGCTCCAGGAAGAGCTGAAGGAAAAGCTTTCGGAGAGCCCGCAGCTGAAACAGCTGCAGGATCAGGTGCAGGTCTCGCGCGAAAAAGATGGTCTGCGAATCGAGATCATCGACAAGGCCGACTTCTCCATGTTCAAGCTTGGCACCGCCGATGTCGAGCCGCGGGCGGCGGCGCTGCTCGCCGAGGTCGCCAAGTCGCTGCGCGATCTGCCCAACAAGCTGGCCGTGCGGGGCCATACCGACAGTATCGGATTCGCGCCGGGCACCGGCCGCAACAACTGGACGCTCTCCACCGAGCGCGCCGACGCCACCCGCAGACTGATGGAAGCCAACGGCGTCACCACGAAACGGTTCGAGCGGCTGGAGGGCGTTGCCGATACTGTTCCCTTCGTGCCAACAAATCCCGCCGATCCGCGCAACCGTCGAGTTAGTATCACGGTCCTCAATCAGTAGCTGCCGCGCGTTCGCCCTGGGGCGAGTTGCTCGCGCGGAACCGCGCCCTGCAGATGTCTGCCGCCAACTTTCTCGATATCGCCTTGCTCCACCCTGCCGACGCGGATGGAGCCGCCCCCGCCACCGATGACTTCGCGGCCACCACCGCCACGAGCGGTGTGGTGGCTGCGCGAGGCAGAGTCGTTGGCCAGATCGAAACCGTGGGCGACGCCGACTGGTTCGCGATCACCCTCGATGCGGGTGTGGCCTACCAGTTTGTCGCCGACACGCTGATCGCCCCGCTGGGCCCCGGTGCTCTGGGTAATCCGAAGCTTCGTCTGCTCGACGCCTCGGGTCGCCCCCTCGCGGTGGATGACGACAGCTTCGTCGGCACCGACGCGCTCATCCAGTTCACCCCCCAGACAAGCGGACGCTGGTTTCTGGAGGTGAGCGGCTCCACCGGCATCCCCGCAACCGGCGCCTACGCGCTGATCGCGCAGGCCGATAGCGGCCGCAACAAGCCCGCCCTGCTCGTAAGCTACACGCTGAGCGACAAGCGTCTCGAGGTGATATTCGATACCCCCCTCGACGCCATCACCTGGAATGGCAATGTGCTCGCTCAGCGCGGCAAGGGCGCGGCGCTTTCGCCGATCAGCCTGCAGGGCGCGCCCGAGGTGAACGGTCGCTCGCTCATCTTCAGTCTGAGCGAGGCGGTCGCCCCCGATGAATACCTGCTCCTGCGCGGCACCGCGCTGCCCTCGCCCAGGGTGATCACCGCCTTCGAATCGTTCGCGTTGTTTGATGACACCACCACCAGCCTGATCCTGGGCGCCGACGGCGACACGATCATCGACGCATCGGCACTCCCCGGCGACGTCGATATCCTCGATCTTGGCGGCAACAACCGCTTCGTCACAGGCGCCACGTTCCGCGCGGCGATCACGGGCGGCGCTGGAAACGATCAGTACCTCGTGGCGCGGGCCGACACCCCGATTCAGGACCTGGGCGGCACCGACAGTGCAACGGTCCTGTCATCAGCCACCAAGCTGCCAAGCGATATCGAGACCGTCACACTGGGTGGAGGCGCCACGCCGCTCCCCTACTGGATTTCAGCGCTGGTGGCCGACGAGGGTGCGGGCCAGCGCTTTTCCCTAATGCTTGCAGACGGGCGAACCTATTCATATGCCTTTCCGCAGACCGCGCCCGATTATCTGGATGCGCGCTACACCGCTGGCTTCAAGGGTTTTTCGGCTGCGCAGGCCGCACAGGCCGAGGCTGCCCTCCAACTGATTGCCGCCTCGACGGGTCTGCGTTTCGTGGCCTCGGACAACGCCGCCGCCGACGACCTGATCGCGTTCGCCCTCAACACCCAGACGGATTCAGCGGGCTACGCGATCCATCCCCGGGGAGAGTGGCTGGGCAGCGACGTCTTTCTCAATGCCGCAACCATCGGCGCAACCGATCTCGCTCAGGGCAGTTTCGGCGCCTACGCCCTTACCCATGAGATCGGTCACGCGCTCGGCCTCAAACATCCGTTCAGCGCCACCGATGCCACCGGTGACCAAGCGGAACCGCCGTACTTGAGCGCTGCCGAAGACCAGTCCGCCTTCACGATCATGACCTACAACGTCGCGAGCGCCGATCGAATGGTCAGGCTGGGTCCGCTCGATGTGGCGGCGCTCCAGTACCTCTATGGGCCCAACCCGGGGGTGCGCGCCGGTGCAGACCGCTACACCGTGTCGCCCGGCTCGGCCAATTTCATCTGGGATGGTGGCGGCGCCGATGTCATCGACCTCTCCGGGCTTGAGCTTGCCGCCGATGTGGGCCTAGAACCCGGTTACTGGGGGTTCGTCGGCGCGACGCGGGCCAGCACCATCACCGCGCCCGGACAGATCACGGTCAATGCCGGCACCGCCATCGAAAATCTGGTCGGAACGCCCCATGGTGACCGCCTGACAGGCAATGCCCTCGCAAACCGGATCCAGGCCGGCGCGGGTGACGACACCGTCGACGGCGGCGCGGGCGACGACACGCTCGAGGGCGGCCCCGGGCGTGACAGCCTGGTTGGCTCGAGCGGCAGCGATGTGCTCGCGGGGGGCAGCGGTTCCGACATGCTCGTGGGCGGTGACGGCACAGACCGGGCGACGCTTGAGGGCAACCAGGCGTGGTGGCAGCTCTACGCCAATACCGATCGTACCGAGCTGGCCGCACTCAATAGCGTCACGCTCGAGCTTGACCGGCTGCGGTCGATCGAATCCTTGCAGTTTTCCGATGCGGCGCAGGCGGTGCCGTCGCTGGGCATACCGGGCGTACTGATCGCCGAGACGACCGACTTTGCACGCAGCGCGGAAGCCGCCCCAGTGCTGCCACCGCAGAGCCTGCGTGCCATGTGGACCGGATCCCTCACCGCGACCGATGCCGATGCCCTCCGAATCACCGTACCGGCGGGTCATCGCCTCACCAGTGCGCGGCTGATCGACCTGGCTGGCAATGCGCCCGAGAGCGGGCTCAGCTGGTCGCTCAAGTCGCTCGCGACCGCTGACGCGCAGGTCCTGGCGGGCGGCGCACTGTCTCGGGCCAGCGCGGGCACGCAAATGCTCAGCGGGGCACCGGTGCCGGGGAGCTATCTGCTCGAGCTCGGCAACATGTCATCAACCGGCACTGCAGAGTTCGCAGTTGAGCTGCGCCTTGCGCGCGCCAACACGCGACCTGCCGGCACGCTCAACATCACGGGCACGCCACGGGCGGGTGAACTTCTGACCGTCAGCCAGACGCTCACCGACCCCGACGGCATTCCCGCTGCGGGCACAGCCGGTGCCATGACTTATCAGTGGCGCTCAAACGGCGCTGCCATCGCTGGCGCAAACGGTGCCACCTACCGCGTGTTGCCCGCCGATGTCGGCAGCCGGATCACGGTGAGCGCCGCCTACATCGATCTTGGCGGCACCGCAGAGACCATGACCAGCGCGCCAAGCAGCGCCGTGCTTGCGCCGCTGCCCGTTGCCGCCCCGACCTTCAGTCCGCTGCCGCGGGTCCTGCTCAAGACCTCGCTGGGCGATGTGGTGGTCGAATTGGAAGCCGACCGTGCACCGGTCACCGTCACCAATTTTCTTCGCTATGCCAATACGAATTTCTATGACGGGACCGAATTTCACCGGATCATCTCCACCTTCATGGCGCAGGGCGGTGGGTACGACCTGGAAGGCACCAACTTCGTACGTCGCGCTTCAACGTTTTCGCCGATTCCCCTTGAACGCACCAGTACAACAGGTCTGAGCAACCTGACTGGCACGCTCGCCATGGCTCGCACCTCCGTCGCCGATAGCGCCACCAGCGAGTTCTTCATCAATCTGGCTGACAACCTGTTTCTCGACGCAGCCTATGCGAGCGATGGCAACGGCTATGCGGTATTCGGCCGCGTCGCCAGTGTCGGTTCCGATCTGATGTCGAAATTGAAAGCGGTGCCGGTGGTGGACAACGGCTCGGGCGAAGTTTCCAAACCCACATCAGCCGTGACCCTCATCGATGTGCTGCCCGTATCCGAAACCACCAACGCGGCACCGACCGGAAACGTCATGGTTTCCGGGCTTCCGATCCAGGGCAGGACCCTGGTCGCAGTCAGTCAGCTGGCCGATGCCGACGGAATCCCCGCCAGCGGGCAACCCGGTGCGGTCAGCTACTACTGGAAAGCAGACGGAGTCCTGATTCCAGGAGCGCTATCCGCTTCGCTCACGCTCACCCAGGCCATGGTGGGCAAGGCCATCACAGCAGTGGCGGCCTACACCGATCTGAAAGGGACCAGCGGCTATGTTGCCAGTGATCCCGTCAAGGTCATCAATGCAAACGATTTGCCCAGCGGCCGCGTGCTGATCAGCGGCACGCCCGCCGCGGGGGCCACGCTCACCGCCTCGCACAGCCTGACCGATCAGGACGGCATCCCGGCGGCCGGCCAGCCCGGCGCCCTGCGCTGGCAATGGAATATCGACGGGCAACCCGCAGCCGGAAGGAACCAGAGCAGCTTTTTGGTGAGCGCAGCCGAGGCCAACAAATCCATCACGGTGACAGCGTCCTACACGGACCTGGCTGGAACCGCGGAAAGCGTGACGAGTGCAGCCGCCGGGTCGGCGGTCAGTATCGCCGCCCCGGGCCTTCCCCGCGCATGGCTTCGTACGAACTATGGTGATCTGCTGATCGAGCTTGAATCGACGCGGGCCGCCAGTACAGTTGCCAATTTCGTTCAGTATGTGAAAAGCGGTTTCTATAACGGCACGATTTTTCACCGTGTCATTGACGGCTTCATGATTCAGGGGGGCGGCTACGCGATCGACTCGTCGACCGGGCAGGTCAACTACAAGACCCCCACGCAGGCACCGATCGCGTTGCAAAGCACCGCCGTGACCGGACTCAGCAACACGTTCGGCACCATCGCAATGGCGCGTACGGGCGATCCAAACAGCGCAACCAGCCAGTTCTTCATCAACGTTGCCGACAATCTTTTCCTTGATGCCAACCGCGCGGCTGACGGCAACGGCTACGCCGTGTTCGGACGGGTGCTCGACGGCTATCCAACGATCGACATTCTGAGAACCGTCCCGGTCCGCGCGAGCGGCGGGGAAGTGAGCAGCCCGACAGTCACGATAGGCATCGTCGGCAGCTACTACGATCCGAAACCGCCAGGCGGGGAAGTGCTGATCACAGGCAGTCCGGTTCAAGGGCAGACGCTCACAGCGCAGCACACGCTCGTCGATCCCGACGGGTTTTCCGCGAGCAGTCTGGTTGGCTGGGTGTGGCGCGCCGATGGCATACCGGTGACCTCAATCTCGTCCTCGCCGTCCTTTCAGCTCACCCCGGCCCATGTCGGAAAGGTGATCTCCGTCGAAGCCATCTACCGCGACAGTGCAGGCAACATCGGCTACGTACCGAGCGCTTCAACCGCTGAAGTCGGCCTGCTGACAGCCGTGCCTGCGAATTTTTCGACAAGCGCAGCAAGCGCTGGTGCAGCAGGCACCCGCGCCGCTGCCCTGGCTGGCAGCGTTTACCACTGGAAAAGCCACGCGTTGATCGACGAGGTTCAGGTGACCGCGCAGGCCCAAGCCGTCACGTCGGCCGATACCCCGCCCGCACCGTTCGCTCAAAGCGGAATCGATGGCCGCTGGGCTATCGATGGGCTCGACTTTGATGGGCTTTTGCGCGTGACCGCCAGCCGTGAGGCGGGCGCCGGCGAAGTCGCGCGCGCGGTCAGCGCAGCCGATGCGCTGGCCGCCCTCAAGCTCGCCACCGGGCGCTCATCCAATCCGCTCCCAGCCGATGGCTTACAGAGCGCCGCGCCCATCTCACCCTATCAGGTGCTTGCCGCCGACGTCGATCGCGACGGCAAGGTCACCGCCACCGACGCCGACGCCATTCTCAAGCTCGCGCTTGGGGTGAACGACGCACCCGCCTCCCGCTGGCGCTTTGCCGGCGAATCCGAGGTGCTCTGGAATGCCTCCACGGGATCGGTGTACACCCGTCATTCCGTTGCAGCCACCGATACCGCAGTGAGCGCGCGCGCCGGCCAGGCTGCTGCGGTGAATCTGGTTGGCGTGCTCACCGGCGATGTCGATGGCAGCTGGAGGCCCGGAGACAGCGAGCCGCTGCCTGATCGCGCCTATGATCAGTTGCCAACCGACTACTTTCAGTCACTGGGCCTCGCTCCCGAGGCGCTCGCTCAGTGGGGTCTGACACAGGGTTGAGCCGCGCGGGGCTGAGCCGCACGGGGCTCCTCAGACCGCATGCCCTGCGGCATGTCCCTCTGATGTGGCCGCGTGCAGCGAACGCGCCGCGAGAGCATCGCCCACGCGGTGAAACACGATGCCACGCTCGGCAAGCGCCAGGGGCAGCGAGGCATCGGGCGCGCGGGGCGTGGACCAGGCGAGAAACGCCAGGTCACGCACCACTGTCCGGTCCCCGTTATAGACGTTGACGCAGTCGAGCTCGGCCGCGCTTTCCACGCGCGCGCTCCAGACAGGCTCGGACAGGGTGAGCACGCTGATCCGCTTTTCGCTGAGCCGCCGCAGGATGCCCTGGCGGACGACCATCGGCAGGTCCTGCGCCACCGTGTCGCGCGGCGTGACGATCACGACCCGATCAAAAATCGAATGCAGATGCTCGGCCGCGGCATAGGTGCCTTCGCCATGGTCCATGTCGAAGATGACGGCAGAACCCGGCTGCCGCCCGCCGTGGCGGAGCACCTCGCGCATGGCGGTTCGCAGATCCGGCACGAGCCCCGAATCACGGACATCCTCCGGCAGCCAAAGCGGCGCGACCATGTCGGCCCCGGTCGCGATGATCACCGCATCAGGCTCAAGCGCCAGCACATCGGCCAGACCCGCCTCGCGGCGCGTGATGAATTCGCATCCGTGCCGCTCCGCCGCCGCGTGCTGGTAGTCGTAGACACTGCTCACGGACTCGCCACCTGGCAAGCGCGCACGCAGGCGCAGCTTGCCGCCCAGCTCCTCTCCGCGAGCAAGGACCGTCACCCGATGGCCTCGTGCTGCTGCGATCCAGGCTGCTTCCAGGCCTGCGGGGCCTGCGCCCACCACGACCACACGGCGGGCGTGCTCGGCGCGCGGCGGCCGGTAGTCGACTTCATCGGCGAGGCCCACCCGCGGATTGTTGTCGCAGCCAATCGGCAGGCGTTGCTGGGAAATTCGTTCCCAGCAGGTATTGCAGGACACGCAGTAACGAATGTCGTGGGCCCGCCCCGCCTGTGCCTTGTTCACCCAGGCGGGATCGGCGATGAGTGCGCGGCCAATGCCCACCATCGCCGCCGTGCCGTCCGCCACGATTGCATCCGCCTCCGCCGGATCGGTGATCCGGCCCACCGCGATCACCGGAATCTCGGGAATTGCCTGCGCGAGCTCGCGAATGGTCGATCGGTACGTCACGCGCTCGGTGTAGCCATCGGGCACATGGCGCTCAAGCGTACGAGAGTGGCTCCCCCAGCAGAAAGAGACATAGTCGACCAGACCGCTCGAGGTGAGCCGGCGTGCAACCGCTGCCGCATAGACGGGATCGATGCTGCCCGGTAGCCAGTCGTTTCCGGGGAGTTTCAAACCCAAAATGAAGTCACCGCCGCAGTGGGCGCGAATGGCCGCTATCAGCTCGCGCAGCAGCCGAGTCCGGCCCTCCAGATCGCCCCCGTAATCATCGGTGCGACGATTCGACCATGGCGAGAGCGTTTGATGAAAGAAATGCCCGTGCCCCGCAGAAATTTCCAGGCCGCTCCAGCCGCAGCGCTTGAGCCTCGCTGCCGCCCTGGCGTATTCATCGAGCAGCGGTGCGATCTCGTTGCGAAGCAGGGCACGCGGCATGGACCAGCTGAGATCGTCGGGCAACACCGACATCCCAATGCCATCAAAGCTGCGACCGGGCTGATTGCGGGCACGACCCCGCTCAAGCAGCTGCGCAATCAGCCGGCAATCTTCGGATTCAACGGCATGAGCAAGCCGGCTGAGGCCATCGAGATCGGTGTCGTTCCAGGCGTCGGCCCGCGTGGCCAGGTGATGATGACGCGCCATGCTGATGGGTTCGGTGACCAGCATTGCTGCGCCACCACGCGCCCGGCTCGCACAGTAGTTGAGTAGCGTCGGCCCCACCTTGGCATCACGGTTGGAGAAGGTGGTCATCGACAGATGGACGACACGGTTGCGCAGCGTCTTGCCAGCCAGCGTGAGCGGCGCGAGCATCGACGGATAGGCGGACTGCGTCGTGCGGGCCCCAGGCGTGGGCCCCGCAGCGTGAATCGGGATCGCGACAGACGTAGCGGTCAAGTTATGATGGCCCGGTAAAGTCAGCCAGATACTCGCCCGAATCCCGCACCCGTTCAAGCGCCGCACGATGCCCTCTGTCTCGATCTCTACCCCTCGCGCAGATCTGCTGATCGCGGGCGCAGGCGCCGCCGGCATGATGGCCGCGCTGGTGGCCGCACATCACGGCGCGTCTGTGCTGCTCCTTGAACGCGACCCGGGCGGGCCCTCCAACCTGATGGTGAGTGGTGGCCTTTTCCCCGGAGCGGGCACGCGTTATCAAGCTCAGGCTGGTATTGCCGACGATCCCGACCGCTTTGCTGGCGATGCCCATGCGAAGGCAGGGGGTGCGGTTGATCCGCCAGTGCTGGCTGCAATCGCCGCGCAAAGCGCACCGGCTGTGCATTTCCTCGCCGACATTGCGGGGCTTCCCATCAAGCTGCTGGCGGGCCTCTCGGTCCCAGGGCACAGCGCGCCGCGCCTGCATGCCACGCCGGCAGAAAGCGGGCGCGAACTGCACGCGATGCTGCGTACAGCCGTGAACGCGTGCGCGCGCATTCATCGTATTGATGAGGCCGAGGCGATCGAGTTGCTCACCGAGCCTGATCCGTCGTCGGCCGCCGGGGCGCCCAGGATCCGCGGACTCAAAGCACGCGTCTGCGGCCAAAGCCGTGATTTCGCGGCGCCCGCGGTACTGCTCGCAACCGGCGGTTTCGCTGCAAATCAGGCGCTTCTTGCCGAATATCTTCCGGAAATGAAGGGCGCGCTCCACATCGGTGCCGGAGCCAACGATGGCCGCGCAGTGAGCCTGGGCCGCGCCCTGGATGCCGACGTGGGTTTCATGCAGGGCTATCAGGGCCAAGGTCACGTGAACCCGCCCGAGGGCCGCACGCGCCTGGGCATGTCGCTACCGCCTCTGGGTGCATTTCTCGTCAACCGCGACGGCCGACGGTTTGTGGCAGAAGACATCGGCCCCTCTGAACTCGCGGCCTTCGTGCTGGCACAACCTGGCGGCGTTGCACTCGAAGTGTTCGACGCCCGCATTCATGCATCGGCAAGCACCCAGGGCCCGTATCGGGAGGCATTCGAGGCAGGAAAAATTCAGGTTGCGCAAAGCCCGGCTGACCTTGCCCGCTCCTTCAACATTCCACTTCAGACCTTCGAGGAAACGTTCGCGCGCTTCAGTGCAGCGGTGGCAAGCGGCCACGATCCCGAGTGGGGGCGCCAACGGTTCGGCCCGGCGCTCGTGCCGCCGCTCTATGCAGCCTGGGTCACCGGGGCCCTTGCACATACGCAGGGCGGCCTGCGGGTCGATGCGAATGCGCGGGTGCTGCGCCGCGATGGCAGCGTGATCGAGGGGCTGTATGCAGCGGGGGGCGCTGCCGCGTCCATCTCCGGGGTAGGCGGCGCGGGTTACCTGCCCGGCAACGGTCTGGCGCAATCGTTCGGGCTGGCCATGCTCGCCGCCCAGCATGTGGCGAACCGGCCCGGCAAAGCCTCGTTGCGCGCCAGTGCACCATGAGCGCGGCCGCACCGGTCACCACCTGGGCCGTACGGCCCAACGCCATCGCGCCCGTTACTGCTCGGCCTTCGCGCCCGAGATCTCCACCGCACGTTTGAACTTCGAGAGTTCGCGCTTGTGAAACGCCGCCGTCTCCGCAGGCCCCAGACCTGACGGGGTAGCGCCCATCTTCGCCAGCCGCTCCTGCACTTCCGGCGCCTCGAGCGACTTCTTCACCTCGGCCGCCATGCGGTTGACGATCGCGGTCGGCGTGCCTGCCGGTGCGAACAGGATGACCCATGCCGCTGCATCAAACCCGGGGTAGGTTTCCGAAAGCGCAGGGACATTCGGGAGCGCATCACTGCGGCGCTCCGAGGTCACGGCGAGCGGACGGATGGTTCCCGCCGCCAGATGCCCGGGCAGCGACGGGAGGCCCTCGACCGCAACCTGCACATCCCCTGCAATCACGGCTTGCACTGCGGGCGATCCACCGCGAAACGGTATGTGCGTCATGTCGAGTTTCGCTTCGGCGCGAATCAGTTCCATCACAAGATGCGAGGTGCTGCCCTGTCCGGACGACGCGAAATTGACCCGGCCCTGCTGGCCTTTCACCCAGGCAGCAAACTCGGCAACCGTGGTCGCCGGGATCTTGGGGTTCACCACCATCACTTGCGGAAAACTGACCAGCACCGTCACCGCGACAAAGTCTTTCTCCGCATCGTAGGGCAGCGACTTGAACAACCACGGGTTGATCGCCATGGTGCCGGGCGACCCCACCAGGAATGTTTCCCCATCGGGCCGCGCGCGTGCGGCGACCTCGGTGCCGATGTTGCCCGATGCACCGGTGCGGTTCTCGACGATGAACTGCACGTTGACGTTCTGGGACAAGCGGGCAGCAATCAACCGCGCCACCACATCCACCGCAGATCCGGCAGTAAAGGGATTGATGAGTCGTACCGGCCGTGTGGGCCAGTCCTGCGCAAGCACACCCCCACAGGATGAAAGCGCCACCGCACCGAGCGCAACTGCGGCCAGGCGCCGCCGAATCGAGGATGCAATGCTCATCAGAACCTCCTGGGTCAACTGCGTGGTGATCCTCCCTGTCGCATGGCGACAGGGCACTTCCGCGCGCGGGCGTGACAAGCCTGAGGTCGGTGGTGCCGGCTACCTGACTCGAACAGGTGACCTACCGCTTACAAGGCGGTTGCTCTACCAACTGAGCTAAGCCGGCAATGCTCTCCCCCGCGCGCTGCGGATGATACGCCGCGTTGGGGTTATTTGATGCGTTTCAACTGCGGACGGACGGGCGGCGACGGCGGAGGTTCATCGGGGGCCGATCCGGTCGACGACGATGCGGTTGATCCGCCGGCAGGCGTCGTCTCGGCGTCCGCCGGCTGCAGCGCCGCAGGCACTTGCGACGGCTCGGTCGCCGTATTGACGGGCGGCGATGGCGTATCGCTCCCGGCTGGCGCGCCATCGGGAACCGCAGAGAGCTTACCGCGCCGGCGTGCCTTGGGCGCCGCCGAGCGCGGGATGCGCCCGGCTGGCAAGGCCGAATCAACCGCCTGAAGGACCGGCGCCGAGCCCGGGGCCGGGCTGCTCAGCGGCGCTGCCGCCTCAGGTTCGGATGCAGCGAGCGCTGGTGCAGCGCGAGCGGGCGCTGGTGCGGTGTCTGTTCCCGCGGGGGGCGCAGCGCCCGGCGCCTCGGCGTGAGCAGACGGCTCAGCAGTGGCGGCAGGCGGTTGCGTCGGGCGGGGGACCAGCTTGGGTCGTGACGCAGGTCGGGCTGAGGACGAACCAGGACCCGGCGCCGCCTTGTTGGCCCCACCAGATTCCGGCGCCCCGCGCTCGGGTGCCAGCGCAAGAGGCTTGGGCACATCAAATGCCATGCCATGGCCCGTTTCCTGGGCGTAGATCGCCGACACATTTTCGATGGGTATCGACACCTGTCGAACCGAACCCGAGAACCGGGCTTCGAACTCGATCAGATCGTTGCCCAACTGCAACCGGTTGGTGGCCACAGCCGACACATTGAGAACGATTTCGCCGTTGCGGACGAACTCGCGCGGGACCTGCGTTCGCTCATCAACCGTAACCGCGAGATAGGGGCGGTAGCCACTGTCCTCGCACCACTGGTGAATCGCGCGAATGAGGTAGGGCTTGGTTGACAGCTCAGCCATGGTAGTGCGGGGCGTCCGGTTGACGACACGACGGCGCGGCCCTCAGGCAGAGCCCGAGGCCGGCGCGCGACGCGCTCAACGGCGCATCACCTTCTCCGAAGGCGTGAGGGCCTCGATGTAGGCCGGCCGTGAAAAGATGCGTTCGGCATAACGCAAAAGCGGTGCTGCGGTCTTGGGCATTTCAATGCCGTAGTGGTCGAGGCGCCACAGAAGCGGCGCAATCGCAACATCCAGCATGGAAAACTCTTCGCCCAGCATGTGCTTGTTCTTGATGAAGATGGGCGTGAGCTGCGTGAGCCGGTCGCGAATCTGCTGGCGCGCCTTGTCCTGCAGCTTCTGCGCATCCTTGGAAGCGTCACGCCGCTCGAGCACCTGCACATGCACGAACAACTCGCGCTCGAAATTGAACAGGAAAAGCCGCGCCCGGGCACGCATCACCGGATCGGCAGGCATCAGCTGCGGGTGAGGAAACCGCTCATCGATGTATTCGTTGATGATGTTGGATTCGTAGAGAATCAGATCGCGCTCGACCAGGATGGGAACCTGGCCGTAGGGATTCATGATCGAGATGTCTTCGGGCTTGTTGTAAAGATCAACATCCCGAATTTCAAAGTCCATGCCTTTTTCGAACAGCACGAGTCTGCAGCGCTGAGAAAACGGGCAGGTGGTTCCGGAGTACAGGACCATCATGGCGGGCGGCTTCCGTGAATGCTCGGCCGAAAGGGAAAGCGGGGCGACGGTCAGCGGGCTGACCGTGTAACCACGCCGGGGACGACGGCAGTACCGTCTATTTGACGTCTTTCCAATAGACGCGGTTCAGGTTCCAGGCAAACACCGTGAACAGCGCGAGAAACATCAGAACCCAGGCACCGAGCCTCACGCGGGTTCCAGCGCTCGGGTCGGACATGTAGGTGATGAAGGCGACCAGATCGGCAACCTGTGAGTCATAGTCGGCAGACGATACGCCACCGCCCTCAGGCTTACCAAGCTTGATGGTTTTACCGGCGTGCGGATGACCACCCGTTAGCTTGTCGGTGGCTTCAGTCCGGTGGCCCTGCGCATCAAAACTGACCGTGGTACGCACAAAACCTTCCGACTTGCCGGTCTTGGGGTCACGGCTTTCGCGAATGTCCTCGATGGTTGCGCCGCGCGAGCCCTGCATGGGCCAGAGCACATGGGGCATCCCGACGTTTTCGAACAGCGCGTTATTCCAGCCGGTGGAACGCGTGCCATCGCGGTAATAGGCCCGCAGATAGGTGTACAGCCAGTCGGAGCCAGTGCCGTCGTGCGACGCACGCGCCCGGGCGATGACGGAAAGATCGGGCGGCAACGCGCCAAACCACTCCTTGGCATCGGCGGCGCGGATAGCGACCTTCATGGGCTCGCCGACTTTGTCGGCTGTGAACATGAGGTGCCGCTTGATCTGATCCTCCGAGAGACCGATATCACGCAGCCGGTTGTAGCGCATCGCCGAGGCGCCGTGGCAGTTGAGACAGTAGTTGACGAACAGCTTGGCGCCATTCTGGAGCGCTGCCTGCTCAGTCAGTTTTTCCACTGGGAAACGATCAAGCGGGAAGGACGAGCCTCCCGCCGCAGCGGCCGTCCCGGCGATAAAGGCAGAGGCAAGGAGCGCAGCCAGCCGAGCGAACAGTTTTTTCATTTTCTGGGGACTCCAGCGGTCAGTGCGCTGCAAACGTGACGCGATCCGGCGCGCTCTTGAATTCGCCCATTGCACTCCACCAGGGCATCAGCATGAAGAAGGCGAAGTAGAGAAGCGTACCGATCTTGGCGACGAGGTTGCGGAGTTCTTCAGGCGGCTGAACACCGAGGTATCCCAGCACCAGGAACACCACCACGAATACGCCATAGACCCACTTGTGCCAGCCCGGCCGATAGCGGATGGACCGGACCGGGCTATGGTCGATCCAGGGCATGGCGAAGAGGATGAGCACCGCGGCACCCATTGCTACCACCCCCCAGAACTTGGCCTCGACCAGGAAGAAGCCTGCAATCAGGACAAGCACTGCGGCCAGGGTGATGACCTTGACGCTCGCATAGCGTGCAGTGCCCAGCACCAGCAACGCATAGAACACCAGGAACGGGGTCATCCAGTACATGAGGAAGTCGTCGGTGACGGCACGCAGAACCGAGTAGTAGGGCGTGAAATACCAGACGGGTGCGATGTGTGGCGGCGTCTTGAGCGGATCAGCCGGAATGAAGTTGTTGTACTCGAGGAAGTAACCCCCCGCCTCGGGTGCGAAGAAGACAATGGCCGAGAACGCGATGAGAAACACCGACACGCCCAGAATGTCGTGCACCGTGTAGTAAGGGTGGAAGGGAATGCCGTCAAGCGGCACGCCGTTGGCGTCTTTCTTGGCCTTGATGTCGACGCCGTCGGGGTTGTTGGAGCCCACTTCGTGGAGCGCAACGATATGGGCAGCCACCAGGCCCAGCAGAACCAGCGGGATAGCAATGACGTGGAACGCGAAGAAACGATTGAGGGTGGCATCACCCACCACGTAGTCGCCGCGAATCCAGATGGACAGCTCCGGCCCGATGAAGGGAATGGCCGCGAACAGATTGACGATGACCTGCGCGCCCCAGTAGGACATCTGACCCCAGGGGAGCAGGTAACCGAAGAACGCCTCGGCCATCAGGCAAAGGAAGATCAGGCAGCCGAAAATCCAGACCAGCTCGCGCGGCTTCCGGTAGGAGCCATAGATGAGGCCGCGGAACATGTGGAGGTAGACCACCACAAAGAAAGCCGAGGCGCCGGTGGAGTGCAGATAGCGCACCAGCCAGCCCCAGGGTACATCGCGCATGATGTACTCGACCGAAGCAAACGCCACCGGCACGCCGGCTTCGTTCAACGAGGCGTCCGGCTTGTAGTGCATGACAAGGAAAATACCGGTGACGATCTGGATCACCAGCACCAGCATGGCGAGCGACCCGAAGAAGTACCAGAAGTTGAAGTTTTTCGGAGCGTAGTACTCCGACAGATGCGCTTTCCAGGTGGCCGTCAGCGGGAAACGCTGGTCGACCCAGCCAAGAAGGCCAGTGGTTTCAACTTGCTTTTGCTGCGCCATTTTTCAGTTGCTCCTCGCGGCTTTCACGAGCGGGATGAGGGGGTCTGGATTATGTGCATCGAGCACCCCATCGTCCGGTAAGGTATTAAGGTCTTCACGATGCCCATCTGCACCGTCGATCAGGCGGCTTTGTCCTCGCCGATCAGGATGCGGGTGTCGGACAGGTAGCGGTGGGGCGGCACTTCGAGGTTGTCGGGCGCCGGCTTGTTCTTGAACACCCGGCCAGCCAGATCGAAGGTGGATCCGTGGCAGGGGCACAGGAACCCGCCCGACCAGTCATCGGGCAGCGATGGCTGAGGGCCGGTGGCGAACTTGTCGCTGGGCGAACACCCAAGGTGCGAGCAGATGCCAACCACCACCAGGTACTCCGGCTTGATGGAGCGATGCGGGTTTTTCGCGTAATCGGGCGTTGGATACGCGGTGCGGACGGACCCGGGGTCAGCCACCTGCGGCTCGGTACCTTTCAGGGTGGCGAGCATTTCCTGGGTGCGACGAAGCACCCAGACCGGTTTGCCGCGCCACTCCACCCGCTTGAGTTCGCCGGGTTGCATGGCGGACACGTCAATTTCAACCGGCGCGCCGGCTGCCTTGGCTTTTTCCGAGGGCGCAAAGGTGCTGACAAAGGGCACCACAACGGCCGCACCGCCCGCTGCACCCGCCGCGGCCACAAGACCGATCGCCGAGCGGCGGGACGATTCGGAGGGCTTCAAAGTTTCACTCATCGTCTTGTCCGAGATGGAACATCCATCGCTTAAGTTCGCTGGAAAACCCTTTATTCTAACCGATTGGTGCCGTGCAATAAACCCGTTGATGTCGGGGGCTGCCTTCGCCGCGCCTCAACGGACCTGTCGCGGGGACTACAATCGGGTCAAAACGATGACACACCACAAGGAGACCGCGATGCTCGATCTTTCCAATGCCGGCCGACGCAGGCTCGTCACCGGGCTCGTTACCACCGCTGCCTGCG
>RFXC01000430.1 GCA_009921765.1 Betaproteobacteria bacterium | reverse complement strand
CCTGGAAGACAAAGCTCAGCCGATGACCGGAGCTCTCCACCTGATCAACCGGCTTTCGCCATAGCAGCAGGCGGCCATCCGAGGGTTCGAGCAGCCCCGCCACCATTTTCAGCAGCGTGCTCTTGCCGCAACCCGACGGGCCGAGCAGCGTGATGAACTCGCCCTCACGCACCGTGAGGTTGACCGGCAGTAGCGCCTGGGTGCCGTTGGGATAGGTCTTTTCGACCGAAAGCACTTCAACCGCGGGCACCTGCTCGCCCGCGATTGCTGCTGCGTCACGACCCGCGTTCAGGGCATCACCTTCAGGTCGCGAACAAACTCGGTGGTGTAGGTGCGTGCGAGCGACACCTTGGCCGGATCGATGAGCTTCATCTCGACCATCATGTCGTAGGTTTTCTTCATGCGGTCGTCGGTGATCACGCCAATGCCGAGCTTGGCGGCATCGCCACCCATCACCATGCCCGAGGACTTGAGCAGCGCGATGCCGTTGACGAGCTTGTCATCGGTCATGTTGGGATTGTCTTTCTTGATCGCGGCGTTGGCGGCCGACGGATCGCCCTGGAGGTAATCCTTCCAGCCCTGCATCGTGGCGCGCACAAACCCCGCCACGGCCTTGGGCCGCTGCTTGACGGTCTTCTCCATGCACACGATGGTTGTGGAGTACGGGGGCCATCCATGATCGGAGAGCAGGAACACATTGGGCTTGAATTTCGCCTGCTGCTCGATCGCAAAGGGCTCGCTGGTCATGTAGCCCTGCTGCACCACGTTTTTGTCAGCGATGAACGGCTGAACATTGAACGTGTAGGGGCGCACCTGCGAGTCCTGCAGCTTGTAGGCGGCTTTGAGCCAGGGCCAGTAGGAATTCTGGGCACCGGTGGAGATCAGGATGGTCTTGCCGGGCAGATCCTCCATCTTGTTCACCACACCCGGATGCCCGATCAGCACCTGCGGGTCTTTCTGGAACGAGGCGGCGACCGTGACGGCATTGATGCCGTTCTCCCAGCCCTTCATGGTGGACACGTCATAGCCCATGTAGCAGTCGATCTGGCCGGCTGCGAGGAGCTGCATGCCATTGACCTGCGGACCGCCCATGCGGATGGTGGCGTCAATGCCTTCCTTCTTGTAGAGGCCCGACACCAGCGCCTGGTAGTAACCGCCGTGCTCGGCCTGCGCATACCAGTTGGTCATGTAGGTGAATTTTTCCTGGGCGAACGCGCCCGGGACGGCAGCCACCGCGAACGCGGCACAGACAAGTGAACGAAGCTTCATGTTCGGACTCCATGACGGATTGAGGAAATCGGGGACCACTCGGACAACGCGCCGAAGCGCGTTGCTTGCTGCAAATTCGGTGCCACCATCGGGCTGCCTGAAAGGCCTGCGCGGGGGTGGGAGAGGCCCAGCATTCACCCCCCCAGCACATCACCGGTTTGGTGCGCCCTGCCCCAGGTTTGGGCGTCGCGCTCCAGCCAACGCATCTGGTGCAGTTCGGTGATACCGCGCGCCCAGCTCTCCGCAAGTGAGTCAAGAATGGCGTGGCCTTGCTCGGCAGTGGCGGGCAACGGATCACCGATCACGCCGGTTTCACCAAAATCGCGGGCGGTCCAGGCCGCGGCAGGCCGCCCATCGGCCGACAGCGTCGGACACGGGAACTCGGGAGGATAGTTGGCGACTGCACGCGACATCTGCACGGTATCGGGCGCAAGCGCCATGATGATGGCTGTCTCGGCGTGACCCGCATGCATCGCGAGCTTGCGCTCCTTCTCGGACAGATAGCGCCCGGCCACGTTGGCGACGCGCCAGGTGAAATGCGGCACCACCACAAAGTCGCCATGGCGAAGGCGCAGTTCGCGCGCAGCCATTTCCATGATCTGCGGCTGACCGCCATGACCATTGACGATCAGGAGCTTCCGAAAGCCTGCGCGATAGACCGATTCGCCCACCTCGGTTACGGTGGCGAGAAGCGTCGAGCCTTCCAGCGTGACGGTGCCGGGGAAGTGCAGATGCTCGACGCTTTTGCCGTAGGTGATGGGCGGCAGCCCGAACGCCGGCACCGAATCGGGAAGGCGTGCAAGCGCATGGCCCACCACACCGGCTGCAATGATGGTGTCGACCGCGCAGGGAAGATGCGGGCCGTGCTGCTCGATGCTGCCCGCGGGCAGCACGATCACCGTGTTTTCCTTGTCGGGAAGCGCGGCGATGTCGGTCCAGGCGAGGTAGGGCAGATAACGCTTCGCGGGGCAGTAACCATGCAGCATGGGCGGCTCGATGAAAGAAGGTGTG
>RFXC01000429.1 GCA_009921765.1 Betaproteobacteria bacterium | reverse complement strand
GCGGGGCTGCGCCAGCAGCTTGCAGGGGGTGGGCTTGCCAGCGTCACGCTGTTCGATATCGACCGGCCGCTGTCGGCCGACATCACCGATCCGGCTGATCCGGACAAGAAAATTCGAGTGGTCGGCATGAAGCAGGCGCGCCACCGCGGCATCGAGCTCGCCTGGCTCGGGCAGCTCGCACGCGACTGGACGCTCGCTGCGCAAGCCACCGCGCTCGATGCCACGACCACGCGCTCGCCGGATGCCACCGAGGTCGGCAAGCGCTCGCGCAACACCGCCCCGCTCGCCGCCGCAGCGAGCCTCGGCTGGCGGGTGCCCGGCGCAGCCGGCCTCACCTGGAACAACCGGTTCGCATGGAGCGACAAGAAGGCGGTGACGGGCGATGAATCCGTGCTCCTCCCCGCCTGGTGGCAGCTCGACAGCTCGGTTACCTGGCGCGCGCCGGGCCGTCACGCACTCACCTGGCGGGCAGGCGTAGACAATGTCCTCGATCGCCGCTTCTGGCGCGATGCGCCCACCACGTACTGGGGCGGCACCTATCTGTTCCCGGCACCGCCCCGCACCTTCAGGGTATCGGTCCAGGCCCGCTTCTGAGGCGGGGCCGCCGCCTGTCAGCGATTGGCTTCGTGGCCGAGCGCGCGTGCGATCCGCCCGAAAAAGCGATCGGCATGCTCGGCCTCGAGCCAGCGCGCCACCAGCACCAGATCGAGCTCACGATCGACCCAGGTGAACGAGGAGCCCGCACCAATCGCAAAGACGCTGGAGGCCGGCGCAGACGGGAACACCTCGCGGGTGCGATTGAGCCACACCAGCATGCCGTAGAAGGGCGCGATCGCGCAGGGCGAGAGCATCCGGGCGATCCATTGCGAGGAAATCACCTGCCGGCCCGCCCAGGCGCCACCGTGAAGCAGCAGCGTGCCGAGCCGGATCTGATCCTCGCTACTGATGGTGACCCCGCCGCCCCAGTGCGTACCGCCTGGCACCGACTGCATACGGCGCCCGTCGATCTCGAGCCAGGCGTTGTCGTAGCCGCGCCAGGTCCAGTCGGCAGACGCACCGATCGGCTCCATCACGGCCTGGCGAAACACTTCGGGCAGAGGCTCTCGAAACAGGTGAAGCAGCGCAAGCGAGAGCTGGTTGATCCGGACGTCGTTGTACTCCCAGTAGGTGCCGGGCACCCGAAGCGGACGGGCACCGCCTTTGGCGCCTGCGTCCTTGCCCGGCGGCTGAAACGAGAGCCGGCGCCAGCGGTCGACCTGGTCCGGGAGCCCGAAGCACTCGCCCTCCCATTCGCTCGTCTGCTGCAGCAGATGGGTCCAGCAGATCGGCGCATTGTGGGCGCTGTCAAAGCCAATGCCGGGTAGCCGGGCACGAACGGGCTCATCGGGATCGGCGATCAAGCCGCGATCAAAGGCCACGCCCGCGAGGAGCGCGAGGTAGGTCTTCGCCACACTGAAAGTGAGATCGGCGCGCGCGGGCTCACCCCACCGGGCGAGGCGGCGCCCGCGATGGACCAGGACGCCGCTTGCCGGCCCCCGCGCCGACACCGGGCCCAGCAGGCGGTTCCAGGGCGGGGGATCGGCCCCGTGCACACCCCAGGTGCTGCCATCGGCGCTCGGTTCACGAGACCACTTCGATTCATGCGCGATCGCATCCTCGATCGCCGCGCCGAGCAACTCGGCCACAGCGGGTTCGGCATCGATCATGACTGTCATGGGGCACTCCGAAATGTCGCAGCCTCATGCTGTCGGGCTGCCTGTGATCGCGCCTCGGTTGGGCACGCGCACCGAACAGGCTACCATCGCGGGATGAACACCCCCGACTCCGCCCGTTCCCTCGACGAAGCCGAGCTGGCACGGCTCGATGACCTGCTGGCCCTCGCCCATCCCGAGCAATCGATGATGCTCGAGGAATACGACGGCTTCTGCGCGGCACTGGCCTGCTCACCCACGCCGATCTCGCCTGATGACAGTCTGTCGGTGGTGCTGGGTGCGGAGCCCGGGGTGGCGCTCGCCGCCTTGCCCGAGGCCGATCGGGGCGAGCTGCTGTCGCTCCTGGGGCGTCATCGCCGTGCCGTCGCGAGGCGTCTGTATGAGGGCGAAGCCTGGAACGCGGTGATTGGCACCGATGAATCCGGCCGGGCGCTGGGCGATGCCTGGGCGATCGGTTTTCTGCGCGCGATGGAACTGCATCCTGACGACTGGGGCCTGCTCGACGAAGACGAGGTCTGCGAAGAGGCGTTTGATCTGATCCTGCGGTTTGCGAGCGAGGCTGGTGCGG
>RFXC01000428.1 GCA_009921765.1 Betaproteobacteria bacterium | reverse complement strand
AATCTTTTGCACGCCATTTTCAGCCGCTACAAAACCTTAATAACGGTTGAAGATGGCTGTATTCAGGGCGGTTTTGGAAGTGCTATTCTTGAATTTATGGCCGATAACCAATATTCAGCCCACATTATTCGCCTGGGTATACCCGATGTATTTATTGAACATGGTGAACAACAAGAACTATACCACGAATGCCAATTTTCAACGCAACATATTATTAAAACCATAACTACTGTATTAAACACACATACCCATGCTGTTAATTCTGTGAACTTTAATTAAATATCCGTGGAAAAATTAAAAATTTCTGTAAAACTACATTGCGAACCTAAACCTGTATTTACAGCCCTATTAAACGCCGCTCAGCATTCTAAAATAACCGAAAGCGAATGCCTTATTCAACCTTCTGAAAAAAGTAAATTCAGTATTTTAAACGGTACTGTAAAAGGCAGCATAACCGAACTTTTTCCCTACAAACGAATGCTTGTTAGCTGGAGGCATAACGAATACGATCCGTCTGACAAAGACAGTATTGTAGAATTTTTGTTTATTTATAAAGATGAACATACCCTGCTAACAATTACGCACAGCCAAATTCCGGATGAATGGAGTGCAAAAATTAAAGAAATTTGGAAAAAAAAGTATTTTAAAAATCTAAAATTGACATTTAATAAGCCCTAAGGTATTGGATAAATTAAAAAAAGTGGTATTTTTGCAGTCCGTTAACATGGCCCGTTCGTCTAGGGGCTAGGACGCATCCCTTTCACGGATGAAACACGGGTTCGATTCCCGTACGGGCTACCATAGTTAGCTTTTAAACCCTTGTAAATCAAGCATTTACAGGGGTTTTTTGCTTAACAGGTGGATATATAGGTGGATATTTTTTAAATTAGTTTCAAATTTTTACCTCTTAAAATGAAAGCAGCACTTGAATTATCATCAAAAAAAAATAGCAATGGCTTATATGAAATATATATTCGAATACAGGATAATATTGGTAAAAAAAAGCGTGTTAAGGCAAATTATGCGGTATTAAAAAATCAATTTAAAAGCAAAAACCATAATATGCAATGGGTTAGAAATCATCCCAATGCCAAAAAAGTAAATTCAGATTTAAAATTACAATTAGATAAATACAACGATGTTGTATTATTAACTACTTCACAAAAAAAGGCACTTACTCCAGAATTTTTAATATACAAGGCTACGAAAACAAATGAAACACCAACAATTAGTCAATATTTTGAATCAAAAATTAGCCAAATGCTAGAATACAATCAACGCAAAGGGTATGTACAAGTTTTAAATAATTGGCTGAAATATACCCATGCTAGTAAATTAGGAGATTTAGATTTTAAACAAGTAGATGTACAAATATTAAAAGGATTCGAAAATTTTCTTTTTAAGAAAGGACTTGGCAGTTCGACTGTGTATGCCAATTTAAAACGTATTCGATCATGTTATAACATGGCCATTAAAGAGCAAATCCTTAGTGTGGGTGACTATATATTTAAAGCTTATAATATGCCAAAAGTAACAGCAACAAAAAAAGAGAAATTAACTATTGAAGAATTAAAGTTATTTGCAAATTTAGAATATGAAAATGGCTCGATTATAAAAACAGCTCAAAAGGTATTTATGTTAGCATTTAATTTAGCTGGAATAAGGATTGAAGATATTTTAACACTTAGGTGGGATAATGTTAAAAATAATCGAATTGAATATGTAATGGCAAAAACCGGGGCAATAAATTCATTTCAAATTACATTACAAATTCAATCCCTATTAGATTATTTTAGATCTATACAAGTAGTTCGTTCAAATACATTAATTGTGCCCATTTTAGATGAAAAAATAGCATTATTAAAATCAAGCAAATCAGAAATAGAAAATGAAAAATATAAAAAAGAAATTGGCAGAAAAACTTCGCTAATAAATAAGTTTTTAAATAAAATTAGTGAAGATGCAGGTATTGATAAAAAAATAACAACCCATATAGCACGCCATTCTTTTGCATCTATAGCCATAAAAAAAACAAATGGTAATGTGAATTTTGTTCAGAATGCATTGAAACATTCAAACCCTAAAATTACACAAGTATATTTGGCAAGTTTAGATAACGAATCCATGGATTCGAAAATGAATTATGTAACTACATTATAAAATTGATGACGTTACCTTTTATACTTATTAATTTGTCTGTTTGCTATAAAATCCTCCACAGATTTTTTTAAAAACCAAAATATTTTACCCTGTTGAGAGTATAAAATTTCAGTTAAATAC
>RFXC01000427.1 GCA_009921765.1 Betaproteobacteria bacterium | reverse complement strand
CACGCCCGCGGGCACCGTTTCGGGCAGCGACAGGCTTCGCAACCGGCGAGCAATCGCCGACCGGATCAGGCCCTGACCGATTCCCGCCACCGTCGGATATACCGGTGTGAGTTGCTGCGGAATGGGCGAACCGTCGCCCACCAGACGATAGCGTGGATGCACGATCTCGTTGCCGAACAGGCTGGCGCGCACCTCTCCGTAGGCGCGCACGCGCGCGCCCGGCGCAAACTGCCGCTGCTGCAAGGCGGTGAAGTGGAGAAAGCGCAGCGTGAGCGAGCCGCTCTCGTCTTCAAGTTCCACGCGCAACATGCGGCGCGGGCGGCTGTCGATGCGACTGGTGCGCACCGCCCCCTCAACCTGCGCGCTGTCACCGGCCCGGGTGGCTGCGATGGGCACCACCACGGTGAGGTCTTCGTAGCGCATCGGCAGATGCAGCAGCAGATCGATCTCGCGCCGCACGCCCAGTCGCGCAAACGCATCCAGACCCGATGACCCCGGTTTGGCGGGGGCCCGGGAGCGGTTGCCGGGCACGGTCTACCCGGCCAGGACCATGACCGCTTCAACCTCGAACTGCGCACCGCGCGGCAAGCTCGCCACCCCCACGGTGGAGCGCGCGGGGAAGGGCTTGGGAAACACCTGCTCCATCACCGTGTTGACCACCGAAAAGTGCGCCAGGTCGGTGAGAAAAAGCGTGAGCTTCACGCAGTCGGCAAGCGAGCCGCCACTTGCGCGCGCCACCGCTTCGAGGTTGGCGAAGGCGCGCCGCACCTGCGCCTCGAAGCCGCCGTCCACGAGCTGTCCGGTGGTGGGGTCGAGGGCAAGCTGCCCGGAGAGGTAGACAGTGCGGTCAACGCGGATCGCCTGTGAGTAAGGGCCGATTGCAGCAGGTGCGAGCGGGGTGGCAATGACGGTTCGAGACATGGGCAAACTCCTCAGATCGGAAAACAGGCCGCTGGCGCAGCGGCGCCCTTCACAACAGATCCGTGCTCAAGCGAAACCGACCTCGACGCGCTTGTTCCGCCGGCCTTCGTTCCGAATGCGCAGCACCTTGATCGGGCCGATTTCGCCGATATTCTTCACATGGGTGCCCCCGCAGGGCTGCAGATCAATGCCGGGGATACGCAACAAGCGCACCCGACCCGCACCGCGTGGCGGCTGAACCGACATGGTTTTAACCAGTTCCGGCCGTGCGTCGAGTTCCTCGTCGGTGATCCAGACGGTTTCGGTGTCGATTGCGCGCGCGATCAGTTCGTTGACACCGCTTTCGATGCGCGCGGCATCGAGCAGATTCATGTCGATGTCAAAGTCGAGCCGGCCGCGATCAGCCGCGATGTTGCCGCCGGTGACCGGCGCCACCACCACGCAGGAGAGCACATGCAGGCTGGTGTGGATGCGCATATGGGCATAGCGGCGATCCCAGTCGAGTTCCAGTCTGACCGCTTCGCCCGGCTCGGGCAACGCCTGTCCCGGTTCGGGAACATGAATGACCGAATCGACCGAATCGCCTTTGCGTGTATCGGTGATGCGAAGCGGCGAGCCGTCGGCGCGAATCAGATTGCCGGTGTCGCCCGGTTGACCTCCGCCCATGGGGTAGAACACGGTTCGGTCGGTTTCGATGCCGCGTTCGCTCACCGAGATGATCCGGGCCTCGCAGTGGCGCAGGTAGGCATCATCGCGAAAGATCAGTTCGGTGCTCATGAGAAGGTCGCCAGGGAAATTGAATGTGAGCGGGCTGACCGTCAGCGCCCGAGGCGGGCGTTGAACCAGCCTTCCAACGCGATCGCCATCACCGACATGCCCAGCATGGCCGCGCCGATCAGCGAAGCGATGGCAATAAACACCGGTGCCCAGCGATTGGCCGAGACACGCCCCGAGTTCGTGTTGAACCGCGCATCCCAGCGCGCATCGGACGTGAGGCTGATCACGATCGCCTCGACCAGGGTGATCACCACGATCAGGCTGAAGGCAAAGAATCCGGGCTGACGGAACCAGGGGTCGGTGCGCAGCGCCCAGCCGATCAGCGGCATCGAGAGCATTGGATACAGCCACGCGCCGCGCGCACCCAGATACCAGCGATGCAGCCCCAGCCAGCCGAAGACCAGCGCGAACAACCCGGCAAGCGGACGAGAGCAATGCCGGGCCGGGGCCGGATCAGACGGCAGTTCGGAACTGGACTCGGACGAAAGCGACATTGAATGGGCGCCGGCTGGGTTGAACGAAACACGCCGAATTCTAGCGGCCCTGGCAGTCGCTTCGACGAACCCGCACGGCTCGGGGCCT
>RFXC01000426.1 GCA_009921765.1 Betaproteobacteria bacterium | reverse complement strand
AGCCTGCGGTCGTGCGGGTGGCGGTTGCGCAGGCGAGGGGGTCCACGCCGCGCGAGGCCGGGGCAGTCATGCTGGTCGACGGCGGCACGCTTTTTGGCACCATAGGCGGCGGAGAACTCGAATGGCGAGCCGAGAAAATGGCCCGGCAGATGCTGGCGGCTGCGCAGCCCCGCGTTCGAGTCGAGCGCTGGCCGCTGGGGCCGGAACTCGGCCAATGCTGCGGGGGATCGGTCACGCTTTGGTTCGAGCGCCTGGATGCTCACGATCTCGCGTTTTTCGATGAACTCGCAGCCCGCATCGATCGCGGCGAGCAGGGGTGGCTCCTCACCCGCGCGGCGGGAGCGGTCGGCGCGGGGCGCGGTCATGACCCTTCACGGGAGCTGCCCACGAGGCAGTGGCTGGACGCGCCGCCGGTGAGCGCTGATCCGCAGACCCTGGTTGAGCCGATCGTGCCGCCCGGGATGCCGGTCTGGCTGTTTGGGGCGGGCCATGTGGGGCGGGCGCTTGCGCGCATTCTCGAGACCCTGCCGTGTTCGCTCACCGTCGTCGACAGTCGTGAATCGGCGCTTGCGGCGCTCCCCCCGGGGCGGGTTCGTGTGCTGAGGACGGATGCGCCGGAGCAGGCCGTGGCCCAGGCGCCGGCGGGTGCCGCGGTCGTGGTGATGACCCACAGCCATGAGGTCGACTATGCCGTCTGCCGGCAGGCGCTCGCGCGGCCCGATCTGGCCTGGGTCGGGCTGATTGGGTCGGAGACCAAGGCCACCTGCTTCCGGCTGAGGCTCAGTCGCGATGGTGTGGACGATGCACGCATTGCCAATGATCGGGGTCGGCAGAACCCCAGCCACAGGAGACGTTCATGGTTCATGTCGCGAAAGCGCTGGCGGCGGCCTGCGTGGTGCTTGGAGCACTGAGTGCACCCGTGATGTCGTGGGCGCAGACTGCGGGCGTGCAGGCCTGGCCCAACCGCCCGATCCGGCTGGTGTCGCCGTTTCCGCCGGGTGGCACAACTGACCAGATCGCACGCCTGGTGCAGCCTGCGCTCTCGCAATCGCTGGGCGTGCCGGTGGTGGTCGAGAACCGCTCGGGCGGCAATGGCTCGATCGGCACGGGCATGGTGGCCAAGGCGGCGCCCGACGGCCATACCTTTGTGGTGGTGTTCGACACCCATGGCACCAATCCCAGCCTCATTCCCAACATGGGGTTCGATACGCGCACCGAGTTGGCGCCCGTCATGCTGATCGCCACCGGCGCCATGGTCATCACGGTCCACAAATCGCAGACGCAGAAGAGCTTTGGTGACCTGATCAAGAGCGCGCGGACGACGTCGGCGGGGGTGCCTTACGGCACCATCGGCAGCGGTAGCCTGGCCCAACTGGCCATGACCAGTCTCGCCGCGCAGGTTGGATTTCCCATGACGCACGTGCCCTACAAAGGCGGCGGTCCGCTGGCGGCCGATGCGCTGGCCGGCCACGTGCCGGTTGCCATGGCCACCACGGCGCTACTGTCGCCGCACATCCGCAGTGGGGCGCTGGTACCGCTTGCGGTAACCTCAGCCCAGCGCGACCCCGCGCTGCCCGACGTGCCCACGCTCGCCGAGCAGGGTGTGAAGGATTTCGAAGCGCTAGCCTGGTGGGGCGTGTTCGCGCCTGCCGGAACGCCCGCCGACATCATCAGCCGGATCAACCGCGAGCTTTCAGCCGCGCTCTCGGAACCCACCGTGCGCACGCGTCTGACGGGCCTGGGCATGAACCTGCAACTCTCGCAACCAATGGAACTGGGTACGTTTCTCGATTCGCAGATCACACGTTGGGCCAAGGTGATCCGCGAGTTCAACATCCGGGCGGGCGACTGACCGCAGGCGCCCTCCAAGACCTTCAAGGAATTTCTCCGATGATCAATCGCCGTTCAGCACTGCTTGCCTCGATTGCCGCCTCCACCGGCTCCCTGTCTTCGAAGGTGTTCGCTTCGCCCGACTATCCCAACCGCCCGGTGCGGGTCCTGATCGGATTTCCCACCGGCCAGGCAACGGATGTGCTCACGCGGGCCGTGGCAAGCCGGCTGTCTACGCTTTACGGCCAGCAGTTCTTCATCGAAAACCGTCCCGGTGCGGCGGGGATCATCGCCACCGAAATGGCCACCAAGGTGGAGCCCGATGGCTATACGCTGCTCGGCTCATCGAGCGGTCCGCTTGCTGTCAATCCCAGCCTGTACGCGAAGTTGCCCTACGACGTGGCGCGCGATTTCGTGGTGGTCGCAGGCATTGCGGTGGTGCCCTATGCAGTGGTGGTGAACCCGGCCTCGCC
>RFXC01000425.1 GCA_009921765.1 Betaproteobacteria bacterium | reverse complement strand
GCTGTCTAGTGTTGTGTTGTCAACCTAATAGGTTGACCTTACAACAGTTCAGACGTCTAATGCGCCGCAGCACGCCCGCAAACCGAAAGGAGACACGAACCGATGGACAAGGAAATCGAGACCCTGCTGGAGATGGTCAAGTCGGCCAACCGCAAGCCCTTCTGGCAGAGCACGCCGCAGGAAGCGCGCAGCGGACCCATGCTCATGGCCCTGCTCTTTGGCGACGCGCCGTCCGTCGAGCGCGACGAGAGCTTCACCATCCCTTCTTCCGGCGGTTTCGACCTGCCCGTGCGGCTGTACGTCCCGTCTGCAAATCCCAAAGGCCTGATCGTGTATTTCCATGGCTCGGTGGACTACCGGCTCGCACCCGAACACGCGTTTCCCCTGCCGGTGTACGACGCGCTGGCCGCCATCCGGTGGGGGGCTTCCCCGGCGGCGGCAAAGGCCATCGGCCACGAGCCGCCTGTGCTGGTGGCCATGGGCGACAGCGCAGGGGGCAACCTGGCCACCGTGGCATCGCGCCTGCACAATGCCTCGTCGCCTGCTCGCCGGGTGGACCTGCAGGTGCTGGCCTACCCCGTGACGGACCACCGCTTCGACACGGGGAGCTACGCCGAGTTTGCCGAAGGCAACCTGCTCACCCGCAACGACATGAAGTGGTTCTGGGACCACTACTGCCCGGACACGTCGAAGCGCTCGCACCCCGATGCGTCGCCGATGCAGGCTCGGGACCTGTCTGATTCGCCCGCCGCCCTCATCGTCACCGCAGGGCGAGACCCGCTGCGCGACGAAGGCGAAGCCTATGGCCAGCGCCTCAAGGATGCAGGCGTGCCCACGGAAGTGGTGCGGGGAGAAGGCCTGGTGCATGGCTTCCTGGCCATGATCAACTATGCGCCGAGTGCGGGGCGTGCGTTCGAGACGATGGCGGCGGCCATCGGGCGTGTCACTGCGCGTTGAGGTCCGATGGCGACATTGAAGCCTTGAACTTGAGAGCCGCCAGCGTGACCAGAAGGTCCAGCGTGGGAGTGGGCACACCGCGCTCTCGTGCCATGCGAAGTGGTGCGAGGAACATGCTCTCGATCTCGATCGGCCGCCCGGCGGCTGCATCCTGCGCGATGCTGGGCAGGTGCGTGGAACGCTTCGCGAATGCCATCTGGGCTGCGAAGTCGATCTCGAAGTCGCATCCCATGGCCCGTGCGATCGCCAGCACTTCGGCCTGGATCCGCAGCCGGGCGTCCACCAGCACCTGTTCCGCGAACAGGTCCTTCAGCGGCACCGGCGCCAGCACGCCCATCGGACCGGATCCGAGATTGAGGGCCAGCTTGGACCAGATGGCGTTGCGTATGGCGCCCGTGGTCTCGACCGGGAAGCCCGCCCGTTGCAACGCCTGAGCTGCGTCGCGCAGACGGTTGGTGTCCCTTCCGTCGGGCTCGCCCAGCATCAGAGACCGGTTGCCGCCCTTGACCTCGATCACGCCAGGCGCCAGCACGGTGCATGCACTCGAGGTGGCCTTGTCAACTTAACGCCGTATTGGCGAAGTGAGAGCTGGTGAAATGGTGCTCAGACTGCGGTAGACGGATTTTGGGTAACGCCAGTGACGAGATGCCAGATAGCGAAGCGTCTGGCGAGTTGATTACGATAGCGCACAGCGCCGAGTTGGTGGCGCTTGATGGCGAAATGCTGTCGGATCGGTCCGAAGCTGGACAGGAATGTTTGCGTTCGTCCTGGCGAGCGAAAGCCTTTCATGCGCCGTTCGCGTTCGCGTGTTGGCTGATGACTATTCTCGGCCCGGTTGTTGACCCGGGCTGCAGCTTTGACGAACACATGCTTGACGTCAGCCAGTTCGGGAATCTCGACTTTCGCCGCCGGATAGCTGCGTAGCTGGTCGGTGACGATCTTACGCGGGCCATTTGGATATTGGGCCAGCAGACGCTGGAAGAAGCGCTTGGCTGCCGCCTTGTCGCGGCGTTTCTGCAGCAGGATATCGAGCTCAGCACCATGCTGGTCGATGGCGCGCCACAGCAGATAAGGCTCACCGCCGACATTGACGAAGACCTCGTCGAGATGCCACGTTGCGCCGGGAGCAGGCCTGGCCTGCTTTACCCGATGGGTAAAGTGCGCGCCGAACTTGTCACACCACCGCCGGATCGTTTCGTAGCTGACGACCACGCCGCGCTCGAAGAGCAGCTCTTCGATATCCCTCAAGCTCAACTGAAATCGGAAATACCAGCGCACCGCGCGACTGATGACGGCGTCTGGAAAACGATGGCGGTGGTAAAGGGGCTTGGATGTCTGCATCGATCGACTTTA
>RFXC01000424.1 GCA_009921765.1 Betaproteobacteria bacterium | reverse complement strand
CATGTATTGGGATCTATTTTATTTATGCTGATCCCTTTTATTGTTTCAGATTCCTTTCCGGATATACAGCGCTTTATTGATAATCCCTTAACTGGAATTGAGGTTTTTTTTCAAGCAAAAATGCTAGGGGTTTTTTACTTGAATTATTTTTGGCTAATTCCATATGTATTTAATAAAAAACACTATTGGATTTATTTTGTAATATTAATTACTATACTAACCGTTACAACCGTATTTTCATTTTCTGTAATACGTGAGCAAGATGTTCATGCCCGACATTATAGAATGAACCATCGGCGCCAATCCGATTTTTTAAGTGATAAAACACAACCTAAAAATCAAGGTTTTAATCATGTTAAGGATGATCATTATAACCAATATTCTAAAAAACAAATAACTCCTGTAAAGTATATTATCATTCGTCGTATTTATTTATATGTTTTGGTTATTTTATTTGCATTTATTTTACGTAACCGCCAAAAACTTAAAGAGGCTGAGGAGGCAAAACTAAAGCTTGAAATTAAGTCTTTAAAATCTAATTTAAATCCGCATACGTTATTTAACCTACTTAATGGTATTTATGCTAAAGCATTACAACAGGCGGCGGATACTGCTCCGCAAATTTTAAACCTGTCACAGTTTTTACGAACCTTGTTAAAGCAAAGCGAAATGGAGTATTCCTCCGTAGCGGCCGAATTAGATTTTATTAAAGCATATGTGGCATTACAAAATAACCGTTTTACAGATCAATATAAATTTGAATTTAAAACTTCCATACAAAACTCACATTCAAATATCCCTACATTAATCACATTACCGTTAATTGAAAATGCTTTTTCGCACCTGGATTTTGATGCTGATGATCCTTACATTTTAATTGATGTAACAACTTCATTAAATGCGTTTTACTTACATGTTGAAAACTCGTACAATTGTAAATATGACAATACAGGCAATCAATTAGGATTAGAACAATTTAAAAAGCGACTGAATATCTATTTTCCAAATGCACATGCGTATTCTGTTAAAGCTGAAAATTGTGTATACACGTGTTTTTTAAAATTACCCTTAATTTAATTCGTGAATTAATCATTTTAGTGAGTAAAAAATATTACTTAAAAACTATATTTTATCGAAATTGAAATGTGATTCATGCCATAGCAATTGACGATGAAAAATCTGCTTTAAACGCACTGTCTGTAATTGTAAATACCTTTCCTTCACAAATAACCCTTTTGGAATGTTTTACAAATACAAAAGCAGCAATTAATTTTTTAAATACACATATTGTAGATGTTATCTTTTTAGATATTAATTTATTTTCTGTAAATGGCATGGATTGGTATAAAGATTTAAAACACAAACTACCTGTGGTATTTTGTACCGCCTATGATACATTTGCTGTTAAAGCTTTTGAAATACACGCTTTGGATTATTTAACTAAACCCATATCAATACCGCGGTTTGCAAATACCCTACAGCGTATTGAACAAAAACTTAAAAACGACACAAAAGAACATGAAATAGTTTTAAAGGCTGATTATAATTGGCATAAAATTAAAAATTCAGATATATTATTTATAAAGGCATTAGATGATTATATTAAAATATTTATTGTTAATGCCAAGCCGCTTCTGATTAAATCTACCCTAAAAGACATGCTTGTTAAATTGCCGGCAAAACAGTTTATTCGCGTGCACCGATCCTATATTGTTTCTATTAGAAATATTTCAAATTTGGATACTCATGAACTAACGGTTTTGGATCATAAAATCCCCATATCCAAATCGTATAAAAACGATATTTTAAAACTGTATAAAAGCTTATCTGTTAATTGATTTTATTTTGAATCAAGCCATTGCAAAATAAACTTGCATTTTGGAGAACGCCAGGGACGTATTATTTTTACAAGTTCACCGTTTTCAGAAATTAAATATTTTTGAAAATTCCACAGTACTCTGGAATTTTTAAATTGATTAAGTGTTTTTTGAGTTAGCCAACGATATACCGGGTGCTGTAGGTCATTTTTTTTAACATTTATTTTTTCTGATAAAATAAAGTCAACACCATAATTTTTTTTACAAAATCCTTCAATTTCTGTATTGCTTCCGGGATCTTGAGCTGCAAATTCATTACTTGGAAAACCAATAATAACTAATTGGTTAGCGTATTTTCGGTGCATTTCCTGAAGATCTTCAAGCTGTGGGGTAAAGCCACACTTGCTGGCTGTATTTACAAGTAGTATTTTCTTTCCTTTAAATGCTGATAAATGAATAGGAGTGCCATCAATGCGATTAAACGATAAATTAT
>RFXC01000423.1 GCA_009921765.1 Betaproteobacteria bacterium | reverse complement strand
TCTCGCCAATGACTTCTTGTACGGGATCTCGCGCGTCGCGGGGCACGCGTTGCGTGTTCATGCGCTGCCGGCCAATAGCGCAGTGTTGACCTGCCTCGCGAACGACGAGGGCTACGAGCATATCTTTGCTCACCAACTTGCCGTGCTCGCCGAGCCTGGCGATCTGGCGCTCGCCTTTAGTGGCAGCGGCAACTCGCCCAACGTGTTGCGTGCACTCGAGGTGTGTAAACAGAAAGGCGTTCGGAGCTTTGCCGTCCTCGGTTACTCCGGCGGCAAAGCCAAAGCGTTGGCGGATATGCCGATTCATGTCGCGATCGATGACATGCAGATCAGCGAAGACCTGCAACTCGTGGTCGGGCATATGTTGATGCAGTGGCTCTATGAGCACCGTGACCAAGTTAAGTAGCGATCGGTACCCGCGCGTGACGCGGGCGGCGATCCTGGTTGCGCAGCAACAGCCGCTCGTCGTCGACGAGATCGAGTTGCCCGAGCACTTGGATGTCGGTCAGGTCTTGGTCGAACTCGCGTACAGCGGGATCTGTGGCAGCCAGCTCGGTGAGATCGATGGCGTGAAGGGCCCGGACAAGTGGTTGCCGCACCTGCTCGGGCACGAGGCTGCCGGCAGAGTACTCGCGATCGGTCCTGGGGTTCGCCACGTGAAGCCCGGCGATACCGTGGTCGCCCACTGGAAGCCCTCGCTCGGGATCGAGTCCGGAGTTCCGCAGTATCGCTGGCGGTCGAACACCGTCAATGCCGGTTGGGTGACCACCTTCAATCGCCACGCCGTCGTCTCTGAAAATCGACTCACCCCCGTCCCTGCAGAGACGGACCTCATGGCCGCTGCACTCTTCGGGTGTGCGATTACAACGGGCTTCGGGCTCATCGACAACCAATCCGATCTGCGTCTCGGCGAAGACGTGGTGGTGTTCGGTGCGGGGGGCATTGGCCTCAATATCATTCAGGCTGCGCATCTTGCGGGCGCACGCAAGGTGGTGGCGGTCGATTTGTTCGATAATCGCCTTGCCCTCGCGCGGCGTTGCGGGGCGAGCGAGGTCATCAACGCGGCCACATCGGAGCCGTGGGCGCAGCTCAAAGAGATTTTTGCCGAGCGGGCACCCGACGTCTTTATCGACAACACCGGAAAGCCTGACGTCATCGCGCGCGGCTACGAACTCGTCAATGCCAAAGGGCGAGTCTTGTTGGTGGGGGTACCCAAGAAAGGCGCCAACACGACGCTGTACACACTACCCATGCATTTCGGTAAGCACGTATGCGGGACGCATGGTGGCGAGACGCAGCCCCACCATGACATTCCGCGTTACATGGGCTTAGCGGCAGCGAGACACATCAACTTCGGCGATCTCGTCACGCAGGTCAAACCTTTGAGTGCGATCAATGAATTGATCGCAGGGATGCGTGATGGGTCAACTGCCGGTCGTTGCATGGTGGATTTAGCGGCGGTGTCTACCTAATGCCTCAGGTCTGTGTCATCGGCTCGAATTCGTTCTCTGGCGCAAGCTTTTGTGCGTATCTGTTGGCCGAGGGTGTCGATGTGCTCGCGCTCAGCCGGTCACCTGAGCCTCATGAGGTGTTTTTGCCTTATCGTTGGCAGCCCGCCAAGGCGAGGTTGCAGTTCGAGCAGCTTGATCTCAACCATGATCTCGATCGTCTGATGAGCTTGCTCGGCGAACGTAAGCCCGGCCTCGTGTTCAACTTTGCGGCGCAAAGCATGGTGGGCGAGAGTTGGGACAAGCCCGATGACTGGATGCGGACCAACGTCGTCACGATCGCTCGCTTGGCCGAGCGGCTGAGACATCTCGACTTTCTCGATCGTTACGTGCACGTGACGACACCCGAGGTTTACGGTTCGACGGACGGATGGATCACCGAAGAGGCCCCCGTCAACCCATCGACGCCCTATGCCGTCTCGCGTGCAGCGGGCGATATGCTATTCAAGATCTACCGAGAGACCTTCGGTTTGCCGGTCGTCAGCACGCGTGCGGCCAACGTCTATGGGCCGGGCCAGCCCTTGTACCGCATCATTCCGAGAACGGTGTTCTTCTTGTTGACGGGCCGCAAGTTGCAACTGCACGGCGGCGGCGTCTCGACGCGCTCGTTTATTCACATGGACGATGTCTCCGAGGCCACCTGGAAAATTGCCACCGAGGCCCCTCTCGGAGAGACCTATCACATCTCGACGGATCGTATTATTTCGATCCGGGCGCTGGTGGAGATGCTCTGCCAGATGTTGAACGTCGATTTCGAGCAGGCGGTGGATGTGGCACCCGAGCGACTGGGCAAGGATAGTGCG
>RFXC01000422.1 GCA_009921765.1 Betaproteobacteria bacterium | reverse complement strand
AACGTTGAAATTGACGACGATGCAGACCCGATCGCCCTGGAAGCGGAACGGGTTGGTCTCGTGCCAAAGGTAGCCAGGGGTCAGTACGGTCAGTCCGACGCGCGGCTGGATGGCGTGAACCTTTTCCCAATACGGGAAGGTGGGTACCGGCCGGGGATCGAGTAGCAGAAGTGCGTGCGGCCCGTTACGTGGCGTAGAACCAGCCTCAGCGTCCACGCCATGGCCAACCGCGAGGTAGTGCACCAGCACAAAATCCACCCCCTGGTGGTAGTGCGGAAGCGTCCGATCACCGGTGCGCTGCACATTGCCGAAGCACCGGCCGGAGAATTGAACGTCGCGGGCCTCTCGCAGATCGACCGCTTTCGCGAGGTATTCCCGGGCGGCCATGCAAGCCACCCGCTCAAACATCAGGATCGCCTCACGCTCGGGATGCGCCTCGGCTTCGTCGAACAGGTTGTAGTGGGAGGTGGCATAGAACCCCTTGTCCTTCATGAAGGTGTGGAAGTCGGGGGCACGCGTGGCCAGGTCACCACGCTGCGCGTCCTTGCGCTTGAGTACCTCGATCAGGGCCTCGCGCATGGGTTCCGGAAGATCGATCTGCTGCTGCGCGACCGGCGTGGGCCACATCTGGGCGATGACCATGGGCTGGATCATGGCGTCACCTCAAAGTGCAGATCGATGAGCCCGGTGTAGCTGTAGAAGCCGGCCTTGACCCGGAAGTGCTCGCCGACCGATAGCCCGAGAGCGCCGACACGCACCTGTGCCTGGCCTGCCGTGCAGGCTACCCTCTGCTGGGGCAGGTAACCCCCGGTTGCCTCGAGGTGGAGGGTAGTGTCTTGGTTGATCGGTTCGCCCGTGCTATCGACCATCTCCAGCCCAACCGTCACCCACCCATCCGGGGCGATCGGAATGGCGCCGGTCTGACCATCGACGCGCCGCAGACTGGGTAGCGCCGCTGCCATGTCGTCCAAATATTCGAAATCTGCCCGCGGCAGCCAGGCGTCAACGTTCGAGTAGAAGCCAAGCCCCTGGTTGAACTTGAGCGTCATCGAGCATTCCGTGAATGGCACCGATGCAAAAGGCTGGTAAACAAACAGGCATGCGGGCGCCCCGATCTGACGGGCGGCGCGCAAGGGATGCATCTTGGTCGAGTGCTCGTAGGCGAGCGCGTTGAATCCGGGGCGGGCGTAGCCGTCGTAGTCGACACCGATCACCCACGTGGCGGCGTCCTTGCGCTCGACCGACCCGATGGCCGGATCATCCATATCGATCATCGAGTAACTGCGGGTGCGGAAGTAGCGCCCGGCCAGCGCATCATCAAGCGTCCCGCCTTCGACATAGGGTATTTCCAGCCGCATGCATGGCAGATGGCGGAAGTAGATGCCCGAGACCTCGGGCGGGAACGCTTTTGGGACTACGAACTGAGAGAGGTTGAGCGACCGCTGTACACGTGTGTCCATGGTCGTCGGACTCTCAACATTGAAGAGCCCAAAGGTCTCCTCTGGAATTTCTTGGTACGTCTTCAGGCAGATCCGCCGTTCGGCAATCAGCGCTTCGACAAAAACGGGGGTCGACAGACTCGGTACGGTATGACGGAACATGGTGCTGTCTCCCCTCAGCAATTGCATGCGCAGTTGCAGTTGCAGTTGCAGTTCGTCACGCAGTTGAATGCGCCGCAGTTGCAATTGCGATAGTTGCGGTGGTATTCGCCACCACCGATTTCGTCGGCAGCGAGGTAATACCCGTCATAGTTGTAGCCAACCGATACCGGGTTGTAGGCGTAGGTGGTTCCGCCCGCTCCGTCATAGGAACTACTGTTGTGCCACGCGGTTTGTCCGATCAGCGTGTACCAGGTCCACCAGTTCCCGTTGGGTGGTGTCCAGTAGGGATTGCCTTGGCAATTTCCGTTTGGGACGTAGCCGTTGCAGTTGCTGGCAAGGTCGTCGTAGTACTGATTGCTACGGTTCATCTCGCCCAGGTCCTGACCGTCGGACATCTTGTAGCCCGTGTCCCGCGCGTTATCTGCCGGCCTGGCTGATCGGATGGTGGCGCTGCCCGACATCACGAGATTCCCCGTCATCGTGTCTCCGGATTTGGCTACGCGGCTGGAGAGATCTATGACTACTGTCGCGTTGCCAGCCGCATCAGGACCGGCTCCGTTTACTGACCTCACAAACGCCGTGGAGTCATATCCATCGAGCTTGTCGGCGTCAGCGGCTTTGGCAGTAATGCCGAGGTATGTGGCGTTGTGGTTGTGCGTGCTTGAAGCAAAAGCACTCGCATGCTGGCCGTCGAGCAGGTCGGCATCCAA
>RFXC01000421.1 GCA_009921765.1 Betaproteobacteria bacterium | reverse complement strand
TTGAACGTGCTGCTGTCCTTCGCGCAGTTCGAGCGTGAGGTCACCGGCGAGCGCATCCGAGACAAGATCGCAGCCAGCAAGGCCAAGGGGATGTGGATGGGGGGACCGCTGCCCTTGGGCTACGACGTGCGCGACCGACTGTTGATCGTGAATGACACGGAAGCCAAACTGGTGCGCCGCATCTTTGATGACTTCGTGACTCTCCGATCGGCCACGCTGATGGCCAAAGCCTACGGTGCGGAAGGTGCGGTCACCAAGAGCGGCAAGCCCTTCACCAAGCAGACCCTCTACAAGATGCTGCATAACCGGATGTACCTCGGCGAGATCGTCCACAAGGGGCAGAGCTTCCCCGGGCAGCATCAGGCCATCGTGACCCAGGCGCAGTGGGACGCAGTGCATGCGCTGATCGCCACCGATGGCATTGAGCGGCGGCGCGAGACCAAAGACCGGCAGCGTGACCCCGTGCTCTTGCGCAGCCTGCTGTTCACCCCCGACGGGGAGCGACTGGTGCCCAGCTACACGGTCAAGAAGGGCAAGACCTACCGCTACTACAGCCCGGTCAAACACCGGCGCCTCGGCGCGTGGGCGAGCCAGCACGGCGCGCTGCCTGCGGCGGCTGTCGAGGAGCTGGTCACGCAGCAGATCGTTGCAGCGCTGTCAGCGCCACACCTGGTGCAGGCCGTTTGGGATCGGATTCGTGAATCCCACCCAGGGCTGACAGAGCCCGAGGTCGTACTGCCGATGCGCAATTTGGCGGGCTTGTGGCACCAGCTGTTTCCCGCCGAACAGTGCCGACTGGCGCGGCTGCTGATCGAGCGGGTGGTGATGGCCGACGGCGGCCTGGAAATCATCTGGCGTGACCTCGGCTGGCAAGCACTGTCCGCAGAATTGCGGCCGGGCTCGATCGGCGCAGAGTTGCAGGAGTTGGAGGGCGCGGCGTGAGGCCCAAGATTCATACGGTGGGTGAGCCCGTTGCTCGAGAGCGCCGGGACGCCGGTCAGGTGAAGCTCTCGACCTTCATCCCGCTGAAGATCCGCAAACGCGGTGCCAGCAAGGTGGTGATACGTCCGGACGGCCCGATACAGGATGCGGGCAAGGTCACCACCCCGATCGACCAGCCCTTACTGGCGGCGCTAACGCGCGCCTTCTACTGGCAGCAACTGCTTGATGACGGCGTGGTCGCCAGCGGCAGCGACATCGCGCGCCGGGAGGGGCTTCACCATTCGACGGTCAACGAGCTGCTCCGTCTGACCCTTCTGGAGCCCGCCATCATCCAGGCCATCCTGACTTGGTAAAAGTAGGCAGCGATTCAATCGCCGCGGATCACTCCTCGAACAATTCAGAGTGCGTGCCAGCCCTCACAAAGATGATGGCGTTTCCATCCAAACGGTAGATGAGCAGAAAGTCGCCGCCGATGTGACATTCGCGGTGATCGGCCCAATCACCCTTGAGCGGGTGGTCCAGCCATTCGGGGCCCAGCGGCGCATCGTTGCCGATGAGCAGCAGCATCGCCTCCTTCAGGCGCTTCAGGTCGTATCGGCCTGAGCGCGATAGGCGCTCCCAGTCTTTGAGGAAGGTCTTGGTGTAATCGCACGCCCTGGGCGGCGCTGCCCGCTTACTGCTGACGGGCTTTTTCGAGGTCATCGATCAGGGCGTCGGCGGAGTCATAACGGGTGGTGCCTGACTTGGCCATGGCACGGGCTTCTTCCATCGCTGCGCGGGTCTGGGCGTTGGGCACCTTCAACTCCAGCGGAAACGCTTGGTCATTGACCACGCGCTTGAGCAGGATGCGAACAGCGTCGGACACGGACAGCCCCATGGCTGCGAGCGCCTCGCTGGCTTGTGTCTTGATTTCGTCGTCCACTCGGACGTGCAGCATCGTGGAATGGGCCATGGTCAGATCCTCCGTTCCCACAATTATGTATCTCGATTGCGATACGGTCAAGCAACCGCTGACGATGCTCCGACCGCGTTCGATGCCTGACCGGTGCCCTTGGTTGACAACGAACCCTCGCGCGTAAGTGGTTGAATTTGAACAACTACCCCCTGCGCCTACCCGCAGGCCAAACAGAGAACAGAGACGGGGTCGAGGCGAAAAGCGGTCGATTTCGGTTACTTCGGCCGGCAGCAACCCGCAGCACATCGACGCGCTTCCCCGGGGAAACGCCAAAAGAAAGGGCCCGGAGACTATCCGAGCCCTTGTATATGGTGGCGGGCGCCCTAAGAAAAAACCGCTCAATGGGCTGCTGAGCAAAGCTTCGGGCATCTGTGGGCTTGCGGGTAGATGTCACCGAGAGAGCAGTTCGACATAGGCTTGGTAGCTGTAGATGCGGTTCTTC
>RFXC01000043.1 GCA_009921765.1 Betaproteobacteria bacterium | reverse complement strand
CGTCTCGAGCTCCTCGAAGAGGGCCTCGTCGACCTTGACGCCTGTGAAGAGCGAAGCCAGATTGCCGCGCGTGCGGGCCAGGCCTGTGCTCAGCCGCGTCAGCCATGACTGCCGGGCTGGCGTACTGCCGGCCTCGCGGCCAGCCGCCGCGGCACCGGACGCTTGCATCGGCGTGCGCGCGTCTGCCTGCGGCTGCGCAGCGGCCACGGCCGAACCGGGCTCGGCGCCCGGGGCGGCAGTCGCCGGGCTCTGGCCTGGATCAGTCGGGCTCGCCGGCGGCGGGGTCTTTTTGCGTCTTAGGAATCCGAACATGGCTACACTCAACCCTCCATTCTAGCCTTGGCCGCCCCGTGAATCCGTTTGCCTTGATGTCCCGCCGGGCGCTGTGGCCCCTCGTTGTTTCGCTCGCGCTCACCGTTGCGGGCTGGGCTGAGCGTACCGAGGCGTCCGGCGCCACCGCTCACGAACGCACCCTGCCAAACGGGCTCAAGGTGCTCGTGAAGGAAGACCGCCGCGCCCCGACGGTGGTCCACCTGATCGCCTATCGCGCCGGATCGGTCGATGAGGTCAACGGCCGCACCGGTGTGGCTCACGCGCTCGAGCACATGATGTTCAAGGGCACGCGCACCGTACCGTCGGGCGAATTCTCGCGCCGCGTGGCGGCCATGGGGGGCCGGGAAAACGCGTTCACGACGCGCGACTACACCGGCTATTTCCAGCAGATTCCCTCGGCGCGGCTGTCTGAGGTGATGGCACTCGAAGCCGACCGCATGACCAACCTGGTGTTGTCGGCCGAGGCTTTCGCGACCGAGCGCGAGGTGGTGATCGAGGAGCGGCGACTGCGTACCGAAGACCGCGCGCGGTCGCGGGTCTTCGAGCAGCTGATGGCGCTTGCCCTCACCGCCTCCCCGTATCGGCAGCCGGTGATCGGCTGGATGAGCGACCTGCAGTCGATGACGGTTGCCGACCTCGAAGACTGGTACCGCACCTGGTATGCCCCGGGTAACGCGACGCTGGTGGTGGTGGGCGATGTATCGGCATCTGAAGTGTTTGCGCTCGCCGAACGCCACTACGGCACGATCGCCCCGCGCGGGTTGCCTGCCCGAAAGCCTCAGGATGAACCGCCTCAGAACGGTATCCGGTCCGCAGTGGTGAAGGCGCCTGCCGAAACCGCCTATTTGCTGATGGCCTATCGCGTGCCCCAACTCACCCGGATCGATGGCGCGATCGAGCCCTTTGCGCTCGAGATGCTCTCCGAGGTGCTGGCCGGAGACGAGAATGGCCGCTTCACCCGCGAACTCGTGCGCCGGCAGCGGGTCGCAGACAGCGCCGGGGCGGGCTACGGACTGACCGGTCGCGGACCCGGCCTCTTCACGTTGAGCGGCGTGCCCGCCGCCGGGCGCAGCGTCGCCGAGCTGCAGCAGGCGCTCAGGGAGCAGATCGCCCGGGTGGCGGCGGAAGGGGTCGACGAACGCGAGCTGGAACGCATCCGGATCGGCTATGTCGCCTCGCGGGTCTATCAGCGCGACTCGCTCATGTCGCAGGCGATGGAACTGGCAGGCCTGGAGATGGCGGGCTTTTCCCACGCCGACGCCGACCGTCTGCTCGAGCGGGTGCGCGCAGTGACCAGCGATGACGTGAAGGCGGTGGCTGCGCGCTATTTCGGTGATGACGCGCTCACGGTCGTCACCCTTGATCCACAGCCGCTGTCGGGGGCGCGTCAGGCGCCGCGCGGCTTCTCCGGGAGGCACTGAGATGCCAGGCAGCTCGGGTCGTTCCCTCTGGAGGCTGATACGTTTTGTGCTTGCGCTCGGTGCGGGGCTGTTCGCGATGCCCGCGCTCGCCGTGCTGCCGATCGAGTCCTGGACCACGGCAAGCGGGACGCGGGTGCTGTTCGTGCGCGCCGATGCCATCCCGATGCTCGATCTGCAGATCGATTTCGATGCCGGTGGCCGGCTGGCGGCGCCAGAGCGCCTGGGTCTTGCCTCGATGGTCAATGCCATGCTCGCCAAGGGCGCGGGTGAGCTCGACGAGGCGGCAATCGCCGAGGGTTTTGCGCTCACCGGCGCGGGTCGCGGGGGCGGCGCGGGCGACGACAGCGCCTCGGTGTCGCTGCGCAGTCTCACCAGCGAGCCGCAGCTCTCGCGTGCGATCGAGCTGCTTGCGCTCCTTCTCTCAAAGCCCACCTTTCCCCAGTCGGTGCTCGAACGCGAAAAGGCGCGCGTGATCGCGAGTCTTCGCGAATCCGCCACCCGGCCAGAGACCCTGGTACGGCGAAATTTCGGCTCGCTCCTTTATGGCGACCATCCTTATGGACGCTATGCTGAGCCCGAGACGGTGGCTGCGATCGGGCGCGATGATCTGGTGCGCTTTCATGCGGCGCACTATTCGGCCCGCCGCGCGGTGATCTCGATGATCGGCGCGGTCACCCGCGAGCGCGCAGCAGCCATTGCCGAGGAGCTCACGCGCGGGCTACCGGCAGGCACCGATCCGCTGCCTCTCGCCCGGCTGCCAGCCGCCCCAGATCGCGCCGAGCGACGCATCGAGCACCCCGCCTCGCAGAGCCATGTGCTGGTCGGGCAACGCGGCATTGCGCGCGGCGACCCCGATTTTTTCGCGCTCACCGTGGGCAACTATGTGCTGGGCGGGGGCGGGTTCGTGTCGCGCCTGTATGGCGAGGTGCGTGAAAAGCGCGGCCTTGCCTACAGCGTCTCGTCGTATTTTTCGCCGCAGATTCAGCCAGGACCCTTTGCGATCGGCCTGCAGACCCGCAAAGACCAGGCCGATCAGGCACTCGGCGTGGTGCGAGAGGTGCTTGAGCGTTTCGTGCGGGAGGGCCCGACGGCTGAAGAACTGGCTGCGGCCAAGTCGAATCTCATCGGCGGGTTTGCGCTGCGCATCGACTCCAACGGCAAGATCCTCGCGCAGCTGTCGGCCATCGGGTTTTACGGCCTGCCGCTCGATTGGCTTGAGCGCTGGACCGATCGGGTCGCAGCGGTGACGCTCGAGGATGTGCGGGCTGCCTTCCAGCGCCATATCCGGCCCGAGGCGATGGTCACGGTGGTGGTCGGCGCGCCCCCGGCGGGTGCGTCGGCGCGCTGAGCCCACCGGTCATGCCCCCGGGTCCGAGACGATCGCCTGCAGCGCGCTCCAGCGAGCGTTCCCCGCGCGGGCCAGCGTCGGCGCCAGGACGGATCCGCATCATCGGCGGGCAGTGGAAGCGCACTCCGCTTGATGTGCCGGCGGTCCCGGGGCTTAGGCCCACGCCGGATCGGGTGCGCGAAACCCTCTTCAACTGGCTTGGCCAGTCGCTCGATGGCTGGCGCTGTCTGGACCTGTTTGCAGGCACCGGCGCGCTGGGATTGGAGGCGGCCTCGCGCGGCGCTTGCCGGGTGGTGATGGTGGAGCGCGATCGCGCTGCATGCCGAAGCATCGCCGATACGATGGCCCGGCTCTCGGCAGGCGGGCAGGTCGAACTGATCGAGGGCGAGGCGCAGCGCGCACTCGAAACCCTGAAGCGCCGCGGCGAACCACCCTTTGACCTCGTCTTTCTCGATCCACCGTTTTCCGAGGACTGGATCGAACGATTGTTGCCGGATCTGGAGGCTGCCGTGAGCCGCGCCGGGCTGGTCTATGCCGAGGCGGGACGCCCGATAGGTGATCCGCCCCCCGGCTGGCGGCTCGAGCGCTCGGGCTGCGCCGGGCAGGTCCATTATCATCTGTTGCGCCGCATGGGACCGACTGAGGAATTGCATCATGGTGAGAGCCGTCTACCCAGGAACCTTTGATCCGCTCACCCGCGGGCACGAAGACATCATCCGTCGCGGCGCATCGCTGTTCGATTCGGTGGTGGTCGGCGTGGCGGCGAGCCGCGGCAAGAACCCCATCTTCAGTGTCGATGAACGAATCGAGATCGCGCGCGAGGCGCTCGCCGACTGCGCCAACGTTCGCATCACCAGCTTTTCTGGCCTTCTGGTCAATTTTCTGCGCGAGCATGATGCGCGGGTGGTGCTGCGCGGGGTTCGCAGCGTGAGCGACTTCGATTACGAGTTCCAGATGGCAGGCATGAATCGGCAGATGATGGCCGATTGCGAGACGCTCTTCATGGTGCCCACCGAGGGCCAGATGTTTGTGTCAGGCACGCTGGTGCGCGAGATCGCGATGATGGGGGGCGACGTCAGCCGCTTCGTTGCGCCGCCGGTTCTCGCCTGGATTCAGCGCAAGCTTGCCTCGCCCCGCCGGGCCCCGGCGGGCTAGAGCCGCCCTCCCGGAGCGCATGCCATGGCCCTGATGATCACCGACGAGTGCATCAACTGCGACGTGTGTGAACCCGAGTGCCCCAACCAGGCCATTTCGATGGGCGCCGAGATCTACCAGATCGATCCCGCTCGCTGTACCGAGTGCGTGGGGCATTTCAACGAGCCGCAGTGTCAGCAGGTTTGCCCGGTGGCCTGCATCCCGTTCAATCCCGAGTGGCGAGAAACGCGTGATCAGCTGATGGCGAAATACCGTGTGTTGCAGCGCGATGTCACAAACCTGTAACAGACGGAGCTGACGCTTTGAGCTCGATTGATTCGGGTTCGGGGATGGAGCTCATTCTGTGGCGGCATGCCGATGCCGGTGATTCGGTAACCGATCCGGTCGATGACCTGGATCGTCGTCTGACCGACCGTGGTCGTCGGCAGGCGTCCCGGGTCGCGCGCTGGCTCGAGTCGCGGCTTCCGGACCGCTGCCTGGTCTACAGCAGTCCTGCCCCTCGGGCCCGCGAGACCGCCGAGGCGCTCGGGGTCAAGGTGCGGATCGATGAGCGTCTGGCACCCGGAGCAAGCGGGGAGACGGTGCTTCAGGTGGCGGGCTGGCCCGGGAAGGACGGTGGTGACGGGAAAAGCCGCCATGTGCTGATCATCGGTCATCAGCCTTGCCTCGGCGAGGCCTTCGCGCTTGCACTGTCCGGGCAGGCGGAGCGCTGGACGATCCGCAAGGGCGCGCTGGTCTGGCTGGTGAGCCGCACGAGTGACCGGGAGTCGTCCGCGTACCTGCGCGCAGCAATCGGGCCTGAACTCGCCTGACGGGCGGATCTGCGCGGCGCCTTCGGCCTACAGTTCCCGAATCTCGAGCAGCGTGAGCAGCCGCTGCTCGGTCCAGCGTGCCGCTTCTTCAGCAAGATCTTCGCGGGCCTCGGGGTGGGCGTCCAGCCAGTCGCGCGCGAGTTCGACCCGCGCCGAGCCCTGGCGGAAAAACAGTGCCGGTAGCGGTGGCGCGCGTTCATCGCCCATGGCATGACGTTCAAGGAGCACTGCGAGCCGCAGGGCCAGCACAGACAGCCATCCGAGCTCACCTGCCACCAGCCCTCGGAGCTTGCGCAACCCGCCGGTCTGCGCCAGGACGAGCGCCGACAGGGCGCCCTGCTCGGCGTCGTTGAAGCCCGGCATGTCCGCGTGGCGCAGCATGTAGGCGGCGTGTCGGTGGTAATTCTCGTCGGCGATGATTCGGCCCGCATCCGCGAGGCGCGCCGCCCAACCAAGGAGCGCGCGTCGCTCGAGGCGCTCCTCGCGCACCGCGCGCGCCGCCTGGTCATAGAGCGCGCAGGCCCTCTCGGCCACTCTCCGGCTTTGTACCAGGTCAATCTGGTAACGGCTTTGCAGTTGCGTCACCGTCTGCTCACGGATGTCGGTACCGGCAAGCGCCGACCAGAGCTCGATCAGGATTCCGTCGCGCAGCGCCGCCTCGCAGTAGTCGATGGTATCGATCCCGAACTCATCGAACACCGCAGTCATCACCGCGAGACCGCCCGCAATCACTGCCCGGCGATCAGGCTTGAGCTGTGTGAAGACCGGCGACTCATTGATCGGCGCGGCAAACAACGCCCGTCGCAACTGAGCCAGGGCGAGTCGGTCCAGAACGGGTGAGCCCAACGCATGCCGGGCAAGTTGCGACAGCGCCTTGGCGGTACCCGAGGTGCCGACGGCGTGCTCCCAACCCAATGCCCGCGAGCGGCGTGCAACGGGCGCAAAGCGCTGCTTGAGCACGCGCAGCGCCCGATCGAACCTGCGCTCGTCGGCGACGCCGCCCTCAAAATGCGCGAGCGTCGTGTTGACGCAGCCGACGTCGATCGAATCAAGCATCTTCGGGTCATCATGCTCACCCAGAATGCATTCGGTCGATCCTCCGCCGATATCGATCACGAGTCGCCTGCGGCCATCACTCAGCGCGTGCGAGGCCCCTACCCAGATCAGGCGTGCTTCCTCGTGCCCCGTGATCACCTCGATCGGGTAGCCAAGAACGGCCTGAGCATCGGCAAGAAAATCGGCCGAGTTCTGCGCCACCCGCAGCGTGTTGGTGGCCACCGCCCGAACCGCCTGCGGTGCAAAGGCGCGAAGCCGGTCGCTGAAGACGCTCAACGCCTCCAGGCCCCGCATCCGCGAGTCGGCGTCCAGCCTGCGCTCGGTGTCCAGCCCCGCCGCGAGCCGTACGCTGCGCTTGACGCTGTCAATGGCGCGCACCGATGGCGCAGCACCGTTGCCCGTGGTGCGGGCGATCAGCAGCCGGAAGCTGTTCGATCCAAGATCGATTGCGGCAAGCAGGGAGGACTCCGACATCGGTGAATAGGCTTTGACAATGATCGGGCGCGAGTATGACAGTGCCTTGACTACCCTGCAGCATCGCGTCATCAAACTGTCATTGTCGGGAGCGACACTGCTCTGCCACCGTGAAAAGGAACTGGCCACTGGCCGGGCGCGCCATGAATACGCTCTCCTCCGATCTTTGCAGTCGCCTGCTTAACCGCGAGCAGGGCATTCTCAGGTTCAATGAACGCGTGCTCGCGATGGCCGATGATCCGTCCGTGCCGCTTCTCGAGCGTCTGCGGTATGTGACCATCGTCAGCAACAATCTGGACGAACTGTTCGAGATCAGGGTGGCGGAGCTGCAGCAGATCGCCCGCCTGGGGCGTGACGATTCCGCCGCCGCTGCGGGAAGCCTGGAGGCGATCAGTCGCTCGGCACGCGCACTGGTCGACCGCCAGTACACGTTGCTGAACGACACGCTCAAGCCGCTGCTCGCAGCCGAAGGCATTGTGATTCACCTGATGGGCGACTGGAGCGACACCCAGAGAACTTGGGCAAGCGACGTGTTCGACCGGGAGGTCGAGCCGCTTCTCACGCCGATCGCGCTCGATCCAGCGCACCCGTTTCCGCGCATCCTGAACAAGAGCTTGAACTTCATCGTCGAGCTCGACGGTGAGGATGCCTTTGGCCGCCGTGCCGGCATCGCGATCGTCCAGGCGCCGCGGGCGCTGCCCCGCGTGCTGTCGGTGCCGCCCGAGGTATCTGGCCATCCGCACGGCATGATGCTGCTCACGTCGATCGTGCAGGGATTCGTGGGCAGGCTCTTCCCCGGCATGGCAATACGGGAGGTTCACCAGTTCAGGCTCACCCGTAACAGCGACCTGTTCGTCGATGACGAGGAAGTCACCGACCTGCGCGAGGCGCTTCAGGGTGAACTGTTGCAGCGTCAGTTCGGCGACGAGGTGAGGCTCGAGGTGTCGGCCGACGCCCCCGACCGACTGGTGGCGCGTCTGCTGAAGGAATTCGAGCTTGACGAGCGCGATTGCTACCGATCAAGGGGCCCTGTCAATCTGGTGCGGCTTCAGCAGGTGATCAGCCTTGCCAATCGCCCCGATCTGCTGTTTCCCGCGTTCGAGCCGCCGGTGCCTGCGCCGCTCCGTGGACGCGACCTGTTCGCCGCGATCCGCAAGCACGACATCCTGCTGCACCATCCCTATGAATCCTTCGCGCCCGTGATGCGGTTCCTCACCAGCGCGGCGCGCGACCCCGACGTGGTCGCGATCAAGCAGACGGTTTATCGAACCGGGGATGATTCAGCGCTCATGCAGGCGCTGATCGAGGCGGCTCGCGCTGGCAAGGAAGTCACCGTGGTGGTGGAGCTCATGGCGCGCTTTGACGAGCTCACCAATATCAACTGGGCGGCGCGCCTCGAGGAGGCCGGCGCACATGTGGTCTATGGCGTGGTGGGCCACAAGACCCATGCCAAGATGGCCATGGTGCTCAGGCGCGAACGCGCCCGAAATGGGCAGGCGGTGCTGCGTCGCTATGTCCACCTGGGCACGGGCAATTACCACCCGCGCACAGCAAGGCTCTACGAAGACTTCGGGCTGTTCACCGCCCAAGAGGATATCTGCGCAGACGTTCATCAGGTGTTTCAGCGGCTCACGGGGCTGGGCGAACGCGGTCGACTGCGCGCGTTGGCCCAGTCGCCCTTTACGCTTCTGGAGATGGTTCTTGCATCGATACGCCGCGAGATCGACCACGCGAAGGCGGGGCGCCCCGCCGCCATCTCGGCCAAGATCAACGCACTTCTGTCTCAGCAGGTGATTGATGCGCTTTACGAAGCGAGCGCCGCGGGCGTGCAGATCGACCTCATTGTTCGCGGTGTCTGCGCGCTCAAGCCCGGTGTGCCGGGGTTGAGCGACAACATTCGCGTGCGCTCGATCGTGGGCCGTTTTCTCGAACACAGCCGGGTGTTCGTGTTCCATAACGCGGGCGATCCCGCCGTCTGGCTCGCGTCCGCGGACTGGATGGATCGCAATCTGCTAAGACGTGTCGAGGTGGCCTTTCCGGTGCGTGATCCGAAACTGCGCGAGCGGGTGATTGCCGAGGCGATCACCGTGCATCTGGGTGACAACGCCGACGCCTGGCTCATGGATGGTGATGGCAATTACCAGCGGAGCATGCCGAAGGGTCGCAGGCGCGGATATCACTCCCAGCGCGAGCTCATGCGGCGGCTCGTGGCCTGAGTGCCTGGCAGCACGAGCGCGCTGCGCTGTCATCAAATTTTCATGTCGCGGTAACGGGTACGACATATTCGCTTTCGACACTGTCGGCTCCGCAATCAGGAGCCAACGCAATGTCGCATCCGGATCATTCCCTTCCTGTCGAGAACACCTCGAACAATGAGCATTTTCAGGACGTGCTTGCGCGCGGCCTGGCGAACCCGTCGCGGCGCGCGATTCTGCGCGGTGGTGTGGGCCTCTCGGCTGCCAGCATGCTGCCCGTCATGTCAGCCTGCGGAAGCACCGATGGGATGTTGAAGACACTTGCCGAGCCGATCGCAGCGGCCCAGATCAAGTTCAATGCTGTTGCCAAGAGCATCGCCGATTCGGTGGTGCTCCCGGCTGGTTACACCGCCAAGGTGCTTCATGCCACCGGCGATCCCATTGATGGTGCGGTCGGCGCCTATTCGAACGCGGGCAAAGAGGCTGACGACTGGTCCAAGCGGATCGGCGACCATCACGATGGGATGGAGCTTTTCTATATCGATGGCACCAACAAGGTAAGCAGTGCGGCGCAGACCCGCGCCGTGCTTGCGGTGAACCACGAGAGTTCGGCTGATGCGCATTTCTTCCATGCGAATGGGCAGACCTCGGGCGCGAAGACCGGGCTGAAATTTGACCAGTTCGGCTCGTGGGATGGCGGCGCGCGCCCTGCTGCAGAAGTGCTGAAGGAGATCAACCACCATGGCGTGTCGATCGTCGAACTCGACATGGCAGCCGGTGGTGGCATCAATGGCTACAAAGTGAACGGGGCGCTCAACCGTCGCATTACACCCAACACTGAAGTGGCGGTAACCGGACCCGCCGCGCACATGGCGGGCATCAAGGCGCTTTTCCAGACAAAGTTCAGCCCCGATGGTTCGAAGGCGCGCGGCACGCTCAACAACTGCGGCTCGGGGCGCACGCCCTGGGGTACCTTCCTCACCTGCGAAGAAAACTGGGCGGTTTACTTCAATATGCCCACGGGCTCGACGCTGCCTGACGCCAAGACGCTGGCGGGCCGCACGCGCTACGGCGTAGCCTCCACCGCGCCGGCGGGAACCACGGGCAAGCTGCTCGGTCAGGGTTGGCATACGCCGGTTGACGCAGCCGGTGAGACCACGTTCGCGCGCTGGAACATCGCGGCGTCGGGCAACACCGCAGCAGACGACTTCCGTAACGAGCCCCACACCTTCGGCTATAACCTCGAGATTGATCCCGCCAATCAGAACTCGGTCCCCGCCAAGCGCGTGTCGATGGGGCGTTTCGCGCACGAAGCGGCTGTCTACGGCAAGCTGGTGGCCGGCCAGCCGGTTGCGTTCTACATGGGCTGTGACTCGCGCAACGAGTACATCTACAAATTCGTTTCGAAAGAGAACTGGAATCCGGCCGATGCGGGCGGTGGCATGGCCGCCGGTGACAAGTACCTGAACGAAGGCAAGCTCTACGCAGCAAAATTCAACGATGACGGTACCGGCCAGTGGCTGGAGCTTGACATCTCGGTTGCCGCCATCAAGAACTACACCGCGTTTGCGTTCACCAATCAGGCGGAGGTGCTGGTCTTCACGCGCCACGCCGCCGATGCGGTTGGCGCCACCAAGATGGATCGCCCGGAGTGGGGGTCGGTCAACCCCGCAAACGGCGAGGTGTACTTCTGCCTGACGAACAACAACGCCACCAACCGCAAGCCCGGCACCACCAACGCCGCCAACCCACGCGCCTACGAGGATCCGGATGGCAACAAGGGCTCGGGCAATCCTAACGGCCACATCATTCGCTTCCGCGAATCGAACAATGCCTCGACAGCGACCAGCTTCAGGTGGGACATCTTCGTGTTCGGCTCCGAGGAAGATGCCAACTTGGACTCTGTGAACCTGTCGCGGCTCACCGCCAACAATTCGTTCTCCTCACCCGACGGGCTCTGGTTCAGCCCGGCGACCGGTATTCTCTGGATCCAGACCGATGATGGCGCGTTTACTGATGAGACGAACTGCATGCTGCTTGCCTCGGTGCCTGGTGAAGTGGGAGACGGCGGGGCTTGGGCGGTGCCAAACGCAATGGCCGGCGCCACGGCAACACAGGCGACGTTTGTGGGCGGGCTGCTGGGCGAGTCGAGGCTGCGCCGATTCCTCGTCGCGCCAAAGGGTAGCGAGGTGACGGGCATCACCGAAACAGCAGATGGCAAGGCGCTGCTCGTCAACATCCAGCACCCTGGCGAAAACACCCCGGCGATCGGGACAGGCGCGTTTGCCTTTCAGAGCCAGTGGCCGGGCAATGGCGTGATGACCGGCGTTGCGGGTTACGGTCCGGCAGGTCGGCCGCGCTCTGCGACCATCGTGATCACGCGCACGGATGGGGGCGTGATCGGCCGCTAGCGAGCGGGAAGACGGTTCGGGCCCGCCTCGCGTGGGCCCGGCCGGCGCCCGGGCCTGCACGCCCGGGCACGTGACCGCTCATGCGGCTTCGAAGTTCGCCTGCGCGAACCGCCAGTTCACCAGGTGGTCGAGATAGGTTTCGACAAATCGCTGGCGGGCGTTCCGGTAGTCGATGTAGTAGGCGTGCTCCCAAACATCAAGCGTGATGAGCGGGCGGTGTGCCGAAACAAGCGGCGTCTCTGCGTTGGCCGTATTGATGAGGCCGACCTCGCCCGTCCGCCGTCGTACCAGCCAGGTCCAGCCAGCGCCGAAGTTGCCTGTGGCCCGCTGGATGAACGCCTCGCGAAATCCTGCGAACGACCCGAACTGCTGCTCGATCGAGGCAAGGAGCCCGCCCGCCGGCATGCCGCCTCCGCCCGGGCACATGCTTTCCCAGTAGAAGCTGTGGTTCCAGATCTGCGCCGCGTTGTTGAAGATGGCGCCGCGTGATTCGCGCACGATCGTCTCGAGCGGCCGGTCGTGGAATTCCGTGCCCTGGATCAGCCGGTTCAGTTGCGTCACGTAGTTCTGGTGATGTTTGCCGTAGTGAAAGCGCATGGACTCTGCCGACAGATGCGGCTCGAGGGCATCGATCGCCCAGGGCAGGGGTGCAAGCACGAGCTCCATGGCGGCTATTGCACCGGCGCGTTGATCGCATCGAGCGCGGCGCGCGCCACCTCCATGTCTTCGGAGTAGTGACCGCCGCTCACGCCGATCGCGCCGATCAGCTGCCCGTTTTCGAGGATGGGATAGCCGCCGCCAAACACCACCAGCCGGGGGGTATGGGTGATGCCGGCAAGAAGCGGCGGGTCGTTCTTGATGAAATCAAACCAGGTGTGGGTGGCGATGCCGAAGGCGCTCGCGGTCCAGGCCTTGTTCTGCGCGATGTCGATCGACAGATGCGGTGCGCCATCCATGGCATGAAAGGCCTTCAGTTGGCCGGCCTCGTTGGTGATGGCGATGCACATCGCTTTTTTCATCTCGTTGGACTTGTCGATCGCTGCATCGAGCATGCGGCGAACACTCAGGGCGTCGATCGTACGTTTGACGATGCTCATGGGTGACCTCCTGTTGGGATCGGTTGATCAGATCTGGCGGGCCGCATGGTGGGCCTCGGTGAGTGCGTGGGGCAGCCTTCTCGGGGAGAACGCGTCGCCGGCGATCCAGGTGGTGGTTTCGAACCCCCGCGCCCGCAAGCCCTCATAGAGCGGTGCACCGAGCGCGCGCTGACGCCCGACCCACACGATGCCAGCGGCCTCCTCGAGCACGAGTTCGCGTCCGGTCAGATAGTGGCGGAGCACTGCTGCGCCATGACGCGAGCCCGCAACTGCCATCGAGGTGTGGAGCACCGCGCCACCCAGGTCGAGTGCCCGCAGCGCCGCGATGCGCGAGACCATCGGCAGTTCGCGAAAGAGCTCGAAAAATCGCGTCACCACATGGAGCGTCTGGCCGCGCCGGCCAGCCAGCTGAAGCGCGGCTTCAGCAGCGGCCGAGCCCCAGAAATAGCCGTCTTCGTCCATCACGACCAGCACGCGGCCCTCGCGGTCGATCGCATGCAGATCGTCCGGGCCAGCCACGGCCACCACCGGCACCGATTGGTCGCCCTCGAGCTCGGGCACGGTGGGCTCCGCCCCGGTGGCGACGACAAAGGCCTCAAAGCCACGCGCGATCAGCGTGTCGGCATCGGGGCTCGCGCCAAACTCGACGGTGACCGGCAGACGCTTCACCGCTGGAATCAGAAAATCAAGCAGATGCCTGAGTTCGGCGCCGTGCGGAAGCCCGGGCGCGTGCGCCATCTTTCCGCCCAGCCTGCTGGACTTCTCGAACAGGGTCACCTGATGGCCGCGCTCGGCGGCGATCCGTGCGGCCTCGAGACCCGCCGGGCCGCCGCCGATCACCGCAACGCGCCGGCGCTGCGCGGCGGGCTTCAGGCGCCCGAACTGGTGCTCGCGACCGGCCATCGGATTGGTCGCGCAACCAACGGGTTCGGGCCCGGTGATCCAGTCCCAGCACTGATTGCAAGCGATGCAGCGGCGGATCTCGTGCTCGCGACCGGTTCGCGCCTTGCGTGGCCACTCGGGATCCACGATCAGTGCGCGGCACAGGCCCACCATGTCGCCGTCGCCTGAGGCGAGGATGTCCTCGGCCTGCTCGGGCATCTGGATGCGGGTGCTTTGCACCACCACCAGATCGCCTACCGCCTGCTTGATTTGTCGCTGAATGTCGCGATAAGTGACCTGGGGCCAGTGCCGGTCGGGCAGATGGGTTTCGATGGTGTTGAAGTTGCCCTGACTGAGCGAGATGTAATTGATCAGACCGCTGCGGGACAAAACCGAGGCCGCCTCGCAGGCGAGCTCGATGGTGACCCCGCCGGCAGTAAATTCCTCAACGCCCATGCGATAGCCGATGATCGCGCTTTCGCCCAGCCGCCTGCGTGCGCCTTCAATGATCTCGAGCGCAAAGCGCAGCCGGTTTTCCAGACTGCCGCCATAGCGGTCGTCGCGGGTGTTGCTGAATGGCGAGACAAACTGACCGATCAGATGGCCCTGGGCGCCATGGATTTCGACCCCGTCCGCCTCGGCGTCGCGCGCATTGACTGCAGCAGTCACGAAATACTCGACCATCTCGCCCACCTCGCGGGTGGAGAGCGCATGCGGCACGCCGCCGCTTCGCGGGCAGGCGATGTCGGATGGGGCCACCAGCGTGCCCACACGCCGGACCAGATGCTGTCGTCCGCCCTGGTTGAGCTGCACGATGAAGAGCGCGCCCTGCTCATGAATCGCATCGCTGATCCGCCTCAGGCCCGGCACCACGCCCGGGTCGAAGAGCGGGAGCGCATGGGGGACCACGCCCTCGAGGGGATGCAGCCGCATGGCCTCGCTCACCAGCACACCGGCGCCGCCCTCGGCCACCGTACGATAGAACGCAAGCATCCGTTCGCCCACCCGGCCCTGTTCGGCAAGGTTGGAGGTGGTGGCGACCCGCATCACGCGGTTCTTGCTCAGGCGCGCACCCAGCGACACCGGCGAGAACAGCCTCGGAAACCGGGTGTCTCGCGCGTGCTCGTTTGCGAGCGCGCGGGCGTGGGCACGCGTCACGTCGGACGGGGTCATCGGTCGAGGCTCGGCCATGATCTGGATGCGGGCGGGTGAGTGGGTGAGGGCGTCGGGTGCGCGCAATGTTCGGGCGAGTATGCCTGTCGAGGGCAAACCCCGCTTGCGGGGCCGATTTCACTTTTGCTGCGGATCAGGCAACATTGGCCCCGGCCTGCTTCCGGGCGGGACCATCTGGCCGGACCGGTTCGCCATGCGCCGGGTCGGCGATCTTCGATCGATGTTGAGAGGAGTGCCTGCGCATGAATCAGGTCAAGCAAGTGTTGCCGCTATCTCTTGGGTGCGCGCGATGAGCGCGGGTGCCTGCCCACCCGGGATATCCCCCGAGGCGCGGTTGAAGCAGCTGGGTATCGTGCTGCCGCCCGCCTGGATCGACAAGCCCAACCGCGTGCGCGCGCTGCGCTCGGGCATTCATGTGCACATGAGCGGCCATGGTCCGATCGAGCCGCTCACCGACACGCCTGTCATCACCGGCAAGCTCGGCCGCGAGCTGAACGAGGCCCAGGGGGCGGTGGCTGCGCGCGAGACCGGTCTTTACATTCTGGGCACGCTCAAAGGCTGCATCGGTTCGCTCGATCGCGTGGTACGGGTCGTGCATGCAATTGGCTTCATCAACTGCGCACCGGGCTTCAACACTCCCTCTCTGGTGCTCAATGGGTTTTCCGACCTGATGGTCGAGGTGTTTGGCGAGATTGGCCGGCATACGCGCTCGGCGATCGGCGTCGCCGAGCTCTATCGCGACATACCGGTTGAAATCGAAGCACTCTTCGAGGTGAGAGACTGATGGCGCACCTGATCAGCCCGCAGACCCGCGGCGTATTCATCATCGCCGCCACCCCGTTTACCGATGCGGGCGAGGTCGACTACGAAAGCATCGATACCCTCACCGATTTCTACATGAGCTTCGGGATCGATGGCCTCACCATTCTCGGCATCATGGGTGAAGCCCAGAAGCTCTCGGCCGAGGAGTCGCTTGCGGTCATGCGGCGCTATCTGGCCCGGGTGGCGGGCCGAATTCCGGTGATCGTTGGGGTCTCGGCGCCCGCTTACGATCCCATGGTGTCGCTTGCTCGCGAGTCGATGCAGGCCGGTGCGGCTGGGGTCATGATCGCGCCGCCCGCCACCGTCAAGACCGATGAGCAGTTCTTCAATTTTTTTGCCGGCGCCTGCCGGGCCCTTGGCCCTGATGTGCCGGTGTGCCTGCAGGACTATCCCGCAGTGACCGGGGCCTGGATGTCGGTGCCGGTCTTTGAGCGCATCGTGCAGGAACTGCCACAGGTGGTGATGCTGAAGGCCGAGGACTGCCCGGGACTCACCAAGATCTCCCGGATCCGGGCGCTTGAGGCCAAGGGACTGCGGCGTTCATCGATCCTGGTCGGCAACAACGGACTCTTCTATCCGCTCGAACTGGCGCGCGGCGCTGACGGCCCGATGACCGGAGTGGCCTATCCGGAGATGCTCACCGAGGTGTACCGCGCCATGCAGGCGGGCAACCGTGATCTGGCCGATGACCTGTTCGAGATCTACCTGCCGCTGGTTCGCTATGAAACCCAGGCGGGCGTGTCGCTTGCCTGGCGCAAGGAGATTCTGCGTCGCCGGGGCGCGATCCGCAGCGCCCGCGTGCGCGCGCCCGGGGTGCAGCTGAACGCTGATGAGCATGAAGACCTCACAAGGATGATGACGAGAATCGATACCAAGCTCGAGGCACTACGCGGCCGCCAGGCCTGAGCCGGCGCGCTGTTACCGGCGCCTGAAACCGGCGTGCGAAAAGGACTGTTCTGATGCAACTGGATTGCGTGATTCGTGGTGGAACCGTTGTCAATGCCGATGGTGTGTCGAGCGCCGATGTGGGGATCGTGGGCGAGAAGATCGTGGCGGTCGCGAGTGCCCTGCCCGCTGCCCCGCGCGAGATCGATGCACGGGGCCGGCTGGTGATGCCGGGTGGGGTCGACAGCCACTGCCATATTGAGCAGGTCTCCTCCTTCGGCATCATGTGCGCCGACGATTTTCATTCGGCCACTGTGTCGGCGGCCTTCGGTGGCACCACCACCGTGATTCCGTTCTGTGCGCAGCATCGCGGTGACCGCATTCCCGAGGTGCTTGCCGACTATCATCGGCGCGCCGCTGAGAAGGCGGTGATCGACTATGCCTTTCATCTGATCGTCGCCAACCCCGACGGCGACACGCTTGCCCGCGACCTCCCCGAGGCGATCGAAACCGGCATCCGTTCGTTCAAGATCTTCATGACCTATGACCGGATGCGGCTCCACGACGAGCAGATTCTCGATGTGCTCATGACGGCGCGCAGCCACGGTGCGCTGGTGATGGTTCATGCGGAAAACCACGGCATCATCAGCTGGCTCGCTGGCCGCATGGTGGGCCAGGGGCGGGTGGCGCCGCGCTATCACGCGATCTGCCACACGCGTTCCTCCGAGGCCGAGGCGATCAATCGGGTGATTGCGCTCGCCGAAGTGGTCGATACCCCCATCCTCATCGTGCATGTCAGCACCATCGAAGGAGTGGCTGCCATTCGCGAGGCGCAGGCGCGTGGGGTGAAGGTCTTTGGCGAAACCTGTCCTCAATACCTCTTTCTCACCGCCCGCGACATCGACCGCGGGCTGGAAGGCGCGATGTTCTGCTGCTCGCCGCCGCCGCGCGACGAGGCCGCGCAGGCGGCCTGCTGGCAGGGGCTCAAAGATGGCGCGCTCGCGGTCTATTCATCCGACCACGCGCCCTATCGCTACGACGCAAGCGGCAAGCTTCCCAAGGGCGAGAAGACCACTTTCAAGGAAATGGCCAATGGCGTACCGGGGCTGGAATTGCGCCTGCCGCTGCTCTTTTCCGAAGGTGTGGGCAGTGGCCGCATCAGCCTGCCGGAATTCGTGAACCTCACCGCCACCCGTCATGCCGAGATCTACGGCTTGCCCGCCAAGGGCCGGATCGCGCCGGGCTGTGATGCCGATATCGCGATCTGGGATCCGGCGCGCCGGGTGAAGGTCGACGCGGCGCTCCTTCACGACAACACCGGCTATACGCCTTACGCCGGGCGTGAGCTCACCGGCTGGCCGGTGGTGGTGCTCGCGCGTGGCGAGCAGCTGATCGATCAGGATGCCGCCCCCGGGGCGATCCAGGCCGCGCGCGGCCGTGGCCGCTTTCTCGCGCGCGAGCGTTCCGATGCGCTCCGTCCGGCCGGGCGGGTCATCCCCGAGGTCGCGCAGCTCTCGCAGTGGGGTGATTCGCTATGACCCGCAAGCTCCACATCGCCGCCGCCCAGATGGGCGGTATCCATCTGTCCGACACCCGCGAGCAGGCGGTGGCGCGTTTGCGGGCGCTACTGGCTCAGGCGCACGCGCGCGGCGTGAAGTTTGTGGTGTTCCCGGAGCTCGCGCTCACCACTTTCTTTCCGCGCAAGTGGTATGACGATCAGGCTGAAGTCGATGCCCGGTTTTTCGAGCGCGACATGCCCTCCGCGGTGACACAGCCGCTCTTTGATGATGCGCGGCGCTATGGCATTGGTTTTTATCTGGGCTATGCCGAGCTCACGCAGGAGGCCGGGGTCACGCGTCGATTCAATACCGCCATCCTGGTGTCCCCGGCGGGCGACATCGTTGGCAAATACCGCAAGGTGCATCTGCCTGGCCATGCCGATTTCAAGCCGCAGGCAGCGTTCCAGCACCTGGAAAAAAAATATTTCGAAGTCGGTGACCTGGGTTTCCAGACCTGGCGTTCGCAGGACGCCATCATCGGCATGCTGATCTGTAATGACAGGCGGTGGCCAGAAGCCTTCCGCGCGCTCACGCTCCAGGGCGCCGAACTCATTACGCTAGGCTTCAACACGCCGACTGAGAATCTGCACTATCCGGAGCCGCCGGCGTTGCGCGTGCACCACCATCTGATTATGGCGCAGGCCATGGCGTTCATGAACGCCACCTGGCTGGTCGAGACCGCCAAATGCGGCTTCGAAGACGGCAACCGCATGTTCGGCCACTCGGTGATCGTGGCGCCCACTGGCGAGATCGTGGCGAAGTCTGCCTCCGAAGATGATGAGCTGATCAGTGTGGAGGCTGATCTCGATCTGGCGCAGAACCTGAAGAAGACCATGTTCAACTATGCTGCGCATCGGCGCCCCGAGCACTATCGCATCCTGATCGACCGGGTGGGTGCGGAAGTCACGCCTGCCAACGAATAGCCGGTCCGCGCTGCACCATCGCGGGGCGGCATGGCGTTTGCAATGTTGATACGTCGGCCTGTTCACGGGCCGCTTGACCACCAAGGAGGAAGCATGAAACGACTCGCTCTGAAGGCTCTTCTCACTCTCTCGATCGGTGCTGTGTCAATGGCGGCCGGGGCGCAGGACAAGCCCATGCTTGCGGGCGTGGACGGCACCTTCGCGCCGCACGCCATGCCCAAGCTCGGCGGCGGTGTGGAGGGCTTCAACGTTGACCTCATCATGGAAATCGGCAAGCAACTGGGTCGCAAGATCGAGATCCATGCAGCCGAATTCTCGGGACTCATTCCAGCCATGAATGCAGGCAGGATCGACTTTGTGGGCGCGCCAACCACGGTCACGCGCGAGCGCGCGCAGAACCTGCTTTTTACCGAGGGCTATCTCAACACCTACTACCAGTTCCTGGTGCCTGCCGGAAAGCCCGACCTCAAGTCGCTCGACGACCTGAAGGGCAAGCTCATTTCGGCCAACAAGGGCTCGGCCTACGACAAGTGGCTTGCCGACAACGCCGGCAAATACGGCTTTCGCCATGAGTCGTACCCCACCAACTCGGATGCGGTTCAGGCGGTGCTCTCCGGCCGCGCCGACGCCACGCTGGGGGGCAACACGGTGTCGGCCTATGCCGCGCTGCGCAACAAGGGCAAGCTCACGCTTACCACGCTCAAGGTTGACGAAGGTCTGGTGTGGGCTGCGGTGTTTCGCAAAGATGACGCGAAAACCCGTAACCAGGTCGACGAGGCGATCGAGTGCCTGAAGAAAAACGGCACGCTCGCCCAGCTTCATGAAAAGTGGTTCGGCGTAAAGCCCGAAGCCGGGTCGGCTGCGGTGACCTTGTACGCGGGCTACGGTGTACCGGGGCTCCCCGGGCATGAGGCGACGCCCCACGAGCCGAAGTGCAGGTAAGCGGACCGCCCGCCGCCCATCCAGGCGCGGCCATGGGCGCGGCGGGCCCCAAGCAGTCGAGCTCTGCGCCATTGGGCCCCGCGGCGTTGGGCCCCGAGCAGCCCGGCCCGCCGCTCCTTGCCATCCGCGGTCTGCGCAAGAGCTTTGGCGCAACCGAGGTACTGCGTGGCATCGACCTGTCGATCGCGCGGCGCGAACTCGTCTTCATTATTGGCCCGTCCGGGTCGGGGAAATCGACGCTGCTTCGCTGCTGTAACCGGCTGGAGGAACCCTCCTCCGGCGAGATCTGGTTTGAAGGCTCGAATCTGCTCGCACCGGGCACCGATCTCAATGCCATGCGCAGGCGGATCGGCATGGTGTTTCAATCGTTCAATCTTTATCCCCATCTCAGTGCGCGCGACAACGTGGCGCTTGCGCTCATTCATGTGCTCAAGCGCCCGCGTGAAGAGGCGCATGCGCGCGCGATCGAGGCCCTTCGCAAGGTGGGCCTTGCAGACCGGGGAAATGCCAAGCCCGGCGAACTCTCCGGGGGCCAGCAGCAGCGGGTGGCGATCGCCCGGGCGCTGGCGCTCGAGCCCGCCATCGTGCTGTTCGATGAGCCCACCTCGGCACTCGATCCCGAGCTCGTCGGGAGCGTTCTTGCGGTGCTGCGCGAATTGCGATCGGCCGGCATGACCATGATGGTGGTCAGTCATGAAATGGGCTTTGCGCGCGGGGCCGCCGACCGTGTGGTCTTCATGGAGAGCGGGCAAATCATCGAACAGGGGCCACCCGCGCTGATCTTCGGGCCGGAGGCCCCCGCGAGGATCCGGGAGTTCGTGGCCAGCGTGGAACACCGCTGATGGGGCGGCAGGCTCCCGAGGGTCGCCGATGACCGGCCTGATCGACACCTTCTTCAACCTGCAGGTGATGTTGCAGTACCTGCCGAAGGTGCTCGAGGGCATGGGGGTCACGATCGTGCTTGCGCTCGCAGTGGTGGCAAGCGGGCTTGCGCTGGGGCTCGCACTGGGGGTGCTCCGAAGCCTGCAGATCCGGGTGCTGAATGCACTGATCGTGCTCTTTGCCGACGTGTTCCGGGCGGTGCCGCCGCTTGTGATCCTGATCATCATCTACTTCGCCCTGCCGACCGTCGGCGTACGGTTTTCGGGCTTTGCATCGGCGTGGATCGGGCTGTCGCTGGTGCTCGCCGCGTTTGCCGAAGAAATCGTGTGGGCGGGCATTCTGTCGGTGCCACGCGGGCAGTGGGAAGCGGCGCGCTCGAGCGGGCTCAGTTTTTCACAGGCGCTGCGCCTGGTGGTGCTGCCGCAGGCCGTGCGCCTGACAGTGGCGCCGCTTACCAGTCGTGCCATCGTCATCACCAAGAACACGGCGCTTGCATCGGTGGTGGCGGTGGGAGAAATCCTGTATCAGGCGCAGGCCGGCTATTCGTTTTCCTACAACCCATCGCCGCTCACGCTTGGCGCGATCGCCTACCTGATCCTGTTTGTACCGCTGGTCTGGCTGGGGCGCTGGGTCGAGACGAGGTTCGCGTGGAAGCGCTGATCGACGGCTTCTTCAACCTGCAGATCCTGCGCGAGGCGCTGCCTTATCTCGCGCAGGGGCTGGGGATGACGCTGCTGCTGAGCCTTGTCGCGGTACCGCTCGGCTTTGCGGGGGGGCTTGCGCTTGCCCTTGCGTCCACCGCGCGATCGCGGACGCTCCGCTGGTCGGCAGTGGTCTACACCGACCTGTTCCGGGCGTTTCCGCCACTCGTCCTGTTGCTGTTTGTGGCGTTCGGACTGCCCTTTCTGGGTTTCAAGCCGCCGCCGTTCGTGGCGGTGGCCATCGCGTTTCTGCTCAACACCTCAAGCTATTACGGTGAAATTCTTCGGGCCGGCATTGAATCGGTGGCGACCGGGCAGCATGAGGCGGCCCGCTCAACCGGGCTCTCGCGCTGGCAGAGCCTGCGTCTGGTCGTGCTGCCGCAGGCGGTCCGCAATGTCGTGCCCGATCTGATCAGCAACACGCTCGAGGTGGTGAAGCTCACCTCGATCGCGAGTGTGGTTGCGCTGCCTGAGCTGTTGTATGCCGCGCGCCAGGTGCAGTCGGTGACCTACAACGCTTCGCCCGTGATCGCGGCGGGGCTTCTGTACCTGTTACTCCTGTGGCCGCTTGTGCGTCTTCTGTCCCGCTATGAGCGCAAGGCGGTCAGCATCCGCTAAAAGGTGAGAACCATGTCCCAGCGTATTCTCGTGATCAATCCCAACAGCACGCAGGCGGTGACCGACGGCATCGACCGGGCGCTCGATCCGCTGCGCCTCGCCGGGGGGCCGGTGTTCGAATGTGTCACGCTCGCCGAGGGTCCGCCAGGCATTCAGACCCAACGAGATGTGGACGGCGTGATCGCACCGCTTTCGAAGCTGATCGCATCGCGCGACCACGATTGCGATGGCTTCGTGATTGCCTGCTACAGCGACCCTGGCCTTCACAGCGCGCGCGAAGTGACGCGCAAGCCCGTGCTCGGCATCTCGGAGTGCGGGGTGCTGACCGCACTCACGCTTGGCCATCGCTTTGGCGTGATCGCCATTCTCGCGGGATCGATTCCGCGCCATCTTCGTTATCTCGGCGCGATGGGCGTCATGGATCGGCTCGCCGCCGAGCTGCCTGTGGGCCTCCAGGTGACCGAGCTCGCCGATGCGGGGC
>RFXC01000420.1 GCA_009921765.1 Betaproteobacteria bacterium | reverse complement strand
GATCGACTGCGTCGATCCGCAGCCCCAAGCCGACTGCGCCGTCCTGCTGCAGGACGGCAAGATCCACGACATCTTTCCGGCTGGCAGCACGCCTGCCGTCGGCGACGCCGAGGTGGTCGACTTGAAGGGCGCATACCTCTTACCCGGCTTGTGGGATGTGCACATCCACCCCGACTACTTTCCATCGCTCGCCGACATGCCGTTGGCCGAACAGGTCACGCTGTTCGGTCACAAGCTGCAGCAGGCGCTGCTCGAATCGGGCATCGTGGGCCTGCGCTGCGCCGGCGCTCACCACTACATGGACGTGGCCTGGAAGCGCGCCTTCGACTCCGGCCAGCATCTGGGCCCGCGCCTGTTCGCGGCCGGCCACTTCCTCACCACCACCGGAGGCCACTTCCTGACCTCGGGCCACGCGCTTGAGGTCGATGGCCCCTACGGCTGGGTCACGGCGATCCGCGAGCAGATCAAGAACGGGGTCGACCACATCAAGATGAACCTGTCGGGCGGCATCATGGGCCCGGCTTGGGACCTGCACCGCCATTCCTTCCTACTGCCCGACGAGCTGAAGGCCGCATTCGAGATCTGCAAGCTGCGCGAGTTCAAGGTGATGGCGCATGCCACCAACCCCGATGCGGTCAAGGCCGCCATCGTGGCCGGCGCACACAGCATCGAGCACGGCTACATCCTCGACGACGAGTGCATCGAGCTATTCCTCAAACACGGCACCTGGTACGTGCCCACGCTGTCCATCAGCCACCTGACCCCCGGCCAAGCCACCAATGACTGGGAAAAGCGCTGGGTGAAGAACCGCAACCTCGCAGCCTCCCTGTGCTGCCGCGCCGACGCGGCGTCCGACGTGCACCAGCACGGCTTCCTGAAAGCGCTGAAGGCGGGCGTGAAGATGGCGCTGGGCTCGGACATCCGCCCCCTGAAGGACGCCGCGCTGCTCGAGCTCGGCCTGTGGGTGCGCGACGGCGCCACGCCCTGGCAGGCGCTGGTGGCAGCCACGCGTAACGGCGCGGCCATCTGCGGTATGGGCGAGCAGCTGGGTACGGTCGAGAAGGGCAAGATCGCCGACCTCATCGTGGTGAGCTCCAATCCGCTCGATGACATCAACAACGTGCGGCGCCTGCAGCTGGTGCTCAAGGACGGCCGCATCGTCTCCGACAAGCGCCCCAAGGGCTCGTGATGCAGGAACCGTTGCGTATCGCCGTAGTCGGCGCCGGCATCGTGGGAACCAGCACCGCGCTGGCACTGCGCAAGCGCGGCGCCGACGTTACGCTGATCGATCGGGGCGAACCCGGGTCGGGCTGCAGCGCCGGCAACTCGGGCGCGGTCAGTCCCGCGTCGGTCGCGCCGCTGGCCATGCCGGGCGTGCTGGCCTCGTTACCCGGCATGCTGCTCGACGACGAGAGCCCGCTGTACCTGCCCCTGCGCCACCTGCCGCTTGCGCTGCCCTGGCTGCTGCGCTTCGTCGCATCGGCACGGCCCGCGGCGGTACAGGCTGCCGCCGCCAAACTGAACGCCATCCATGCCGGCGCGCTCGAGGCGCACGAGGCCATGGCTCGCGATCTGGGCGTGCCCGAACTGTTCCTGCGCCAAGGCCACCTGCACCTGTACCCCGACGCTGCCGCGTTGGCCAAGGACGCCGGCGGCTGGCGGCTGCGCGAGTCCTATGGCTTCCAGGCTGAGCGGCTGGACCGTGGCGGCATCGAGGCGTTGGAGCCCGGTATCGCAGCGCGCTATCAGGTCGGCATGTTTCTGGCCGACCACGCCACCATCCTCAATCCGCTGCGCTACGTACAGGCCATGGCCGCCGCCTATGCCAGCGCCGGGGGGCGCATTGTGCGCGCCGGCGTCAACGGCCTGCGGCCCGAAGACGGCCGGTGGCGGCTGCAAGGCCCGACGGAGTCGCCGTTCGACCATGTGGTGGTCGCGGCCGGTGCGTGGTCCAAGGCGCTGCTGGCGCCGCTGGGCGTGCACCTGGCGCTGGAGAGCCAGCGTGGCTACCACCTGCAGTTCCAAGGTGCGCGCGACGTGGTGTCGCGCACCGTCATCCTGGCCGACCGCAAAGTGTTCGTGACGCCGATGGAGGAGGGCCTGCGCGTCGGTGGCACGGTCGAAATCGGCGGGCTGGTGGCGCCGCCCGACGAGCGCCGTGCAGCCATGCTGGGCCGTATCGCGCGCGACACTTTCAAAGGGCTCGAGAACCTGCCCACCCGCACCTGGATGGGTCATCGTCCCTGCATGCCCGACTCGGTGCCGGTGGTCGGGGCGGCAAAAGGCCATCCGGGCCTGTGGCTGGCCTGCGGCCACGGCCACCTGGGCCTGACCGATTC
>RFXC01000419.1 GCA_009921765.1 Betaproteobacteria bacterium | reverse complement strand
GAGGAAAAAGCGCGCAAGGAGGCCGAGGAAAAGAAGCTTGCCGAGGAAAAAGCGCGCAAGGAGGCCGAAGCGAAGAAGTTGGCTGACGAAAAGAAGGCGGCCGATGAGAAAAAGGCCGCCGAAGCGCGCCAGCGGGCCGAAGATGAGAAGCGCCGTCAGCAACTGGTCGAGGCCGAGCGCGCTCGCGCCACGCAGCTCCTGTCGCAGGGAGCAGGTTCAGGATCGAGCGGCAGTGCTGCGGCCGGTAATGGCGTCGGCATGGCCACCTGGGGCGGGCAGGTGAAGGGCCTGATAAGCGATGCCACCACCTACTCCACCGCCAGCAACGCCAACCCAGAGGCCCGGTTCCGCATCCGTCTGAGCGGTCCTCCAGGCACGGCGCCGGCCGATACCCGCGACTGCCGCGTGATTGAGGTGCAACTGGTTCGCACGAGCGGCGAGCAGGCCTGGGATCGGGCAGCCGAGCAGGCCATCCGCAAATCCTCACCCTGGCCACGGATGCCCAACGGCAACTGTCCGGGCGAGTCAATCGAGATCACCCATCGACCGCGCGACTGATCCCTTCCAGGATTCAGGATTGAACCCTTCCAAGGCGTTCAATCGCCTATAATTGCGGGTTTGTCATCATTCGGATTGCTCCGAACGAGGCCCCCATGCGAAAGCTGTTTCGCCTGCTGTTTGTTGCGCTGTGCGCAGCGCTGCCGGCCATGCCCGTTGGCGTATTCGCGCAGATGAGAATCGACGTCTCTGGCGTCGGTGCAACCCGCTACCCCATCGCAGTGGCCAATTTTGTTACCGACAGCAGGGTCCCCCGGCAAATCGCCGACGTGATCCGCAATGATCTGGTTCAAAGCGGCGCTTTCCGCCTGGTCGAACAGACCGGAACGCTCTCCGAGTCGGCCAATATCGATTTCCCATCGCTGCGTTCGCGTGGCGCCGACGCCGTACTGGGTGGTTCGGTGTCAAGGTTGGCTGATGGCCGTCTCGACATCCGGTTTCAGCTGAGCGATCCGGTACGCGAATCGGCCATGGGTCGCAGCACTCTGGTGGTATCCGAAGGCGATCTGCGCCTGGCTGGCCATCAGATCGCCGACTACATCTACGAAAAAATCACCGGTCAGAAGGGCATTTTTTCCACCCGCATCGCCTTCATCACCAAACAGAACAACGTCTTTCGGCTCACGATCGCCGACTGGGATGGTGAAAACCCGTCTGTCGCCCTGCGTTCGTCCGAGCCCATCATTTCGCCATCCTGGTCGCCTGACGGCAGGCGCCTGGCCTATGTCTCCTTCGAGAGCCAGAAGCCGGTGGTCTACGTGCACTCGCTCTCCGATGCCCAACGCATCGCGGTCGCCAATTTCCGGGGCAGCAACAGTGCCCCGGCCTGGTCGCCTGATGGCCGCTCGCTCGCCGTCGCCCTCACCCGCGACGGTTTGTCGCAGATCTATCTGATCTCGGCCACCGGCGAGGGGGCGCCCGTACGCCTCACCACGTCGTCGGGCATCGACACCGAACCCGTGTTCTCGCCCGACGGTCGTTTCATCTATTTCACCTCCGACCGTGGCGGCGCGCCCCAGATCTATCGGATGCCCGCGACCGGGGGGGATGTCTCGCGCATCACCTTCGGTTCACCCTACAACGTAAGCCCGCGCGTGAGCCCCGACGGCCGCACACTGGCTTTCATCTCGCGGCGCGACATCGGGCTCGTACTGGTTGTGCGTGATCTGGCAAGCGGCTCCGAGCGGGTGCTCTCTGACGGCGGTCGGGAAGAGTCACCCAGCTTTGCGCCCAACAGCCGCTGGATCATGTACGCCACGCGCTCAGCCGGGCGTGACTCGCTCATGGCGGTTTCCATCGACGGCCGCACCAAGCAGCGGCTGAGTTCCGACGCAGCCGACATCCGCGAACCCACCTGGGGTCCGTTCAGCCGCTAGGCATCACCCTATCCACCGCTCACCACCGTTCCCTTATCTCCGGAGGCATGATGAAACGATCCCTGACTGCAGCAGTTGCCCTGTCGCTTGCTGCTCTGCTGGCTGCCTGCAGCACACCGACACCGCTCGAGGACAAGGGCGCGCCGATCGAGTCACGCGGTGACTCGGCCGGTGCGGGCTCGAGCGCGGCATCGGCCGGGATCGGTGACCGCTCGGTCCGGCAACTCGACGTCGCCAACGACCCGAGCAAGGATCCGTTCAACGACCCGAACAACCCGCTCTCCCGCCGCAGCATCTTCTTCGACTTCGACAGCTTCGTCGTCAAAGATGATTTTCGTCCCGTTCTCGAGGCGCACTCGCGCTTCCTGGTTGCCAACCCCACGCGCAAGGTCGTTCTGCAAGGCAACACCGACGA
>RFXC01000418.1 GCA_009921765.1 Betaproteobacteria bacterium | reverse complement strand
CTGCAGTTCGAAGGCCGGCTCCACCTGCGCTCGAAACCGCTCGCGACGTGCAACGGGTCGACGCAACTCGGGCGCTGCGCCGGTGAGTTGATCGAGCGTCAGTAGCAGCTTGGGTCCGAACCGTCGGGCGAACCCCGCTCGCGGCAAGCGCAACGCAGCGCCCAACGTGCGTACGCCCACCGAGTCGAGTCGTTCGAGGGCATCGTCCGGCCAACGTAGCAACGCAAGCGGCAACGGCGCGAGTAGACCGACGAGACGATCGCGAGCCAGCACGATCGCGCCCTGCCCCGCCCGCGCGAGCACGATCGCCGCAAGCGGTGTCGGCGCCAGCGACCAATGCAGCGCGTAGCCCGCTGCACCACAACGATCGAGCAGTTGTCGGCACAGCCTCTGCGCTCCACCGAAGAGCCGAAAACTGCCACGCACTTCGAGGAGCACCGCATCGGGTGGTTCGAGGCTCACGCGCGAAGTGAAGCCACCGGCGATCTCGGCAAGATGTGCGAGCGCAGCGGCCGACTCCGATGAGGCGATCGTCGGCGCAACAGCGATATCGTTCGTCGAAGTGCTGCGAACATGCAGCGCCACCCAGGCCTCGGGTGCGGCATCGAACAAGGACTCGAGCGGCAGCGGCGGATCGGGCGGCCTACCACTCGTCAGTGCACGCGGTGTCGATGCGTTGCGCGAGGAGATCTGCGCAGAGGTCCCCTGACGCGGTGCGCGAAACGCGCGCGTCACCGAAGAGGCGCGCTCACGAGGCGACATCGTCGTGCTCCTGCAAAGCGTGCTCCTGCAGCGCGTTCCCCTGCAGAGAGAACTCTTGCCAACGCAATTCGAGAGGCTTGCGCTCGCCGCCGCGACTTTTGAGTAACTGCACGCGTCCACCCGTCACGTGCGGCTCGAATACGAGACGAAGTTCTGCAGGCGATGTACGGCTCGCTTCGGTGAGCGGTCGAAAAAGAAAGGCCGGTGCGCCGCTGCGCTGCGTGGCGAGTTGCAAACGTCGCAGCACCGTCACGCTCGTGGCCACGCCCGGTGCAAGCCAGGCCAGTACGAGCGCTGCGCCACCCGAATCGAGGGATTGCTCGATGACCCAGGCGGGCTCTGCCGTACGTACGACGAGCTGGCGCTCGAGAGGCACACCCGCTGCGATGAGCGCCGGCGCATAAGGCTCGAAGGGTGGCGAGACCCAAACGGCCGATCGCGGTGGCGGCTGCGCGCCGAGACGTGCGAGCAGGGGCACGAGGAGTCGTAATTCGCCGAGACCGCTGCGCGCGGTGAGGATTTCGGTGAGGCCGGCAGCGGGCCACCCGCCACCCGGCAACGCGTCATCGAGGCGGGTACACCCCGTGCTGAGCGTAGCGGTGCGTGCAACGCTTCGACCGCGCCAGATGGCGGGGTGTTCGAGCAGCCGTTCGAGCGACGGCTCGGCTGTGGTGTCGCAAGTGGCCTGACCCATGGTGACAACGCGCAGCGCCCGTCAACGGACGCAGCTTGGGAAAATGCATGTGGATCGCTCGCGGAAACGACGGGCGGCGTTACATCAACCCGGCAGGCGCAGCCTTACCGCTCGTGGCACCGCGACGCAGTACACCGACCACCACACCTTCGATGATGAGCGGCTCTTCGCGCAGGTTGACGCGAATCGGCTCGAAGTCGGGGTTTTCGGGTAGCAGCCAGACCGTGGGGCCTTCTTGCTTGTAACGTTTGACCGTGACCTCGTTTTCGAGGCGGGCGACGATAATTTGGCGATTGCGCACCTCGGGCGTGCGATGCACGGCGACGAGGTCGCCATCGAGGATGCCGGCGTCTTTCATGGACATGCCGGTCACCTTGAGGAGGTAGTGCGGCCGAGGCGAGAAAATGTCGGGATCGATATTGAAGCGCGCTTCGATGTTCTCTTCTGCGAGAATGGGCTTACCGGCGGCCACACGGCCGATGAGCGGCAAACCGAGCTGCTCGCGCAGGATGTCCTTGAGTTGGATGCCTCGCGAGGTGCCCGGCACGAGCGCGATCACACCCTTACGGGCGAGTGCGCGCAGATGCTCCTCGGCGGCGTTGGCGGACTTAAACCCGAGCTCTTGCGCAATTTCTGCCCGCGTGGGCGGCATGCCGGTTTCGGCAATAGCTCGCTGGATGAGACGGAGGATTTCGGTTTGACGTGGGGTGAGATCTGACATGGGACACCTCTGTTGATCCATACAGTACCTGTGAATTCATCCAGTCGCAAGCCCCCTACCGCCGATTTCGATGCACTCGTCATCGGCGCCGGTCACAACGGCCTCGTCTGCGCCTGCTACCTCGCGCGCGCCGGTCTGCGGGTCGGTGTCTTCGAGCGCCGCTCGCTGGTCGGTGGCGCCGCGGTCACCGAGG
>RFXC01000417.1 GCA_009921765.1 Betaproteobacteria bacterium | reverse complement strand
AATAAATCGCGATATTTCATTACATCAATTAAAAGCATTCTGACAGCTATTAAGCTCTGAACTACTTCTTATTTCTTCGCTGGATACGAGTCTTTTTAAGCAATTTCTTATGCTTCTTCTTAGCCATTCTTTTGCGACGCTTTTTAACTACTGAACCCATGCCTTCATTCTAAACCAAGGTACCCCAGTTCACAAACTTGATATCAATTTTGATCTTTGAATATTTGAGATTTACCTGGGTACAGATACGCTTTCTCAATGTGTGGGATTGCCGGCAAATTTGCTAAGAACGCAAACGGGCGAAACATTTACCACGCTCTCGAGTCGATGCAACATCGAGGTCCTGATGCCACCTACGTCTACCAACACAAAACTTTTACGATGGGCATGAATAGATTGGCAATTGTTGATATTGAAGGGGGAGCACAGCCAATAAAAGACAGTACCGGAAGATACGTTTGTGTTTATAATGGTGAGATTTACAATTCCAACTACCTCAAGAGGCTTCTTGAGCGTTCGGGAATATTAATTTCGTCTGATTTGGATGGCGCTGGGATTCATTCATCATCCGCTCGCGCTCGAAACCGGTCTGTCGGTCGGCGCCGCAGCGAGGTTGGGGGCGATCGAATCAGCGCTGTGGTCGCGACTCGACGGCCTCATCTGTGCGAGTCCTGCGACGGCCCGTGAGGTCCTTGCGGCGGGCATCCTGCCCAGCCGAATTGCGGTGGCCGAGCCTGGGGTGGATGTGCCGTCCCTCGACGTGGGTGCTGGCACGGAGCGGTTCGACGGGCCGGTGCGTCTGCTGTGTGTGGCCACGATCACGCCGCGTAAAAATCATCAGATGCTGGTGAAGGCGCTTGCGCGTGTGCGCGCAACAGGTTGGCGGCTCGATTGCGTGGGCAGCCTCGATCGCGATCCCGCCACGGTCGCGTCGCTTCGCCGATCAATTCATGAGCTGGGTCTGGCCGACCGCATCACGCTCCATGGCGAGCAGCCCGATGCGTGGCTTGCGAGGGCCTGGCAGGAATCCGATCTGTTTGTGCTTGCCTCCGATCATGAGGGCTATGGCATGGTGTACACGGAGGCGCTCGCGCAGGGCGTGCCGATTGTTGCCACGAGTGCGGGTGCCACGCCCGAAACCATTCCGGGCTCGGCTTGCCGGCTGGTGCCACCGGGTGATGTGGCTGCACTCGCAAGCGTGCTTGAGACGCTGATCGGCTCGGGCGGGCAGCGACAGACCTTGCGCGATGGTGCACGTCGCGCACGGGCCACGCTGGTGCCTTGGCCGGCCGCAGTCCGGCGCTGGGCGAACGCACTCGATCAGCTGGGTGAGCGGGTTCCCATTGGACCTGACCCGGCGCCCGGGGCGTGTGCCGAGGCCCCGTACGGCGTGGTATCGGGTGCACGCCTCAACGCGGAGCATGCCCGATGAGTGGTTTCGACGCCGACTGGCTCGCCCAGCGCGAACCCTTCGATCTTGCCGCCCGCTCGCGGCCCCTGGAAGACGCTTTTGCCGAGGCCTTGATGCGGCGTCGCGCGGCCCGCACCGCGCCACTTCGCCTCGCCGACCTTGGCGGGGGAACGGCCGCGAATTTTCGCGCGCTCGCTCCCCGGTTGGGCGGCGATCAGCACTGGGTACTGCTCGATTTTGACCAGCAGCTTCTCGATCAGGCACCCGCCCGCATCGCGCGCTGGGCCCGCGCCCAGGGCTGGGAGGCGGTGGAATCGGCAGGCCGCTGCGAGGTGCAGGCCGGCCGCGCCCGCTGGCTGCTCGAGACGCAGCAGATCGATCTGGCGACCTCGCTTGAAGCGCTCGATGCAACACGATTCGACGGCATTGTCACCACCGCTTTCCTCGATCTGGTCTCCAGCGCCTGGCTGGCCCGTTTCGCGCGTTGGCTGGTCGACGCCGATCGGCCCCTCCTTGCCACGCTTACCGTGGACGGACGTCGTTCGTGGCATCCCGAGGCGGTCGACGACGCGTTGATCGACGGCGCGTTTCGCGCGCACCAGGGCGGCGACAAAGGATTCGGTGAATCTATCGGACCCGGTGCCGGCGCGGCGCTTGCTGACTGCCTTCGGGCGCTTGCTTGCCCCGTTTCGCTCGCCCGTAGCGATTGGCAGATCGGAGGGCCCGCTGATTCGGCGATGCTCGACCGGATGGCTGACGAAGCGGTGGCGGTTGCGCTCGAGGTCGATCATCGCGCGAGCAACCGCATTGCGCGCTGGCGCCAGACGCGTGCGTCGCAGATTGCACTCGGGCAGGCGCAGCTGGTGATCGGGCATGTGGACCTGCTCGCCACACCCGGTCGGCCGCCCGAACGCGACATCCCCGATGTCCAGGGCAGCCACGACCCGCGCAACATTGCGATCGGGCTGGTAGGCGTGAAGGGGGTGCGTTATCCGCTGCACTGGGG
>RFXC01000416.1 GCA_009921765.1 Betaproteobacteria bacterium | reverse complement strand
GTCGACTTGCCGCATCCCGAGGGGCCGACGATGGCGATGAACTCGCCCTCCTCAACCTGCAGCGAGATGTCCTCAACCGCGTACTGCCCCTTGGCGAGCAGTTCGTCGTTGTAGGCGAGCCAGACGTTGCGGAAGTCGACAAAGGCCATGCTGCTGCTCTGCGAGACGGCTTACTTCTTGGCGGCAGGCTTGACGGCTGGCAGGATGTTGAGCTCGGCCTTGGCCGGCAACAGCTTGTCGCTCCACACCGCATTGACGTCCACGCGCGTCTTGGTGGCGAACGCATCGGACACCTGCGAGGCCATCAGCGCCATGCGGCCCGGGTTGGCCATGCCGAAGCCTTCGGCGCGCGCGTCGGGGCTTGCGATCACCGAATCGATCGCCATGCGCAGGCGGCGCTTCTCGAGATCGACGTTGATGATGCCGTCGCGTGCCTTGACGTATTCGATCGCCTCGTCGGGGTTGGCCATCACTTCCTTGGCGCCCTTGGCAAAGGCCGACAGGAAGGCGGTCACTGCCTTCGGGTTCTCGCGGATCAGCTTGGGCGAGACGATGATGGCGTTGCCGTAGAGCTTCACGCCGAAATCGGGGTACGACAGCACCACGATGTCCTCGGTCTTCACGCCGCGGGCCTCAAGGTTGAGGATCGAGGTGAACGAAAAGCCGGTGATCGCTTCGATGTCGCCGCGCACCAGCATGGTTTCGCGCAGCGGCGGATCCATGCTGGTCCACTGCACACCCGAGATGTTGTTGGCCTTGGCAAAAATCGGGAACGCGCGGCGACCGGCATCAAAGCCCGGCGCACCGAGCTTCTTGCCGTTGAGGTCGGCCGGGGTCTTGATGCCGCTCTTCTTGAGCGCAAGCACCGCTGCCGGCGTGTTGTTGTAGACCATCATCACCGCCACGGGTTTGCTGGCAGCGTCGGGGTTGTTGGCATGGAACTCCATCAGCGCAGCGAGGTCGGCAAACCCCATGTCGTAGGCGCCCGAGGCCACGCGGGTGACGGTGCCGCCAGAGCCGTTGCCAGCGTCGATGGTCACGTCCAGACCGGCCGCTTTGTAGTATCCCTTGGCCGACGATGCCAAAAAGAGTGCAGCAGGCCCTTCAAAGCGCCAGTCGAGCTGGAACTTGATGGGGGTCTGGGCTTGGGCGGCCAAAGGGCCAGCAATGACCAGGCCCACCAGGCTGGCGGCCAACCGGCCCAAGGCACTGCGGCGAGAGAAAGACGTTTTCATGGTCGAGGCTCCGTTCTAAAGATCACAAGTATGAGCAAAATGTATGCGCGCCTGCCAGCGATTTGTGCACCACACTGGAGCATCCCCTCACTTTAGGAGATCCAACAAGGTGCGTGCCACGACCCGGGTGGCCCCTTTGAGGTCGGTCAGGTCCAGGTGTTCGTCAGCCCGTTTGGCATTGGACTCCAAGACGGTCCGGGGCCCAGCGCCGTAAATGACGGCGGGAACGCCGTGGGCACCATACAGCCGAACGTCGGTGTACAAGGGTGTGCCGCTTTCTTCGATGGGCTCGCCAAACACGGTTTGGGCATGCCGCTGAATGGCCTGAACCAGAGCGGCGCGTTCCGGCAGGGGTTTGAGCGAATGGGCCAACAGCAGGCGCCTGATGTCCAAACGAATGCCTGGGCACGCGGCGACCGTGGACTCGATGAGGTGGCGCACCTCGGCCTCCACGGCATGCACGTCCTCCTCAGGAATCATTCGACGATCCAGCTTGATGACCACTTTGCCGGGGACCACGTTGGTATTGCTGCCTCCCTCGATGCGTCCCACGTTGAGGTAGGGATGGGTGATGCCGGCCACCTGAGAGCGTCGGGTGCGCAGGACGTCGTTGTGCGCATACAGTGCCGTGAGCAAACGATTGGCAGCTTGTAGCGCGTCCACCCCCGTTTGGGGATAGGCCGCATGGGACGCCACGCCATGCAGGGTGACTTCCAATTGCAGGCAGCCGTTGTGGGCCGTCACCACTTGGTGGCTGAACCCTGCGGCCATGAGCAGGTCAGGGCGGGTCAGGCCTTGGCGCAGCAACCAACCCGGGCCCAATTCACCGCCAAACTCTTCGTCGTAGGTGAAGTGCAGCTCCACGCTGCCTTTGAGCGGCTGCTGCAGCGACTCCAGGGCGCGCAAGGCGAAGGTGTAGGTGGCGAAGTCACTCTTGCTGACGGCGGCCGCTCGACCGTACAGCTGGCCGTTGACGATCTCGCCGCCGTAGGGGTCGTGCGTCCAACCATCGCCCGGTGGGACGACGTCTCCGTGGGCGTTCAGGGCGATGGTGGGGCCCGCGGCGGCGAAGCGTCGGCGCACGATGAGGTTGGTGATGGATTGCATGCCGTAGGCCTGAACGTCCTCGGCCGCTACGGGATGCTTTTCAGCGGTGTATCCAAACTCAGACAGCAATGCGGCCGTGCGCTCGGCGTGGGG
>RFXC01000415.1 GCA_009921765.1 Betaproteobacteria bacterium | reverse complement strand
GATGATCTCGGGTTTGCCAAACCGTGCGTAGGCTTCCTCAAGCGCCTCCACCGCATGGCAAGCTTCAAGCGTGATCACCGTGCGATGAGCCAGCACACGGCGGCTAAACACATCAACCACGGCCGTCAGGTACACAAAGCCACGGGCCATTCGAATGTAGGGTTGAGTAGAGCACGCTCGCCGCGCCGATCTCGCGATCGGCAGTTTAGCGTGCCCCCTCGCCGAACCGGACGTGCATCTTTCGCTATGCATCCGGCTCTCCAGGAACCACGGTGAAGTCGGGTAGGGTCATCCATCTGCGTTTGTAGCGCTGCACCTTTAGCCAGCCCATTTGGTATTGCTCGTGCCGCTCGCCCTGCCACACACGTCGCGTCGGACGATGCCGGCTGGGTCGTCGGTGTCGGAGCAGCCACCGCACGGAGGCCTCTGGGTGCTTCTTTCGCATCCAGCGCCACACACGGTCTCTCACGTACCAGTCCAGGCCGCCGAGGACGTCTTTCGCGCCGGTGCAATAACAGTAGAAGTGCGCCCAGCCACGCAGGATGGGGTTGAGCTTCTGGAGCAGGTCGTCTAGCGACCAGTGCACGGTCTGCCGCGTCGTCAGTTGCTTAACCTTGTGCCGCAAGTCCGCCGCCTTCGTCTTCGGAACCTCAATGCGAGGCGACCAGCCGAAGCGGTCGTCCCAGCGCATGCTCACGCGATGCCCGAGGAATTGAAAGCCGTCGGCCGGATCTGTGATCCGCGTCTTGTCGGGTGACAGGGTCAACCCCATGCCGTTGCGAAGTGCCTTGGCGAGAGCATCCCGCTCGGCCTCGGCCTGCTGTTGCGTGCCGTGCACCAGGATCACGAAGTCGTCTGCATACCGCACCGGGAACATCACAACTCGACCGGCACGCCGATCCGAGCTGCGCGCCTCCAGCGCCGCCTTCAGGCCATCGCTCTTCCTGTGTGCCCGCCGCTTGGTCCGGTGCTCCACCCACCGCTCGTATCGCTCTTCGATAAGACCCAAGGCGATATTGGCCAGCAGCGGCGAGATGATGCCCCCTTGCGGCGTGCCGGCGTCGGTGCGAAAGAACTGCTCTTCGCTGAGGACCCCGGCCTTCAGGAACTGCACGAGCAATCGGTTCACCCGCCGGTCGGCGCAGTGCTCGCGCACGCGCTGCATCAGCAGGTGATGGTCGATGTTGTCGAAGCAGCCCTGAATGTCGCCTTCAATCACCCACTGGTAGGGCGTCTCATGCCGCAGGCCATCGAGCTTGCTCACGCGCCTGGGCCGCAAGGTCATCCGGATGTGCTCCAGCGCGCCGTGGCAACCCCGCCCCGGCCGGAAGCCGTACGAGACATGCCTGAAGCGCGCTTCAAGGATGGGCTCCAGAAGTTGCTTGACCGCGCTTTGAACCACGCGGTCGGTTACCGTGGGGATGCCCAGGGCCCGGAACTGCCCCGGTTTGCCCGGCTTGGGGATGAGCTTGCGGCGGCACGGGCTCGGCGCGTAGGCGCCGCACCGCAGTGCCTTTCGCAGCTCTTCCAAGTAGGCGTGCTCGCCGATGTCTCGGCGGATGCTGCCCACGGTCTTCCCGTCGATGCCCGCCGTGCGCTTGCCCTGATTGGTAGCTACACGCGCCCAGGCGCACCGCAGGTTGCGCGGATCGATGATCCAGTTCCACAACTCGCGGTAACTCTCGTCGAGGTTTTGTCGACTCCACTGATACAGCTTGCGCTGCACGCTCAGGAGCCAGGCTTTGTCGGCCTGATGATCCGAGTCCACGGATCGTTCCTGCGGCTTCGCTCGCCGATCGGTTCCCTGCTCGCCTTCGCCATGTGGCCGGCTTTCCCGACCTCGGACTACTACGCGAGCTCCGTCCCGCTGACGCCCCATCCCCGTTCGCCGCGGATAGCCCGTGTCCGTCACGGGCGAGGTATCACCGGTTCCCATGTTCCGATTCCCAACCTTCAGGTCCTTAGGTGGCGTGCTCTACCCCTGATGGCTCCGGACGACGGCCAGGGGAGGACCCCGTCGTCGAGTGCGTACATGTCGCACCCTCCCGCCGCGAACACCAAGCACGGCCAGATCGCGCCACTGTGACCGTCGTTGCCGACGGTCGGCACTTGTAAATACAGAGGCTTCCAACGCACGCTTCGTTGCCTCACCATAGACCTTGTGGTAGCCCGACGCGCCGATCTTGCGACCGTCGCCCGGTACAGTTCAGGCCGCTCTGCGCATGACACCCAGCCGTCGGCAAACGGCCAAGCTTTGCGGCCCCCTTTCGCCCGGCCTCCCCCGGTGCGAGGCAGCATTTCAGCTGCCGGTCGAGAATCAGCCAGCTTCGGTTTACTGACAGTTGTCCCTCCTTTTTCCTGTTGTTGCAAACCGCGCCTACATGGCGCACTCGTATCCAGTGCCCAGACCTGGTTGCTGCGGTTGATTACCAGCTTGCGCAACAGATAGGGAAAGACTT
>RFXC01000414.1 GCA_009921765.1 Betaproteobacteria bacterium | reverse complement strand
ATGATGCCAATGCGCTGGGCGTTGCTCATCGAGCACTACTCCTGAGATTGAATGGTTGGCTGCCCTGGCACTGCGACTCGCGCAGTGTGTCGCCCCCCGCAGGCGAGCGCCGCGCGATGTTAACCCGCCCGACTCAGACGGGAAAGCCAGCGCTTGCGCGAAGCGGAACCAGAAGCGGAATCGGTGCTTGTGGAGTGCGTAGGGGGCTCGGTAACATGCCCCGCGGCTCACTCGCCGCTCGCCTTTATTCCGACTGACAGATCGTCGGTCACTGCCCGCGCACTTCAGGAGAATTTCATGCCCCGTATCCGGACCACTGTCGTTGGTTCCTACCCCGTGCCAGACTGGCTGGTTGCAAGCCCATCGGCCCAGGCACTCGCCGATGCAACGCGGGTGGTGATCCATACCCAGGAGCGGGCGGGCGTCGATCTGGTCTGCGACGGCGAACTCTACCGATTCGACATCAATCACCCCGAAACCAACGGGATGATCGAGTACTTCGTGCGGCCCATGGACGGCATCACGCAGCGCTTCACCTTCGATACCGTCACCGGTCCGGTGTCCAGCGGCACACTCGATTTGCCGCTTGCCTGCGAAAGCGCGCGCAGGCTCGCCACCCACCCGTTCAAGTTCACACTCACCGGCCCGCACATGCTGGCCAAAACGCTCATTGATCGGCATTACCCCGACCTTCCCGCTCTGTGTGATGCCATCGGCGGCGTACTGGCCCAGCAGGTTGCACATTGCGAGGCTGATGTGATTCAGGTGGATGAAGCCAATCTTCCTGGCCATGCGGAGGAGTGGGAATGGGCGGCGGCATCCATGAACCGGGTGCTCGATGCCGCGCGCTGCCCCACGGCCGTCCATCTGTGTTTTGGAAACTACGGCGGCCAGAGCATCCAGAAGGGTAGCTGGGACCGCCTGATCGGCTATCTGAACGCGCTCCATGTCGATCATGTGGTGATGGAATGCGCGCATCGCCCCGCCGAGGAGTTGGCTGCGTTTCGCGAACTCAGACCCGGCATCGGTTTCGGTCTGGGAGTGATCGACGTGAAGTCCACCACGATCGAGTCAGCCGAAGACGTTGCCCGCGCGATTGAACGGGCAGCGGCCGTGCTGGGTGCTGATCGCATCCGCTACATCCACCCCGACTGCGGCTTCTGGATGCTCAAGCGGTCCATCGCTGACGGCAAGATCCGCTCGCTTGCAGCAGGCCGTGACTTGTTCGAGGGCATTCGCCGATGAGTCCAGGCAATTTTCCATCAGGCTTTGCCAGCGTCGCCGCGCTAGAAGACACGATGACCGCGCCCTCGCAGGCGCTGATCAACGCACTGAGCGCAGTCGATGGTGATCTGATCGTGCTGGGGGTAGGCGGCAAGATGGGTCCCACGCTTGCCCGCATGGCCAAGCGCGCGGCCCCCCAGAAGCGTGTGCTGGGTGTGGCCCGCTTCAGCGATCCGGCTATCGCCGCCCAATTGCGCGAAGCGGGCGTTGAGCCCGTCAGCTGCGACCTGCTCGATCGCGAGGCGATTGCAAAGCTTCCCAATCACCGGGATGGCGTCACCAACGTGGTCTTCATGGCCGGCCACAAATTCGGCGCAAGCGGTAATCCCGCCTTTACCTGGGCAATGAATGTTGCGGTGCCGTGGATGGTGGCCGAGCACTACCGTGAGTGTCGGATCATTGCCTTCTCAACCGCCTGCGTGTATCCATTCTTCCCAACCAACGGCCCCGGCGCGACCGAGGCCGAGCCCGCCATTCCGCCACCTGGCGACTACGCCGCCTCCTGCGTGGGCCGTGAACGCATGTTCGAGCATGCATCGCAACGCTGGGGTACACCCGGACGGCTGGTGCGCCTGTCCTACGCAATCGACATGCGCTATGGCGTGCTGCGCGATGTCGCCGATGCCGTGCTCAACCGTCGCGCCATTGATCTCACCATGGGGTGGGCCGATGTGATCTGGCAAGGTGATGCAAACGAACAGGCGCTCCGTCTGCTCGCCCACTGCACGAGCCCCACCACCCCCATCAACATCACCGGCCCGGCGCACACCTCCATCCGGTGGCTGGCAGGCGAGTTCGGACGACGCCTGGGCCGCGAACCCATTCTGACTGGCGCCGAGGCGCCCACCGCCTGGCTGGTTGACACGTCGGCCTCACAGCAGTTGTTCGGGTTGCCGAGCGTTCCCCTCTCCACGCTGATCGACTGGGTCGCCGACTGGGTGGCACGGGGCGGCGAAAGCCTGGGCAAACCCACACACTTCGAAGCGCGCGACGGTCGCTATTGATCGCACCCGCAGTCAACGCCCGGGCCGCGATGCAAAACCAACCCGCCGTGCTGATCGAGCCCACGCTCGCCGATCTTGACGGTCTGCTCGCACTCTCGGGGGCTGCGCACTGGAACCAGACCCAGGATGACTGGGCCTGGATGCTCGCCCATGGACGCACCCGGGCATTCC
>RFXC01000413.1 GCA_009921765.1 Betaproteobacteria bacterium | reverse complement strand
CTAACCTCCTCGCAAGCCAAGTCGAGGAGAAGCCATCTTGAGTCTTTGCAAGGTCGAATCCATCCTTGTGTACGCGATGTCCGCGGCTTTATTGCTGCTCAGTACCGGCAACGCAACTGCTCAGGCTGGCGCAGGTCATGCCTATCCCCAAAAAGCGGTTCGGCTCATCGTGCCCTACTCGCCCGGTGGTGGCACCGACATTCTCGCCAGGCTGTTTGCGCGCAAACTCGGTGAGGACTGGAGCGCTCCGGTTGTTGTGGAGAACCACCCTGGCGGCAATACCGATATCGGTACCTCGCTTGTGGCGCGAGCGCCCGCTGACGGACATGTGCTGCTCCTCGCCACGCCTGCCAACGTACTGAACCCGCAACTGAGCCCCAAGACACCCTACGATATCAAGCGAGACTTCGCGGCGGTTGCTCTGCTGGGCGATGTCCCCAACCTGTTGCTGATCCGGGCCTCCTTGCCGTTCAGGTCGCTCGCTGAAATGTTGTCGTTTGCTGCGAGCAAACCTGGCGAACTGACCTATGCCTCGGGCGGCGTAGGTAGTCCCCAGCATTTCTCGCTTGAACTCTTGAAGCACGTTGCCAAGGTCGATATTCGCCACATCCCCTACAAAGGCGGCGGGCCTGCAACCACCGATCTGCTCGCTGGTCACGTCGATATGATGGCCTCGAGCGCAGTACTTGCACTGCCCCATCTCAAGTCAGGTAAGCTCAAGGCACTCGTTGTGGCTTCGCCAGGCAGACTCGAATCGGCCCCCGAGGTTCAGACCTCCGCCGAAGCAGGCGTGCCCGCCTTCATCGCCAGTACCTGGTTTGGTTTGATGGCGCCTTCCGGGACGCCGCACGCAACCATCCTTCAGATCAACCAGAGCGTTCGGCGCGCCATGACCCAGCCCGATGTCATCGAGAGTTTGGGCAAGCTCGGTGCCCAGCCCAACCAGTGGTCGGAGGCGCAGTTTTCAGAACTCATCGCCAACGAGACGAAAAAGTGGGGTGAGGTCATTAAAGCAGCAGGTATCAAGATCGACTGATGAGGTAGCCGTCCACATGAATCTGGATCTATCAAACCGCTGTGCGCTCATCACCGGAGGCAGTGCGGGTCTCGGTTTCGCAACCGCCCTTGAGTTCGCGCGGTACGGCGCGCACGTGATCATCGTGGCTCGCAATGGCGACCGACTCGCGCGCGCAGTCGACCAACTGCGCACCGAAACCGGTGCGCAAATCGAGGGCTTCGCGGCCGATGTCACCGACCGCGACGCGATCAGCAACGTGTGTGCTCAGATCGCTCAACGCCGTGGCGGCGTCGATATCCTGGTCAACAACGCTGGTGGTTCGGCGCGCGGCTCAATTGAAACCCTGAGCGAAGAAGCCTGGCAAGCAGACTTCGAAATCAAGCTGTTTTCGGCGATTCGCCTATGCAGGCTGGTTCTGCCCCATATGCGTGCGCAGCGCTGGGGGCGCATCATCAATATCGTCAATACGCTGGCAAAGACGCCGGGGGCAGGCACCGCGCCCACATCGGTTTCGAGGGCGGCTGGCGTCGCCTTCACCAAGGTGCTGGCCCATGAAGTCGCCTCAGACAACATTCTCGTGAACGCGATTTGCGTCGGTCGTATCGATAGTGAACAGTGGCGACGGTTTCATCGACAGAGCGGCGCTTCGCTGGACTACGCAGACTACCTCGCGAATGAGGGTCGAGCCATCCCGCTTGGTCGCCTGGGGCGACCCGATGAGTTCGCGGGACTCTTGTGTCTGCTCGCATCCGAGGCAGGCGGCTACATCACGGGAACTGCGATCAATGTGGACGGCGGCCTGTCGCCCGCGGTTTGAGCAATCGCAGCGACCCAGCCAACTTCAGTTCGGTTCAGCCCGGCGAAAGAGGCCATGAAGCGCAGCACTGCGGCAATCGGGTCAAGCACCGCGAAGCAGGGTTGCGCGGTGATGCCGTCAATTGACCTTGATGGTCGGGGTGAGAGGATTCGAACCTCCGGCCTCTACGTCCCGAACGTAGCGCTCTACCAGGCTAAGCTACACCCCGAAATCGCCGGCCGCATGGGCCACAAGCTGGACGCACGACTCGGGCACATACTGCCAGGGCGAGCACCGCTTGCTTTGCGAAGCCGTCCAGTATACCAAGGAAGAAATCCGCCGTGAAACCGACGCCTCCGCGGCACGCCAACCCCCTTCCGAAGGATGATCCGTACGGCGCGTGCAAGGCCGCCCCCACTTGCCGCGGCCTCGCTGCGGGCCTTGGCCTGCACCCACCAGGCTGCCCGACGCGCAACTCAAGTCGGTCGCCCTCAACCCGACTCTCTCTTGGAGCGCCCCCGTTTCCGATCCTGCTGCGGTTCTTTGTCCTGTTTCGCCCAGCCCACCTCACCATGAACGCCCAACCAGACCATCAATCTGCCACTGCCCGGCTGTTGCTTGCCGCATGCCTGATCGTGCCCGGCGG
>RFXC01000412.1 GCA_009921765.1 Betaproteobacteria bacterium | reverse complement strand
CAACTCTGCCTGATCATAGGTCGACACCGCGGGGAACCAGGCGCCGTTGACCGGACCCGTAGTCTCGCCACTGCCGCCCAAATAGTCGAAGGCCAGGATCCGCAGTCTCTCGGAGGGCAGCGCGAGATCGGGGCCCACCACCTCCGACCACCAACCGACGCGCGAGGGGGCGACCGAAAAAACGGTACGGTGACCCGAAATACCGCCGAGCACGACGATGAGCGGCGCCGTTGACGGTCCGGTCAGTCGCCAGCCGAGGCTAGCGGTTTCCAGCGTGGCGCCGTGGTGCAGACGTAGCCCGCCCTGGATGTCGACGACGCCCTCCGCGTCGACGGAAAGAGAGTGCTCGGCACGAATTGTGTCTTTAAGCGAAGTCATGGCTCACCTTCAGCCGCTCATCTGACGCGACCACCGTAGTGGAGCGCGCGGAGTTGGCACCTTGCCCAGTTGCCGTCGTCAATCCCGGGGCTTGCCAGGCTCGTGCCGATGTATTAACGTGTTAACACATTAATACACTGACAAAACCCATGAAAACCCATGCCCAACTGTCGCCGCGTCAGGAAGCGCGGGCCGAACGCAGCCTGTATCAGGCCATCCTCACCTTGCGCAACGTCGAGGAATGCAGATCCTTCTTTCGCGATCTGTGCACTCCGGCCGAGTTGCAGGCGATGTCCGATCGCTGGGCCGTGGTCGAATGGCTCGAGCGCGGTTTGCCCTATCGCGAAATCCACAAAATCACGGGTGTCAGTGTGACGACGATCGCGCGCGTCGCGCGCTATGTCGGTAGCGGCAATGGCGGCTACGGCATCGCCGTGAAACGCGTCGGCAGTACCCGTCCGGCGGCGCCGGCGCAACGCTGAGGATTCGACATGGACAATCCCTCGAGACTCAAGTTGGCCATTCAAAAGTCCGGACGCCTCACCGATCAATCGATCGATCTGCTCGCACGCTGTGGCCTGAAGTTCTCGCGTGGCAAGGATCAACTGGTCGGCTTCGGCGAGAACATGCCGCTCGACCTGCTGTTCGTGCGCGATGACGACATCCCCGACCTCGTCGAAGAGGACGTCTGCGACCTCGGGCTCGTCGGCCTCAACGTCATCGAGGAGAAGCGCCTCGAACTCGCGGCCCGCGGGCACGACGCCAAGTTCAGCGTGCTGCGGGCGCTCGATTTCGGCCGCTGCCGGCTCGCGATCGCGGTCCCCGATGACGCGCCCTGGAGCGGCGTCGGGACGCTCGCCGGCAAGCGCATCGCCACCACCTACCCCTACACGCTCGGCCGGTTCCTCGAGCAGCACGGCATCCAGGCGGAGATCGTGACGCTCTCCGGCGCGGTGGAGATCGCGCCGCGCCTCGGGCGTGCCGACGCCGTCTGCGACCTGGTGTCCACCGGCTCGACGCTGGTGGCGAACCGCCTGCGCGAGGTCGCCACGGTGCTGGAGAGCCACGCCGTGCTGGTGCGCACGCCCCTGCCGCTCGCGCCCGAGAAGGCCGAATGGGTCGAGCGGCTGCTGATGCGCATCGACGGCGTGCAACAGGTGCGCGAGAGCAAGTACATCATGCTGCACGCGCCGCGCTCTGCGCTGCCTGCGATCCGCAAGCTGCTGCCGGGCAGCGAGTCGCCCACCATCATCCCGCTCGAGGGCCACCCGGACAAGGTCGCGGTGCACGCGGTCTGCCGCGAGAACGTGTTCTGGGAGACGCTCGAAAAGCTCAAGGCGGCGGGCGCGAGCGCGCTGCTCGTGCTGCCCGTCGAGAAGATGCTGGCATGAGCACCGGGATGGATGCGGCATCGCTGCTGCCGGTCGTCGATCTCGGCGCGATGGACGCCGCCTCGCGGCGGGATGCGCTGTCGCGGCCCGCGGCCGACGATCGGGCCGAGGTGCTCGAGCTCGTGCGCGGCACGGTGCGCGAGGTTCGGGCCCGCGGCGACGCTGCGGTGCTCGACTTCGCGCGCCGCTTCGATGGCGGCGCGCCGGAGCGCCTGCGGATCGCACCGGCCGAGCTCGACATCGCCTTGTCGTCGCTGCCGGCCGTCGAGCGCGAGGCGCTCGAGCGGGCCATCGACAACGTCAGCCGCTTCCACGCAGCGCAACTGCCGCCGCCGCTCGTGGTCGAGACGATGCCCGGCGTGCGCTGCGAGCGCATCACCCGCCCCCTCGATTCCGTCGGGCTCTACGTTCCGGGCGGCAGCGCACCGCTGCCCTCCGCCCTCATCATGTCGGCGGTGCCTGCAGCCCTCGCCGGCGTACGCAGGCGCGTGCTCTGCACGCCGGCGCGTGGCGGGCAGGTCCACCCTTCCATCCTCGCCACCGCGCGCCTCTGCGGCATCCCCACGACTCGGCTCAAGGTGATGGTCTACGCGCTCGCCGGCTGCTTCTTCGGCGCCGCCGGATTGTTCCAACTCTCACGGCTGCGTCAGGGCGACCCAACCGTGGCGGTCGGGCTGGAGCTCGACATCAT
>RFXC01000411.1 GCA_009921765.1 Betaproteobacteria bacterium | reverse complement strand
GCTTCGCGGTAAAGAATCGCAGTCAGATCGCGAGCCCTGAACTCCAGCCCGTCGCCTTGTAGGCCGAGAGCACGCTCTCGTCTTCAATGAAACAGGTCCACCCGATCTTCGGCACAAAAAACGTCCAGGCGCCCTCGATGCGCACCGCCACCTGAGCCGCCTTGCCGGCCCAGGCACCGCTCGGGGATGCGCCCACGATGTAACGATCACCGTTGGCCGGAGTGCCCGGAGGCACCGCGACCGCGCGCGACTTGACCGAAAGCTGCAACACCGCATCGAGCAGCTTTAAGTTCGCATCCATCCCTGCGTTCCAGCCCGACTCGCGGGCTGCCCATCCATAACTCACGCCCAAATTCGGGCCACTTGATGCAGCCATTCACTCTCCGTAGGTCGCCCCATAGAACATGCCGTAACCCCGGCATTCGGGAATCTCGATTTCCTGGCTCTGCCAGCTCGTATAGCCATCGCGCACCGCCTCGATCTTCACCGTGAGCTTTTCGTTGGGTCGGTTGACGCCGCTCTCGGCGATCTCGGTTGATATCGGATATGTCCAACCGGTGCCGGTGATACCTGTCTCGGTGTGCTTGAGCGTCCCCGCTTCGCCATAGATGCGCACGGTGTACGTGGTTCCAGGCTCCGGTCCGATACTCGACTCGCCCTGCGTCACGAGGTACACGGTCTGCATCAGGCGATTGCGATGCGCCCAGGTCACGGTCACCGCACCCGTGATGTAGGCGACGCCGTAATCGAAGCCGTTGACCCGAACTTTCCCCAGCGCATACGGGCGTACCTGTCGGTGTGCGAACGTGTAGCTGATCGCCGACGCCGAGGCCTCCGGCAACATTCCGAGTCCGGTTACCGGGAGCACCTTTGTCTGAACGATCTCGCCGCTCAGATACTGAGTGGTGTTGAAAAACTGCGAGCCCTCGACGAAATAGATACGCGCACCGGCGACATGCTTCATCGGAACGGTATCCAGTACGCCGCGATCGACAGTCACGGTGCCGGCGAGAGCATTGATCGCCTTGACCGCAAACAGTTCGGCATCGATCAAGGCATAGGTGTCCAGCGCGAGCACACAAGGAGCGAGGCAGCCCCACCCGATCGAACTCCCGGGCCTGCGACCAACCATCAGCACCATCACGACCGTCACGCCGATGGGTGGATGTGACGGTGGTGACGATGGTGACGGTCAAATCCCCTCGTTACACCATCGGTGATCAGCGTGGTGCCGGTCACGGCCCGGCATCGTCGCTACGCACCGGGGGGTGGGGGGATAAATCTCTGGGGGCCATTAACCCAGATGCGCGCGCCTGGGCAGATTTTTGCGCGTGCAAAATGCGGAAGATTTTTTTCGTCGTTACCGGTCTGGCTACGCTTCAGGCTCCTGCATCCACGCCGGAATGTCGCGTGCCCCGTGCAACACTCGCCAGATATCGATGTGGTCCGGGTGCTCGACGTAGAAGACCAGATGGGGGTAGCGGGCCAGAGGCCAGGAGCGCAGGCCCGGAAGGTTCAGCTCGTGCGCGTAGCGTGGTGAGCCGCTGGCGGGATGGCGGCTGATGTGCGCGTAGGCCGCTTCCAGCGCGCCGATGAACGCAAGTGCGGCCTGCGGGGCGTTCTCTGCGAGGTAGTGCGCGATGGCTGCTTCGACATCCCGGTGGGCCAGCTCACGCGGGATGACGGGTTTGGCTTTCACCCCTTGGCGCGAGCAGTCTTGCGCACCCGGCCCCGCAGCCCCTCGAAGTAGGCCTCGGTGACCGCCCGAGTTGGCTTGGACGCCGCACCGTTGAGCAGCAGTCCGCGCAGGTGCAGGCGCTCCTGATCCTTGCGGATGAGTTCCCTCACGTATTCGCTACTCGTGCCGTAGCCGCGCTCGTTCACCTGCTCGTCGACGAAGGACTTCATCGCTTCGGGCAGGGAGATGTTCATTGTGCTCATGGCTCGAGCTTAGTATCTTTGGCAAATTTTGGCAATAGACGGTGCCGATCTTGTATACGGCGCCGACGCTGCCGATAAGTTGCTGACGAAGGACCGCCTCGTCATCGACAAGGCAAGCCTGCGACGGTTGTTTGAACCCGGGCCTGCCGCCGGTAATCCTCGGATCCCGATGTCACGAGGTACACGGTCTGCATCAGGCGATTGCGATGCGCCCAGGTCACGGCCACCGCACCCATGCAGCTGGTATGCCCAATTGGAATCGAGGTACGAAGAGGAGGAGCGCCGCCCCACCCGATCGAACTCCCGGGCCTGCTGCCTGCATGCAGCAGGCCGTATTACGTGAGCCGCTCATTTCCTACCGATCCTCAACTTTCCGAATCAGGGTCGAAGCGACGGTCGAAAGCTCTCCATGAGCCGGTGTACTTCGCCATCTCCAAAACTATTACTGCTTTACATTCATAACGCGATGCAGTAACATCGCCCAAATGGCTATTTGTTCTTTTCGTTGCACCGACACTGAGACGCTCTACAAAGGCGAGAGAGTGGCTC
>RFXC01000042.1 GCA_009921765.1 Betaproteobacteria bacterium | reverse complement strand
GCGTCGGCAGCGGGCGCAGCCATGCCCGCCAGCCCCAGATCGACACCGCAATGAAAAAGATCTGAAGCGCGGCATCGCCGTAGAGTCTGTGTTCGAAGAAAAGCCAGCCGTAGAGCGCGCTCGCAACCATGGTGGGCGGCCAGCCCCAGGGGCTCACGCGCGCGGTGAGCACCACCCCGGCGAGCGCGAAAGCAAACGCGACGAGTTCAAGCCAGCTGACAGACGTGCCTGCGAAAAATAGAGCGGAATCGAGCATCGGGCGTGGCCGAGGCCGGTTGGCCTGGCTGCGTTGCAAGGAGCGAGCCTTCACTATGCCATGCCCGATGGACGGCGCCGGCGGACGACCCGGCGCCGCTCCGCGCAATGCTCAGCTGGCCGAGTGCATTCCGTGCATGACCGCCCGATGATGGCCGCCGTGCTGCGGGCGCGATTCCATGCGCGCCTTCAGCTGCGCCTGCTGCTCGGGGGTGAGCTCCCTGAAGAGCGCGTTGTGTGTGCGGGCGCGAAGCACGGCCAGATCGGTGCTGGCGCGTGAGGCCTGCTGCGCGAGTTCCTGCAGCTTCGCCTCGTCAAGCTCACCTGCCAGGGCCACCTGGTGCAGGGCCTCGCGCGCTTTCTGCGCGTCGCGGGTCTGTGCCCGCATCTGGGGGGCCTGGGCATGCAGGATCGCAAATACCCGGTCGCGCTGCGCCTCGCTCAGGTTCAGGCCGCGCAACAGACCAGCTCCGGGCAGCATCAGCCCGTCATGGCTGTGCTGGCCGCCGCGGACGTGATGCCCGCCATGGCCGGCATGCGGCGCGTGGTGCGGTTGACCGGCTTGATGACGGCCGGTGTGAGGCGACCCATGGGGCATGGACTGCCCTGCAGTTGAGGGTGGTTGCGCGGGCGCTTGCTGTGCATGCGAGGCGACGCTCGTGGTGAGGGCAAGCGCGAAGGCGCAGGCGGCGGCAGTGAAGTGCGGTTTCATGGGGAGGTTCCTTGGGGATATGTGAAGCGCGACGGTGCGCTCCATGAGCCGGATCGTAGCGAGGCCGGTCCCGCCGTTGATGGCCGCCGATGTAAGCGATCGTAAAGCTTCGTGTCGGCATTCGGCGTTCTGACTGCAGCCGGTAAACTCTTGCCCGCCCGGCGCGTTCACTGACCCGTCGCGGGATGCGCCCCGATCCGATTTGCAGGAGATGTTTCATGAAAGCAGCCTGGTACGACACCAAAGGCCCTGCCGCGCAGGTCTTGCGCGTGGGCGAGTTGCCTGACCCCGAACCCTTGGCGGGCGAGGTGAGGGTGCGGGTCCATGTGTCAGCGGTCAATCCGTCGGATGCGAAGGCCCGTGGCGGCGCACGCGGCAATGTCGCCATGCCGTTTCCGCGCATCGTGCCGCATCAGGACGGGGCGGGTGTCATCGATCGCGTGGGCGCGGGCGTCGACCCTGGCCGGATCGGTGAGCGGGTATGGGTGTATGAGGCCACACTTGGCCGCGCATCGGGGACCGCCGCGCAGTTCAGCGTGGTGCCTGCGCACAAGGCCGTTCGCCTGCCGGACGATGTGAGCTTTGAGGTGGGCGCGTGTCTGGGCATTCCGGCGATGACCGCGCATCGTTGCGTGTTCGCCGACGGCCCGGTCACCGGCAAGGCGGTACTGGTGCAGGGCGGTGCGGGGGCGGTGGGTTATTACGCCGTGCAGATGGCGCGTCTGGGGGGAGCCTCGTTGGTGCTCGCCACCGTGAGCCGCGAGGAGCAGGCCGCGCGTGCGCGCGAGGCCGGTGCGCATGCGGTCATCAACTATCGCACCGAGAATGTGGTGGAGAGGGTGGCCGATCTGCTTGGCCCGGGGCGCGCGCTCGATCGCGTTGTGGACGTGGCGGCCGGTGTCAACCTCGCCGACAACGTGAAGATGCTGGGTCCGCGCGGTGTGATTGCGGCTTACGGGTCCGATGCAGAGCCCCAGCCTGCGCTGCCGTTCTTCGCAATGCTCGCCAAGGATCTCACGCTACGCACAGTGCTGGTGTACGTGATGTCCGATGAAGCGCATGCCGAGGCGGTGCGCTTCATCGACCATGCGCTGCGTGCGGGTCAGTTGGTTCACCAGATCCAGCGGGTCTACACGCTCGACCAGATCGTCGAGGTGCATGAAGCCTGCGAGGCGATGAAAAACCTCGGCAAGCTTCTGGTGCGGATCGACTGACCGCTCAGCCGCGCTTCTTCGCGCCTGCCGGGGCCTGCGCGAGATTGGCATCGGCCATTTCGGTGAGCTTGCGCCCGGCCTGGTTCACCTGGTCGTAAGCGTTTTGCGCAGCCGCCATCGATTGGCGGATCAGCGTCACCACGCCCTCGGTGCCGGCTGGTGCGTTGCGGGCCAGCGTCTCGACAGACTCGGCAAGCTGGCGGTTGCTCGCCGCCACCTGCTTATCCAGCATCGAGGTGAAGTCCTGGTTCGCCTCCCGGTAGATCGAATACACGGCCTTGGCGTAAGCGGAGAACTGATCCTGGGGTGGCCGAGCGAGCGAGGTGACCAGATCGGCGAGCGCCTTTGTGTCGCGGGCGGCCAGGAGCGCGTTGATTTGCTCGCTCGATTGTTCGAGCGAGGCGCGCGCGGTCTGCAAATTCAGTTGAGCAAGCTTTTGCCAGCCCTCCAGCGTTTTGGTGGCGGCCTGACGTGAGGCTTCAAGCGCCTCGGCCTGCATCTGCATAATTTTTTCCGGTTGGATGTTCATGGGTTGTGCTCCCGTGTCAGTTGAAAAAGGGCACATGCATGCTGCAATGCACCATTACCGAATTATGGTCATATAATTGGTTTTATTCAAGATAACCTTAACTTGTTTGTTGCGCCGCAACATCATCGATGCGCAGCGTGGGTGGCCAGCTGGTCCCGGGGCCCCGAGAGCGTCTGGTGGTGTGGCGCGCGGTGGGCGCTTGCCGGCGCGGTAGAGTGCCGGGCTTACCGGCGGCGAGCGCGCACGAGACTGCACGCCTCGCATGGCCGCCAGCGCAGTCGACGATCGACAGGAGAACTTGAACATGACCAGCACCGTGGCATTCCTGGGCCTGGGCGCGATGGGCGCGCCGATGGCACGCAATCTCATGAAGGCGGGTTTCGCGCTTCGGGTGTGGAACCGCGGCGCCGAGCGTTCGCGCGCGTTCGAGTCGTCTGGCGCCACCGTCTGCCACTCGATTACCGAAGCGGTTCGCGGGGCCTCGTTCGTGGTGTCGATCGTGGCCGACGATGAAGCCTCCCGTTCGGTGATGCTGGATGAGGGTGGGGTACTCGCCAACGCTTCACCGGGTACGGTGGTGATCGACTCGAGCACCAACACCCCGGCGCTTGCCGGAAGCCTTGCGCAGGCAGCCGCGGCGCGGGGCCTCGCCTATCTCGACGCACCGGTGGCCGGAAGCGTGCCGCAGGCGACTTCGGGTGAACTCGTCTTCATGGTGGGGGGTGATGCAGCCGCGCTCGCCGCTGCCCAGCCGCTCCTCGGCGCAATGGGCCGACAGGCGATCCATATCGGCGCAAGCGGCCACGGCGCCACCATCAAGCTGATCAACAACATGTTGTCTGCGGTGATGAACACTGCGCTTGCCGAGGCGGTGATGGTTGCACGCGCGGCGGGCCTGGATCCCGAGCCGGTCACCCAGTTGCTCAATGAGGGCCCGGCCGGCTCACGGCTTACGCGTACCAAGCTCCCCAAGGTGTTCCGCCGAGACTTTGCTCCGCAGTTTCAGCTTGGCCTCATGGAAAAGGACATGCGCTATTTCATCGCACTGGCGCAGGACCTGGATCGTCCAGTCCCGCTCGCCTCGCTCGCCAGAAGCCAGCTCCAGGCCGCACGCGTTGCAGGGTTTGGCGAGCTCGACGTGAGCGCGGTGTATTACCAGGTCTCGGGCGAGCGCCCGGCCCGCGCCTGAACCAGGAGCAAAGATCATGTTCCGCAGCTTCTTTCTCAGCCGCCGCTGGTTTGCCTGGTCGATTCTGGGCAGCGCGCTGATCCTCTTTGCCACCTGGTACAAGGTGATGCTCGATGTCCAGATCAATGAATGGTTCGGCGGCTTTTACAACCTGATCCAGAAAGCGCTTGCCACGCCCGGCGCGGTCGCGCTCGACGAGTACTTCGGCCACCTCCTCACCTTTGGCCATGTGGCGGGCACCTTTGTGCTGATTGCCGTGGCGCTTGACTGGTTCATCAAGCACTACATCTTCCGCTGGCGCACGGCGATGAACGACTTCTACATGGCGCACTGGACGGAGCTTCGAACCATCGAAGGTGCCTCGCAACGCGTGCAGGAAGACACCATGCGCTTTGCGCGGATCATGGAGTCGCTGGGCGTGAGCTTCATGCGAAGCCTGCTCACGCTGTTCGCGTTTCTGCCGATTCTGTGGGCCCTCTCGTCCCATGTGAAGGCGCTGCCCTGGGTGGGTGAGGTGTCGCATGCGCTGGTCTATGTCGCGATCCTGTTTGCGCTGGCCGGAACCGTACTCATGGCGGTGGTGGGCGTGAGGCTGCCAGGGCTCGAATTCCACAACCAGCGGGTGGAAGCGGCCTATCGGAAGGAGCTCGTCCATGGCGAGGATGACCCGGCGCGCGCCTCACCGGCCACGGTGGGCAGCCTCTTTGCCGACGTGAGAACCAATTATTTCCGGTTGTTCTTTCACTACCTGTACTTCGACGTGGCGAAGTGGTCCTACCTGCAATTCAGCGTGCTGGTGCCCTACCTTGCACTGGGTCCGACGCTGGTGGCGGGCGCGCTCACCCTGGGCACCATGCAGCAGATCATCCGCGCCTTCGGCAAGGTGCAGGAGTCGTTTCAGTATCTGGTGACCAGCTGGTCGACCATCGTCGAGCTGATGTCGGTCTACAAGCGCCTACGTGCATTCGAGGCGCAGATCCAAACCCGCACAAAGGAGGCGCTCGCCTGAGTGCGCGAGCGCGCGTCAGCTGGGCGACGAATACGCCTTCACAAAGGCGAGGATGATTTCGCGAACCATCTTGCGTTGAGGAACCGGAAGTTGCAGAAACGCTTCAAAGATTTCCCGCTCCTGATAGCCGACTCCGGAATCCCAGCGCGCGCGCCGCTCCTCGATGCGTGAAGTGACCTCTTCGCCAAAGCGCAGGATATGCGGCGCAACGCCCAGCCACTCCGCGAGCACCAGCAGCTTATCCTGCGAAGGGAGGGTCTCTCCGAGCAGCCATCGACGAACGCCGTGCAGCGTCATGGGCTTGCCCCAGTACCGTTGATTGAACTCGCGCTCGAGAACCGACGGCTTGGCCACGTAGCCCGAATCCTGCATGGCCTTGATCAGGCGCTCGGCAAACTGCTTCTTGGAGGGGTCGGATTGCATGGAAGTGGGTCTCAAACAGTCGGAGGAAGTCGGCGGTTGCGGAGTGGAGAAAGACCTTAGGGCGAAGCCGTTTCTTGTGATCGCATCAATTGCAAAATTTCGCGAATGTATCGAACAGTGCTGTGCTTGGCGCGCTGTTGATACAAACAATTACAAACCGGCAAGGATTGCGCTGGGTGCAGATTTTGCCGCTAATTACAGGTTCTTGTCACGTACTTAAATGGAGAGGTCACCCGTGAATTCACCGCGCCCTGCCGCCCGCCAGCAACGCGCTGCGTACTGGCTGATTGATGCCTACGCGCGCCGGGCCCACTTTGCGCCTCTTCCCGGGAAACATGCGCCGCGCTCGGTGACCGAGGCTTACGCAATTCAGGCGAATTATGTGCATCAAAAGGCGTTGTTGTGTGGACCGTCTGTCGGACGAAAGATCGCGCTGTCTTCGGCCGCCATGCAGACAATGACCGGCCTGCCGACACCCATTTCGGGGCGTCTTCACAGCCGGCAGGTGGTGCGCTCGCCCGCCTCAGTGCGTATCTCCGACTACGGCCGTCTGATCGTCGAATTCGAAATCGCGATCCGGATTGACCACGATCTTGCGGCTACCGGCGAGCCCTACGACGCGTTGTCGGTGGTGAAGGCAGTTGGCGCGCTTGGGCCAGCGCTTGAGCTTGCCGATGACCGTAACGCCGATTACGCGCGGCTTGCCGGGCAGGGGCTTGCGCTGATCGCTGACAACGCATGGAACCAGGGCGCAGTGTTGGGGGAGCTTCGCGAGGACTGGTCGCGCCTCTCGATCAATGATCTCGCCGGCGAGGCGTTCATCAACGGGGTGAGCGTGGGCAGGGGGCGCGGCGCGGATCTGATGGGGGGCCCGCTCCATGCGCTCGCCTGGCTCGCCAATCAGGCCGCGGGCTTGGGAGATCCGCTACGCGCCGGAGAGATCGCGATCCTCGGCAGCATGATCACATCGAAGTTTCCGCAGGCCGGCGACCGAGTCGAGTATCGGCTCGAGGGGTTTTCGCCTGTGGTGCTTCAGGCCTGAGCCGCGCAGGACCGGGCGGTCAGAGCTTCGTCTGCCAAAGCCCGTGTCGAGAGGCCTTGAACTCCACGATGTTGCCGTTGCCAGTCTTCCTGGGAAATCACCACGCCAAAATGTCGGCAGGGCGTCATCACCCCAAAGGAGTCGACATCGGTTGTCTTGTGCGACGCGTCGTCTGGCTCGACATGGGTCACCAGGTGGTGCCCGAAAAAGTTCCAGTCGATTCGGCACTCCGCACTCCGTCCCTCGGCACAGCCAAGAAGCTCGCCGTAGAAGCGACGGGTATCAGCAAGATTGATGACGGGAACGGACAGATGGAACGGGCTCAGGGTCATGATGTGCGCTCGCTGCGGTTTGGCACAGAATAGTCTGCAGACGGAGAAATGAATATGCCCCGCGTGAAAGTCGGCGACATCCATTTGAGTTACACGGTTCGCGGAGAGGGTGAGTGGCTCGTCCTCATCGGCGGTTATGCGAGCTCCAACTGGGCTTCGTGGGGCGGCATGCTCGACCAATTGGCCCAGCACTTTCGCGTACTGGCCTTTGACAATCGCGGTATCGGCGATAGCGACGCTCCCGACACGCCCTACAGCACCGAGATGCTTGCGCGTGACACCTTGGGCCTGATGGACCACCTCGATATTCGCCAGGCTCGGGTTCTGGGCAAATCCATGGGCGGGGCGATCGGACAGTGGGTATCACTGCTAGCCCCCGAACGGGTTCGCGCACTCGCGATGACCTCCACCACATCGCGGCCCGATGCGAGGGCCAAGAAAATGATTCGCTGGTGGATCGATACCGCCTGTACCGCGGGTTTCGCCGCGTTGTTCCCCGGTGAGCTCACGTATTTTTATACCGCTGACTTCTACGACAAGCACCCGGAGGCGATCGCGCGCGCCGAGGCTGCCTTGATTGCAGTACACCGCCCCTTGCACGGATTCATTCGCATGGGCGAGGCGCTGATTGCCCACGACACCTGGGATCGCCTTCCCGAAATCAACACGCCCGCATTCCTCTTGTGCGGGGCCGACGACATGATCACGCCGGCCGCACACACGCTCGCGATGGCGCAAAGAATGCCGCGGGCCCGGGCGCAGATCATTCCGAACACCTTGCACGGCGTGATGAGCGAAAGGCCGGAAACCTTCGATCTGGTGTTGCAGTTCTTGAAGGATCACTGAGGCAATCCAGTGACCGCAGCGAACAGGCGCTGTCTCTCGTTCCGGTTAGCAAACTTTAGAGCGTCATTCCGGTCGTGCGGCGCCGGACTCAGTTGCTGAAAGCATCGGTTGCCTGCCTTACAGCCGCTCTGATCCGAATGCGTCCGCGCGTGCCCGCGCGAGCGCTGGCAGAGCCATCGCCGCGAGCAATACCGCCGTAGCGGCCAGAAAACACGCGCTGACAGGGTGCTGCGTGAATGTGGTGATATCGCCGCGCGAGAGAACCATTGCGCGCCGGAAGTTCTCTTCCAGCATTGGGCCGAGAATGAAACCGAGTGCCAACGGCGCCGGGGAGCATCGAAACCAGAGCACCAGAAATCCGAGAATGGCGAACAATGCGGTCAGACCCACTTCAAAAGCACTGTAGCCGGAGCTGAAAGCGCCAATCGAGCAGAATAGGACGATTAACGGCACCAGGATGAAATACGGCACTCGCAACAGCGACACCCAGATGCCGATCAGGGGCAGGTTGATGACCAGCAGCATCAGATTGCCAATCCACATGCTGGCAATCAGGCCCCAGGCAAGATCGGGGCGTTTGACCAGAATGTCGGGGCCTGGCACAACGCCGTGAATCATGAGTGCACCGATCATCACGGCCATGATGGCGTTGGATGGAATCCCCAGGGTCAACATCGGGATGAAAGCGGTCTGCGCTGCGGCATTGTTCGCTGCCTCTGGCGCCGCAACGCCCTGAATTGCTCCGTTTCCAAAGCGTGTCGGGTCTCCGCCGATACGTCGCTCCAGCGCGTAGGCGGCAAAGGACGCCAGCGAGGCGCCACCCCCAGGCAAAACACCCAGCAGAGAGCCCATTGCCGTACCGCGGACTGCCGCCGGGGTTGCCTCGCGCCAGTCCTTGCGGCTCGGCCAAAGACCGTCTACGCGCATGCCCAGCACCGCATGGTCGCTACCGCCTCGCATGGAGTGAGCTATGATTTCTGCGAGTCCGAACAGGCCGATTGCAAGGCAAACGAAATCGAGCCCGCTCGCGAGTGGACGGATTCCCAACGTGAAACGCGCAACGCCGGTGTAGAGGTCGGTGCCGACACACCCCAGCAGGATCCCGATCAGCGTCATGCCGAGCGACACGAGGACCTCGGCGCCTGAGAGGGCAGTTGCCCCGACGAGTCCGAAGAGAATCAGCGAGAAGTAGTCGGCGGGTTTGAACGAGACCGCGAAGGCACCAAGCGGCTGCGCAAAAAATGCGATCACGACGGTTGCAATACTCCCCGCGAAAAATGACGCCAGGGCTGCGGTTGCAAGCGCTACACCTGCTCGACCTGCCTTTGCCATTTGATGGCCGTCGATGCACGTAACGGCGGAGGAGCTTTCACCGGGCAGGTTCACCAAAATGGCGGTGGTCGACCCCCCATATTGAGCGCCGTAATAGACGCCTGCCAGCATGATCAGCGCGGACTCGGGGGGCAGGTAACTCGTGACCGGCAGCAGCATTGCCAGGGTGGCAAGCGGACCCAGGCCGGGCAAGACGCCGATCAGTGTTCCGCACAGACACCCCGCCAGCGCGAACAGCAAGTTGTGAACGGCGAGTGCCGTGCCGAATCCAACCGCCAGTCCGTCAAGAACCGACATCGGTCATCCCCGAGGAAGTAGCGGGATCGTGAGCCCAAGCAATTGAACGAACAGAAGCGCTGTCGCCGCGGTGACGATCCCTGCGAGGATCAGGAAATGCCTGATCGACAGTCCCGGTGAACCCAATGCAGCGATACCAAGCGCGATGGGTGCTGCCAGGACCAACCCGAGACCTTCGATCAGTCCAGCGAAGGCCAGCACCGCGCAGACTGTTGCGGCCAGGGGGCGCCAGCGAAACCGGAACAGGGGGGGACCCTCGCGGCGGATGGAACGAATGAGTACCAGGAAGCCGACAGCGAGCGCGAGCCATGCGATCTGTCTAGGGAAATATCCGGCCCCCATCTCCAGCGCGGTGCCCTGAGGCAACGAGGCCCCGACGATCAGAAAGGCCAGCGCTACGACGACGATGAGAAGACCAGCGCCGAAGTCGGCTTGGCTACGGATTCGAAGCGCCACGAATGATCTGGGAGAACGTTGAACAAGGTGTCATGGGGTCTGTAAGGCTCGCTCGGCGACACCGTTGCGTGTCGGTATGCGCTCGTCGATGTTGCGGTACCCGGGGGGCTATGTCAATGTCGACAAAGGGTAGGCAAATTGCGTGCTTTGTCGTGTGCGGCAATGTGGCCGTCAGCGACGCAAGCCCTACTGTCCTTTGTCACGTGCCATATGAGAGGTTGCTCATGCGGGGTATTGCATACGGTGCTGCAGCAAGCGTGACCTTTATGCATGTAAAGCGTCTTGTGTTTGCGGCCTGCACGGCTGTCCTCTTAGGCGTGTCCGCGCCCGCCTCGGCCGCGTATCCGGAGCGTCCGATCCGATTGATCGTTCCGTTTCCGGCCGGGTCTGCAAACGACCTGGTTGCCAGGGCCGTGAATGAGCGGCTGGCCAAGCGGATCGGCAAGCCCGTCGTGATCGAAAACCGACCTGGTGCGGCGGGGGCGACCGCCATGCAGGCCTTTGTCGACAGCGCTACGCCCGACGGATACCAGATCATCCTGGGAAGCGTTTCGATCGGTACGCATTTCGCAATTCGCAAGAAGCCCGAGATGGATCCGCGGTCAGACCTGACGCCGCTCGTCATGGTTTCGAATTCGCCAATGACGATCAATATTCCCAGTTCGCTGGCGGCGACCAACCTGGGTGCGTTTATCGACTACCTGAAGGCCAACCCGGGGAAGGCCAACTATGCAACGATCGGTGGCAATGGGGGTGCCGTCCATCTATACACGCTCCTTTTCATGAAGGCGACCGGCACACGGGTCACGCATGTTCCGTATCCAGGGAGTCCACAGGCGGTTCCCGCGCTCATGGACAACCAGGTCCAGTTGCTGATCGTTGACAACGGATCGATTGTGGGCAGCGCTCAAACCGGAAAGATTCGGGTGCTTGCGGCAGCGAGCCCGACCCGAATTCCGACCTTCCCGGACGCGCCCACCACCACGGAAGCGGGTCTGCAAGGGTTTCATGCGGCGGCGTGGTACGGATTGTTTGGTCCGCGCAAACTCGCGCCCGATGTGCGCGCAACGCTTCAGAAGCATTTGCTCGATATCCTTGCCGACGAGGGTTTCAAGTCCGACATGGAGCGACGCGGCGCCCAGCCGGGCGTCTTGTCCGGTGAAGCGTTTGGGCAGTTCCTGAGCAAGGAAATCGACGGCTGGAAGGCGATCGTCTCTGAAGCCGGGCTAGAACTGCAGTGAGAGACGGTTTTCGGTCCACGCCGTCCTACACGATTGCAGACGTTCTGCGGCGGCCTCAGCACGAGGTTCGTGCGCTGCAGGACAAGCTCTTGCGAGAAACCGTCGAGATTTGTTACGACGCCCATCCGTTTTATGGCGCTTTGATGCGGCGCGAGCGCATCGAGCCCCGGCACATCCAGTCATGTGATGAGCTCATTCACCTTCCCGTTTCAACCAAGGCAGATTTTCTGAATGACCCCGAGGCGTTCCGCCTGCGTGGCGCTCACTTGCCGGCCGAGTTCACGACGCTCTGGAAGGTGGTGTACACCACGGGTACGACAAGCGGTAAGCCCGCCCCGATTTACGTCTGTTCACACGACTACCACCACTACCTGTATATCAGCGAACGGCAGCAGGATCTGATCGGACTGCGCCCCGATGACGTGGTAGCCAATCTATTTCCGCTGACACCATTCCCGATGGGCGCCTATGGCCGTGCCTTCGACGAGGCCGCAGCGGTGGGCGCCGCGATTTTTTGCGCTCACACGGGGCGCGATGCTTCAGCGCTCCCCGTTCATCGCGGACTCGATGAGTCCGTTGCCATGGTGGTGAGACATCGCGCGAGCGTGCTCTGGGGGATCGCAGGGTTTGTTCGCCGGGTGTTGGTGCGCGCCGCCGAACTTGGCGCGGATCTGACCGCAGTAAGGATGGTAATGATTACGGGCGAAGCCTCGTCTGAGGCGATGCGAGCCGACATGAGCCGGCGGATGCGCGAGCTTGGCTGCGCGGGCGACCGGATCGTGAACCGTTACGGTTCCACCGAAAAAGGCGTCAGCATGGTCGAATGCTCGCCAGGGAGCGGGTTTCACAACCTGGCGCCCGACCAGATTTTTCATGAGGTGGTCGACGACGCGACGGGGCAACGCGTTCAGGATGGAACACCGGGAATGCTGGTCTTCAGCCACCTCATGAGGCGCGGAACCGTATTTCTACGGTACCGCCTGGGCGATCAGGTAACCATGACGCACGCCACCTGCCCGCATTGCGCGCGGACCTCGGCGCGGATCGTGTCTCAACCGGTGCGCAGCGGCGACATCGTGAAGATCAAGGGAACGCTGGTCAATCTGCAGGTGTTGAAGGATCGGCTGGAGCGGCTCGCCTGGGTGGATGAGTACCAGATCGTCATTCGCCCTGCGAATCCTGATGACGCGTTTTCGTCCGATGAGCTGTTGCTGAGAATCGCCGGGCAGGCTGGGAGGATTGATCCCGATCACGCGGCCAGTCTGGTGAGTGACGTCGCAACGCTGACCCAGGTTCGTCCACGCCTTGAACACGCCGAGAGAAACGACATTTTCGACCCCTCTGACGGAGCCAAGCCGCGGCGCATCATCGATCTGCGCCCCTCGCGCGACTGAGCACCCTGAACGCTCCGCCTCTCTATCCGACACCCCAACCAGGATCTTCAAACATGGCAAGAACCGTCAAGGTCATCGATTGCGTGGTCAATCCCATCACGCCCGAGGTGATGAGGCTGCGGCCCGAGTGGTCCAAGACTTTCTGGACTCAGAAAATCGGTCGAGATGCGTCCGTTACCGAGGGCGTGACACACGAGCAGATGCTTGCCTTGATGGATCGATGCGGCATAGAACGCTCGATCCTGATTGCCTGCAAGACGGGTCAAATGGGTATTCCCGGCAGCTGGCACTTGCCCTATGAACTGGTGGCCGATGCCGTGCAGCGCTGGCCGGACCGGTTCAGCGGGCTGGCCGGACTGGATCCCACCGAGGGGATGGCCGGGGTGCGTGCCTTCGAACGTTCGGTTCGCGAGTATGGTTTCATCGGTGGCCACTTTTATCCGCATTGGTTCGAACTGGCCCCGGATCAAGCACGCTGGTATCCGTTCTACGCGAAGTGTGTCGAACTCGACGTGCCGGTTCAGCTCCAGGTCGGGCAATCGCTGGTCTATGACCTGAAGCGCCCGTTACGAAGCGTGGCCAAGCCCATCACGTTGGACGCTGTCGCCTGTGATTTTCCAGAGTTGAAGCTTGTGGGCATTCATGTCGGGATCCCGTGGACTGACGAAATGATCGCCATGGCCTGGAAGCACAAGAATGTTTATATCGGGTGTGACGCCCACAGCCCGAAATACTGGCCGCAGTCGTTTGTGCATTTCATCAACTCCTGGGGCCAGGATAAGGTGATCTTCGGCACCGACTACCCAGTGCTTGACTTTGAACGGACGCTCAACGAAATCGACGCGCTGGGCATCCGGCCCACGGCGCTCGAGAAATTGCTACGCGAGAACGCGCGAAAACTCTACCGGCTGCCCTGATCGCCCGTCATCAGGCACAAGTCTCAGGCGCAGAGTCAGTTCGCGCGAATTCCGGCGCCGCGGATGATCGGATCCCAGAGCTTCAGGTCCTGGTCGATCAGGGCGGCAAACTCCTCGGGTGAGCTGGTTCGGGCGTCAAAACCGATGCTGGCGAACGCCTTGATCACATCAGGCATCTTCATGATCTTGATGATCTCGGTACGCAGGCGGTCGACGATCGGTCGAGGCATACCCGCAGGGCCCACCAAACCCGCCCAGCCCAGGACCTCGAAATTGGGAACCGATTCGGCGACTGCGGGAACGCCCGCCAGCGTGGCAAGCGGGTGGCGACTGGTGACTCCAAGAATCCGCAGTTTGCCGCTTTGCACATGCGGCATCGAATTGAGCAGAACATCAAACATGAAGTCGAGTCGTCCACCGATCAGGTCGACCATGGCTGGCGCACTGCCCTTGTAGGGCACGTGCGTCAGTTTCACGCCTGCCATGCTGACCAGCAACTCACCGGAAAGATGATTGGATGAGCCGATGCCTGCAGAGCCGTAGGTGAGCTTGCCGGGCTGGTTGCGCGCTGCCGCAAGCAGTTCGTTGACCGTTCGAATCGGGCTATCGGCGCGGACGACCAAAATGTTGACGTAGTCGCAAACGAGAGAGATCGGGGTAAAGCCGGTCAGAGGGTCATACGGCAATTTGTCGTACACGGCGGGTGCGATGGAAAGCGCGCCGACATGGCCAAGGCCGATGGTGTAGCCGTCGGGGTCGGCTTGGGAAATGCGACCGGTTCCGAGCGTGCTGCCCGCGCCCGCAATGTTTTCGACGATGACGGGCCGGCCGAGCGCTTCGGCAAGCTTGGGTGCAAGCGTTCGGGAGGCCTGGTCGGTTGGCCCCCCCGGCGCAAACGGGGCGATCATGCGTATCGGCTTGCTTGGCCAGTCGGCCTGAGCGTGCGCTGCGATACCAACAAAAATGAACGCAGCAGAGAGCAGGGCTTTCAAGCATGCACTTGGACGCATCACGATCTCCAGGGAAGGCGCCCGGGGGCGGGCGGTATGGCCGACATTTCCGGCGATGTGGATCCGAGCAACCCTACTCAGAAGAGGCTCCGCATGCTCGGACAATCGTTTCTGAGAATTAATAAAGTGACTGCCCTGCGGTTTCAGGCGGCGATAGCCGCCCCGGTGTTGTTGAAATAGATGCTATCAGGGGTTTGACCTTGCTGGCTGCTGTGTCCGCGAACCCTACCCTCCCCAGGCCCTCCAAATCGCCAGATAGGACCCGCAGCGCGGCTAGCGTAAGGCCGACCACCCGCGCGCCGTGTGAATCAGGGTTCGAATCTTTCCCGGGCCCCCTGCCGCTATTCCGCCTTGACCGAGTGCTCGCGCACCACGGCGCTCCACACGCGAATCTGCTCGGACAGAAAGCCGCGCAGCGTCTCGGGACCATCAAGCGACAACTTGATCTGCATGGATTCGGTCAGTTGCTTGGCAATCCGCTCGTCACTCAACCCGCTCACCAGTTCAGCGCGGATGCGCTCAATGACCGGCTTGGGCGTGCCAGCGGTGGTGAAGATGCCCCACCAGACAACAGCCTGACTATTCGGGAAGCCGCTGTCCGCCACGGTGGGCAACTGCGACATCGCTGCCAGCCGGTCGGGGCCGAACTGGACCACCCCGCGGAGCTTGTCACCCTTCAGAAGCGGTGTGATCAGCGCGGCGCTGCCGATCACCAGATCCACATGCCCCGCCATCGCGTCGGCCACAGCGGGGCCCCCGCCGCGATATGGCACATGCACGAGGTTCACGCCGGCACTTCGGGCGAGTTGCAACATCGCCAGGTGGCCTCCGCTACCGGTGCCAAATGTGGCGTAGCTGATCCCGCCAGGCTGGGACTTCGCGACTGCGATCAGTTCAGACAGCGTTCGATAAGGACGCGACGGGTGGGCCGCCAGCACATAGGGCGATGTTCCGATCAGCAACACCGGTTCGAGATCTTTTTCAGCATCAAAAGGCTGGTCCTGATACAGCGCCCGGCTGACCGCCAGCGTGTCGGCAATCGACAGCCAAGTACTGCCGTTGGGCGCCGCCCGGGCCACCGCAGACGCCCCGATCGCACCCGATGCCCCTGCGCGGTTCTCGACGATCACCGGAACCCCGAGGCGTTCCTGCAAACCCGGTTGCAGCAGACGCGGGATGGCATCGACTGACCCACCCGCCGCGAAGGGCACGACGATCCGGATTGGGCCCGACGGCCAGACCTGGGCGCCGGCTGGGGCAGATGCCGTCAGCGTGAACTGAACGACAGCAGCGGTCGCGAGTGCGAGCGCCAATCGAAGCGTAATGGCCATCGAAGCTCCTTGCCTGGTCAGGCTGTGCGACCGCGCGCTTTAGCGCGCCTTCAGGAAACGGTTACGACATCGACTACGACCACTTCTCCCGCCTCGACCGCTGCAACAGCCTCTATAAGCACCTGCTCGAGTTGCCCGCCATCGAGCACGGGGCCGAACCCTCGCGCACCTTGCGCTCGTGCCATGCCTGCTATGTCGATGTCGGGATCGGTGAGCGTCTGGCCGATCCAGCGGTTTTGCACCGGGCGCCCGCGTGCGCGCGCAACCCGATCCTGATGCATTTCATCATCGAAATAACCGCGGTTGTTGTAGACGACCACCAGAAGCGGAATCCGGTAGCGCACTGCAGTCCAGAGCGCGGTCACGCCCATCAGGTAGTCGCCATCGCCGCAGAACGCAACGCACATCCGGTCACTGCCCTTCAGTGCAAGGGCTGCTCCAACGGCAATGCCTGGGCCTGCAGCGAGACCACCGCCGCCATTGAAACCGAGGTAGTCGAGCGGATGCCGAAACGGCCAGACACCAACATCCCAGGTGAGCGGCACGCGCGCCAGGGTCGCCGCGCGATCGCGCAGCGCGCGCCGAAGCGCACCAGCCAGAACCCGCACTCGAATCGGGCCGGAGGGCGTTGGCTCCGCAGTCGTCTGCAGCGACCTTTCTTCGGTTAGCTTCGCGTTTTCGGCGGGCGAGCGGCCTTCAAGCGCGCTCAGAAGCGCAGTGACCACCGTATCGGGCTCCACAGGAAGGAACACGTCGATAGCCGGCAGACCCAGATGGTCCATGCTCCAGCCCCGGTGGATCTGATAATCAACCGAGGCGTGGATGATCCGGGCCGTCGGTGCTGGGCCGCCCGTTGCAATCCTGAGGGTTCCGTCCAGATCGACCCAATCCAGACTCAGGATCACATCCGCATCTCGAACCGCCTCGACCCATGACATGCCTGGCGCGATCAAGCCTTGCGCGCCCAAATGGGCCGGGTGGTCGGTCGGAAAGGCCGCGCCCACCTTCAGGTCGGTAAGCACTCCTGCGCCTAGCCGCTCGGCCAGCGCAACCCGACGCTGCCATGCATGTACGTCGCGCGAGGCACGGCCAGCGAGAATGAGCGGACGACGCGCACTGGTCAGCGCAGCAAGCGCCGCATCTACCAGATCGCCTGCGGGCGCGCTTGCCACCTTGGGCGTGAATCGCGAGGCATCGATCGGCGGAACCGCATCGGCGAGTTTCGCCTCCTGCATCTGTGCGTCGAGATTGATGTACACAGGCCCGCACGGGGCCGTGTTGGCCAGCCATGAACCGCGCAGCACTGCCTCGCGCGCAGCTTCGGGCGAGGCGGGCTGATCATCCCACTTCGTATAGTCGCGAACCAGCGCCCCCTGATCCCGCGCGGTGTGAATCCAGTCGATCCAGGGCCGACGCCTGGCGGCATCCACCGGTCCGGTCGCGCCGATGATCATGATGGGCAGGCGATCGCACCAGGCATTGAAAATCGCCATGCTGGCGTGCATCAGGCCAATGTTTGAGTGAACCGCAGCAGCCATCATCTTGCCGCCGGCCTTGGCATACCCGTGAGCAATCGCGACTGCGCTCTCTTCGTGGAGACACACCAGCATCTGCGGCTGCGTATTGCCCAGGTAGTTCACCAGGCTGTCATGCAGACCTCGATAGCTCGCCCCAGGATTCAACGCGATGTATTCGATCCCGACCGCGCGCAGCGCATCGGCGACGACGTCGCTCCCAAATTGGGCCGTCTGCACATCGGCAGGTAGCGGTCGCTCGAGACTGTCGGTACCTGCAGTGCCTGTCGGTTTGGACATGCTTGATTCCCTTTGCCGCCCGGTTCGATACTCAGCGCGCAATGCGGGCAGCGATCTCGCGGTACTTTTCGGATTCGGATCGAACAAACGCCGCGAACTGCTCCGGCGTAGAACGCATGATGTCGGAGTAAAGCGCCGCGGCTCGCGCCTGCACCTCGGGCAACTGGAACACCTTATTCACCTCGCGGTTCAGGTAGGCAACTACATCGACCGGCGTCCTGGCGGGTGCAAACAAGCCGCCCCATAAAGGAAAATCAAACCCCGGCACTGCAACCTCGGCCACCGTTGGAACGTCGGGTGCAACGATGACCCGCCTCGGACCGGTGACCGCCAGCATCCGTACAGTGCCCGATGAAAGCTGGGGCGCAGCAACAAGCAGACCGGTGATGAACGCGTCGACGTGACCACCAATCACATCGGGCATCGCCTGAGCCGTACCCTTGTACGGCACATGCAGCATTTCCGCCCCTGTTCTGAGGGCGAGCATTTCTCCGGCAAGATGCCCTGGGCTTCCAAGCCCAACCGATGCATAGGTCACCTTGCCTGGCCGCCGGCGGGCGTCGTCGAGCATGTCCTCAAGCCGTCTATATGGCGACCGGGACGACACCAGGATTCCGTGCGTGATGTTGTAGACGAGGGCAATCGGCGCAAGATCGACATCCGCATCGAAGCCGACATCTTTCATAAGGTGTTTGTTGCCGACGATCTCGCCAGTGTTTCCAAACAGCAGCGTATGACCATCGGGGTTCGCCCTGACCACTTCCTGAGCGCCGAGGTTGCCATTGGCCCCAGGACGGTTCTCGATGATCACGTTTTGGCCCAAGGCCGGGCGAAGATGCTCGGCGATCAGGCGCGCCATCACATCGGCTGTGCCACCGGGCGGATAGCCCAGAAGCACCCGTACCGTGCGACTTGGATAGCCCGCTGGCTGGGCGAGCACGCCTGACGACATCGGGGCAGCCGCTGCTGCCGACGACAACAGGGCGAGGCGCTTGGCGAAGCGGCGACGGGCCGCGTGAAACACCGACAGATTCAGATCATTCGACACGCCCGGCCCTCCAAACAAGATTCACCGAATGCGCGCGGCCGACACACACGACCGGATCGCGGCTTATCGATACACTCCGTCTCAGGCCCTTTCTTCGACCTGAGCGCTGCGCCCGTCGGCACTCGCTGTAGGCCGGTTCAGTTCAACCATGGTCTCGGCACTGAGAAACGAATAGTCCATGTAACCCAGGCGAGCGAGGGGTTGCAGGGCTGCGCCTTTGAAGCGCTTCAAAGGTAAAAGCGAGATTACTCCACCGTCACACTCTTCGCCAGATTGCGCGGCTTGTCCACGTCGGTACCCCGCGCAAGCGCGGCGTGATAGGCGAGGAGCTGAAGGGGCACCACATGAAGAATGGGTGAGAGCGCACCCGCATGGTCGACCAGATTGATGACATGTACGCCGTCACCGGCGCTGATCCGTGTGTCGCGATCGGCGAACACGAAGAGCTCTCCGCCCCGCGCTCGCACCTCCTGCAGGTTCGACTTGAGTTTTTCGATCAGCGCATCGTTGGGCGCAATGGCGACTACCGGCATCTGGTCATCAACCAGCGCGAGCGGGCCATGCTTGAGTTCGCCCGCAGCATAGGCCTCGGCGTGAATGTAGGTGATTTCCTTGAGTTTCAGCGCGCCCTCGAGCGCGATCGGAAAATGCACACCGCGCCCGAGAAAGAGCGCGTGCTGGCGCGCGGCAAAGCGCGCCGCCCAGGCGCGCACCGCCGGCTCGCACTCGAGCACACGGTTCATCGCCGCCGGCAGGTGGCGCAACTGCGTAATCAGCTCGCGCTCACGCTCGGCCGAGAGCCGGCCGCGGAGCTTGGCAAGGACCAGCGTGAGCACGAAGAGGGCTGCCAATTGCGTGGTGAATGCCTTGGTTGAGGCCACGCCGATCTCGGGGCCAGCCCGGGTAAGGAACCTGAGCTTGGAGGCACGAATCAGCGCCGACTCCGGCACATTGCAGATGGTGAGGGTGTCGGTCAGCCCCTGGGTGCCGGCGTGCGCGAGCGCCGCAAGCGTGTCGGCGGTTTCGCCCGACTGCGAGATGGTGACAACCAGCGTGTCGTCCTGCGCCACCGAGTCGCGGTAGCGGTACTCGCTTGCGATCTCCACGGTGGTGGGAATGCCGGCAATGGACTCCAGCCAGTAACGCGCGACGCAGCCCGCGTGATAGCTGGTGCCGCAGGCGAGAATCAAGATCTGCCTGGCGCGCGAGAGCACCGGCCGCGCGTCGGCACCAAATAGCCCGGGATCGATGGACGATGCACCGAGCAACATTTCAAGCGTGTTGGCGATCGCGCCCGGCTGCTCGAAGATTTCCTTCTGCATGTAGTGCGCGTAGTGACCGAGTTCGATCGCATCGGCCGACAACTGGCTGAGAATGACGGGCCGATTCACCTGGGTGCCGCTCGCACTCACGATCCGGTAGCCGTTGCTGCGGATTTCCGCCACATCACCCTCTTCCAGATAGGCAACATGGCGGGTGACCTGAAGGAGCGCCGAGGTGTCGGAGGCCAGGAAGTTTTCACGGTCGCCTCGCCCCTCGTTGCCGACGCCAAGGAGGAGCGGCGCGCCGCAGCGCGAACCCACCACGGTACCGGGCTCGGCACGGCTGATGGCGGCAATGGCGTAGGCGCCGTGGAGCTCGCGCACCGCGCGCTGGACCGCCTCGAAGAGGCTCAGTCCCTGGGCGACCAGGCTGTGGAGCAGATGGGCGATGACTTCGGTGTCGGTCTCGGATTCGAAGCGATAGCCAGCCGCAGTGAGTCGGGCACGCAGCGCCTCATGGTTTTCGATGATGCCGTTGTGTACCACCGACACTGCGGCGGCCGCGCTTACCGAGGCATGCGGATGGGCATTGGTTTCGTTCACGCCGCCGTGGGTGGCCCAGCGCGTGTGGGCGATGCCGGTGGGGGCCTGAACCTTCTCTTCTGTGGTTCGCGCCTCGAGGTCGGCGACCCGCCCGACGGCGCGAACGCGTTGAATGTCGCCATGGTTGAGCGCGATTCCGGCCGAGTCGTAGCCGCGGTATTCAAGCTTGCGCAGACCCTCGATCAGGATCGGCACGACATCGCGTTGCGCGGCTGCGCCAACGATTCCGCACATCGGAAATCTCCCTACCCTTTGTTGCGGGCTGGCCGCTTCCAGCCATCGATCGTGGTTTGGCGGGCGCGCGAAACGGTGAGGCGATCAGCGGGCGCGTCGCGCGTGAGGGTGGTGCCTGCGCCAAGCGTTGCACCGCGACCGACGCGAACCGGCGCAACCAGCTGCGTATCGCTGCCGATGAACGCGTCATCTTCGATAACGGTTCGGTGCTTGTTGACACCGTCATAGTTGCAGGTGATGGTGCCCGCACCGATGTTGACCCGGGCACCGACCTCGGCATCGCCCACATAGGCGAGATGATTGGCCTTGGAGCCGGGGCCGAGTCGAGTGGCCTTCATTTCGACGAAGTTGCCCACATGACTGCCTTCGCCCAGTTCGGTTCCGGGCCGCAGCCTTGCATAGGGCCCGACCCGTGCATCGGTGCCGACCACCGCGCTGTCGAGGTGGGAGAAGGCGAGGATCTGGGCGCCGCTCGCAACGGTGGTGTCGCGCAGCACGCAGTTCGGGCCGATCGAGACGCCCGAGCCGATCACCACCTTGCCTTCGAACACACAGCCCACGTCGATGAACACATCTCGACCGCAGGCAAGCGAGCCGCGGATATCGATACGATCGGGGTCGGCCAGCGCAACCCCCGCCTCCATCAAGGTCTCAGCCTGACGGCGCTGATGGATGCGCTCGAGCTGGGCCAGCTGGGCGCGGCTGTTCACGCCCAGTGTTTCCCAATCGTGACCGGGCTGGGCGGCGATGACGGGCACGCCCTCGGCGACCGCGGCGGCAACGATATCGGTAAGGTAGTACTCGCGCTGGGCGTTGTTGTCCGAGAGGCCGGCGAGCCATCGGCGCAACGCCGGGGTGGGCGCAGCGAGGATGCCGGTGTTGACTTCATGAATGGCGCGCGTGGGCTCGTCGGCATCTTTGTGCTCGACAATTCGGCGAACTGCGCCGCCCTCGCGGACGATACGGCCGTAGCCGGTGGGGTCGGGCAGGTTGACGGTGAGAAGCGCCAGGGCGCCATCGGTTGCGGGCTGCACCAGGCGGTTGAGCGTGGCCGGCTCGGTGAGCGGCACATCGCCATAGAGGACAAGCGTGGGCACCGTGTCGATCAGGTGGGGCAACGCCTGCATGACGGCGTGACCAGTGCCGCGCTGCGGCGACTGCAGGGCCCAGACCAGATCCTCTGCGGCGAGCGCGCGCGGTACTGCGTCGCCACCGTGCCCGTAAATCACCACAATGCGCGAGGGTGCGAGCGCGCGTGCGCGTTCGATCACATGCGTAAGGAGCGGACGTCCGGCGAGCGTATGCAGCACCTTGGGCAGGTCAGAGTGCATGCGCGTGCCCTTGCCGGCAGCGAGGATAACGATGTTCATGAGCCGATTAGAATAGGGGCGTGCAACCGAAGAAGATTAGCACGCGGGTGGGGCGCGGCTGCGTGACGCTGATCGCAGTCGTGCTGCTTGCCGGATGTACCGTCGCCCGCCTGGGTTACGAGATGCTGCCCTGGTTTGCCCTGTGGCAACTCGAGCGTCATCTATCCCTTGACTCGGCGCAGCGCGGGCTCGCAAGCGATCGTCTCGATAGTCTCCACGCGTGGCATCGCCAGACGCAGATGCCGCGCTATGCAACCCTGATCGAAGCTGCTGTCAGCAGGCTCGATGCGCCACTGACCGCCGGCGACCTCGGAGCCTGGCGGGCTCAGATGTTTGCGCTATGGCAGGCGCCTGCCGAGCGGATCGCCCCCGACCTCGCCGATCTCGCGCTCACCTTGCGCCCGGCGCAGATCGATCGTCTTGAGCGTCGGTTGTCAGACAGCACGGCAGATCTGCGTCGCAAGTACCTGGGCGGCTCGGCCGACGAACGGCTCGAGGCCCGCATCGAGCGCTGGCAGGAGCGCATGGAGTGGCTGCTGGGCGATCTCACCGCTGCCCAGCGTGCCGAGCTCCGCCGCCTGGCCAGCGCACAGCCTTCCGATGAAGCGGCGTGGCTCGATGAACGGCAGGCGAGAAACGAGCGTCTGGTGCGTCTTGCCCGGCGGATCGCCAAGGAGCGCCCGCCGCGCGAGCAGGCGATCGCCTGGAGTACCGCACTGCTGGAGGGATTCTGGCAGAGCGAGGACCCGGAGCGGGCACGCCGGCTCGCTGCCAACGCCGAGAATGGTGACCGCGTCGCTGCGGCCATGCTCAATACAGCGAGTCGCAGCCAGCGCGAGCACATGCGGGCCAAGCTGGGGGACATCGAACGCGATGTGCTGCGCATGATCAGCCGGGCAACCCGACCCTGATGGGCG
>RFXC01000410.1 GCA_009921765.1 Betaproteobacteria bacterium | reverse complement strand
GCGGCCCGTGCCACCCGTCCGGTCGGTCGAATCGAAACCACCCATCGACTGCATGCGCTTCCTCACTTCCGTTGCCTTGTCCGCACGAAACCGCGCTGCGGCTGCACTTCACGCCGGGGAATCTGTACCGATGCTCTTGTTATCAGACGCCATGCGGTCCCGCAACCGGGCGAGGCCGCGACTCAACGCACTCTTCACCGTCCCGAGCGGCGCACCAAGCTGCTCGGCCACCTCTCGGAGCGTGAAGCCCTGCAGGTAGGTCCGCTCGATCACCACCCGTTGCAGTTCGGGCAGTTCCGCCACCCGGCGCCGGAGCACCTCGACGTCGTGCTCGCCGCCCGGCAGGACCGGAGCCTGGGTGACGGGGCCGAGCGTCTCGATCGCGGAATCCAGCCCCAACTGCTCGGGGCGGGCGCTCTTGCGGCGCAGGCGATCGATCAGGTGGCGGCGCGTGATGAGCATCACCCAGGTCACGAGCTTCGCGCGCTGCGGATCGAAGCGATCCGCAGTCTGCCAGAGCCGCACGAAGGTTTCCTGCACGGCGTCGTCGGCCTCGGCACGCGAACTCAGCACCTGCCGCGAAGCCTTGAAGACCAGCCCCACGAAGCGGTCGTACAGCTCGCCCATCGCGGCCTCGTCACCGTGGGCGACGCGGCGCATCAGCATCAGGTCCTGGCGATCGACTGGCTCCAAGAGGCCTCCCGAAGGGTTTTCGGCAGTTCTGGCCCCGTTACTGTGCCTTTGTTCCGGACCCAGCTGACCTGCAAACCCGGAAATTCGTTCAGAATTCCCTTGAGGTCCCCGGCGAGGGTGGCAAAATGTCCTCCGGCCATGCGCCGACCGTGGGTCCGATCACCTCGGCCCCCCGCCGGCAGCGAACGCCAGGACCACCCAGATGCGCAGGAGCCACGCTCCATCGCCAGGATCGCCGCACCGGAACGCCGGGAAGCGGTCGGTGCAGCGCGGGTTCACGCTCGTCGAACTGGTCGTCTGCCTCGGCGTGGTCGCGATCCTGTGCGGGATCCTGCTGCCGTCGCTGCGGCACACGCGCGATGCATCGCTGAAGATCAGCTGCGCCTCGAACCTCCGGCAGGTGGCGATCGCGGCCTCCGCCTATTCGGATTCCAACGCCGGCCGGCTTCCGTATTCGCACGTCGTCGATCCTCGGCACTTCGACAATCCATCGGAGTACCGGCCCGGCGACCTGATGGCGTCGCGGCTGCGCACGCCGATGGATGAGCAGCCCGCCGGGTTCCGCTGGCAGGGCCTCGGACGGCTGCACGCTTACCTGGGCCCGGCGTGCGAGTGCATGTACTGCCCCGCACACCACGGCAACCATCCGCGCGAGCGCTATCTCCGGTCGCTGGCGGCGGAGGACAACTCCACGACCTTCACCAACTACCACTACTCGGGACACGTGCAGCATTGGCTGTCGGGAGCGGAGCGGACTGATCCCGCCCGGCTCGACCAGGGCCGCGATCTCGTCCTCATGTCGGACGGCCTCCGCACGCGCGGTGACTTCAACCATCGCACCGGCCTGAACCGCGTGTTCGGCGACCTGAGCGTGGAGTGGTTCCGCGACTCGGACGTCCCGGGCGAATCGATCCGGGACCTGCTTCCCGAGGACTTCGGCGACCTGCAGGTCAGCCTCGACAGCGTGGGATTCACCGCCGTGTGGTCCCGACTGCAGGAAACCGCCGGAACGCGTTACACAAATCACTGGTGGCGGAAATTAGCGCCAAGAGCGACCCCGACGCGTTTCGAATTTTGCTGGCACATCACCCGCATGCCTTTGACCACGCGCATGACTTCCACCACGCGCTCGTTGAAAGGGCAATGGGGACCATCGGCCTGCAACTCGTCGTCCTTGATGAAATCGATGCCGCCCTCCACCAACAGACGAACCTGCTCGGCCGTTTCGCGAGGGTTCAGGCCCACACTGGGTTTGATGATGGTGCCGATCAAGGGCCCCTGCGGCACACCACTCAATTGCCGCGTCCCCGGCATTGCAAACGCCGGACCCGGGTAAGCGCGAACAAACGCATCGGGCAGTTTCAGGTCCAACAACCGCAAGCCTGAGACCTGCCGCAACTCGAACAGATTGCCTGCAACGGTGGACATCAGGGTGGGCAGACACGGCCCCAGGTTCTCCAGCGGCCAGGACAATTCCAGTTGGCATTGCGTGTACCGGGCAGACGCCATCCCCCCTGGCAAGCTGGGTTGAGTGGATGTCCCCAGAACATCCAGACGCTCCACCCGTGCACCCGCACGTTCTTTCAACTCGGCCGTTTCGGTGGCCAGTTTGAGAAAGGTGCCGCTTGACTGCTCGCCTGCAATCACGTCGGCAGCACGCTGGGGATCATCACCGGTTTCCAGCCAGTAGGTGGCGTGAATACGTGGGCTTGTCATGGAAACTCGCGGTTATTGGTCGCCCATGGCACAAGGAAGCCAGGTGCTCAACCACGGAACGAAGGTCAGCAACACCAGCACCACGCCGCGCGCCCACAGGAAGGGGTTGA
>RFXC01000409.1 GCA_009921765.1 Betaproteobacteria bacterium | reverse complement strand
TCAAGAGATTCGCAGGCAAGCGAATTCGTTTGGTTTGTGGCGGAAAGTCGAATCGGTACAGTGGGCGCTATTACTATGCCAAGCCAGTCAATGGCTAGATTAGAGGTCACCTGGGGCTATTGACTCCTGACTCGGCGATGTTCCGGCCAGCTAGCCAGGATTCGATGGGCATACCGTAAAGACGGTACATATTTACAAGTACCGACATTTTCGTAGAACGTCGGTATGGATTTAAATCGCTCCAACCCAGCTCTCGACCTTCTGCGCGCAAAGGGGATGGTCCGCGCCCGCGAGCTTGCCCAAATCGGGGTCGCAGGCGAGACGCTTCAGCAGCTTCTTCGGCGCGGTGCTCTCGTCCGAATCGGTCGAGGCCTCTATGTGGCGCCAGACCGTGCGCTGACCGAGCATGATCAGCTGGCACAACTGGCGATCAAGCACCCGCGGGTAGTCTTTTGCCTGCTGACCGCGCTCCAGATCCATGGGCTAAGGACCCAGGCTCCGCATGAAGTGTGGGTGGCGATATCGCCAAACGCCAGGGCCCCACAGGTGGAATATCCGCCGCTTCGCGTCGTACGGTTTTCCGACCCGGATATCCAGATTGAGCAGATCTCGCTCGATGGCGTCGTTCGTATTCCGGTGACATCCGCCGCCAAGACGGTGGTCGACTGCTTCAAATTCCGAAACAAGATCGGACTCGACGTTGCTCTTGAGGCGCTTAAAGACGCTTGGCGGCAAAAGAAGGTCAGCATGGATGATCTGTGGGAGTCCGCGCAGCTTTGTCGGATGACCAATGTTATGCGCCCGTACGTTGAGTGGTTGGAATGAGGAAGGCGCTGAACTCTGCGAGGTGTCTGACGGCCGCGGCGCTTAGGAGCCTGCGGGCATGAACGACGCGGCCGAACTTTCTAGACTCCAAGCGGAGAACGCCCGCCTGATCTCCCTGCTCGAATCGCACGGTATCGATTGGCGTCCGCCGCAACCGGTCGTCCTTGTGGCACTAGAGCCATCCAGGCTGTCCACCGCCGAGAAGGTGGCGCTCTTCCGCCGACTTTTTCGCGGCCGTACCGACGTCTATCCAGTCCGCTGGGAGGGCAAGACCAGCGGCAAGTCGGGCTACGCACCGGCCTGCGCGAACGAGTGGCGCGCCGGGGTCTGCGATAAGCCGCGCATCAAGTGCGGCGATTGCGGCAACCGCTCATTGATCCCGCTCTCCGACGCGGTGATCTATGACCACCTTGCTGGCGAGCATACGGTCGGGGTGTACCCGCTGCTGGAGGACGACAGCTGCTACTTTCTGGCCGTCGACTTCGACGAAGCGGAGTGGCGTGAGGATGCGCGGGCGTTCATTCAATCCTGCGAGGCGCTCGGTGTGCCGTCTGCACTGGAGATCTCACGCTCCGGGCGTGGTGCCCACGCATGGGTGTTCTTCGCAAGCCGCGTGGCGGCGCGTGATGCGCGCCGGTTGGGCACGGCGATCATCAGCCACACCTGCGCGCGTACCCGGCAACTGAAGCTGGAGTCCTATGACCGGCTGTTCCCCAACCAGGACACGTTGCCCAAGGGCGGGTTCGGCAACCTGATCGCCTTGCCGCTGCAGAAAGGGCCAAGGGAACAGGGCTTCAGCGTTTTCGTTGATGCCGATCTGCGCCCGTACCCCGATCAATGGGCGTTCCTCGCGTCCATCCAGCCGATGGCGGCGCATGACATCGAGCCGACGCTCCTGCGGGCCACGGGTGGCGTCCATCCGCTGGACGTCACCTTCATTGACGATGAAGACCTCGCCACGCCCTGGAAGCGCGAGAACACGTCCACCAAGAAGCTGGCCGGTCCGATGCCGAAGTCGCTGACGGTCACGCTGGCCAATCTGATCTATTTCGAGAAGGATCACTTGCCGCAGGCTCTGGCCAACCGCCTGATCCGGCTGGCTGCCTTCCAGAACCCCGAGTTCTACAAAGCCCAGGCCATGCGGATGTCGGTGTGGGACAAGCCCCGAGTCATCGGGTGCGCGGAGAACTACCCGCAGCACATCGCCTTGCCGCGCGGTTGCCTCGATGCCGCGCTGGATCTACTGCGGGACAACGATATCGCCTGTGACCTGCGCGATGAGCGTTTCGGCGGCGAGCCTATCGACGTTTCGTTTGTCGGCACTCGGCGTCTCGACCAGGAGGCCGCAATCGCCAGCATGCTGCGTCACGATGCCGGGGTGCTATGCGCCCCGACGGCCTTCGGCAAGACTGTCACCGCCGCCGCGATGATTGCCCGGCGAGGTGTCAACACCTTGGTGCTGGTGCACCGAACTGAGTTGCTCAAGCAGTGGCAGGAACGCCTGCAAGCGTTCCTGGGCGTCGGCAAGGGCGTGATCGGCACCATCGGCGGTGGCAAAGCCAAACCCACCGGCAAGATCGACATCGCCGTCATGCAGTCGTTGTCCCGGCAGGGCGAGGTGAACCCGCTGGTCGAGGGATACGGACAAGTCATCGTCGACGAGTGCCATCATGTTGGCGCAGTCTCGTTCGACG
>RFXC01000408.1 GCA_009921765.1 Betaproteobacteria bacterium | reverse complement strand
CATCGGGTTGGACATCTCAATTCTCCGTCAGTGCTTTCATTGCTCGGGTTTGATGGTGCGTTCGATCCGAATGGCCTTGGACGGCCCGGCACGACCGACCTGGGCTTCGTAGGCTGGAATTTCGTTGATCAGGACGCGTACGTGATCCGGCTTTCGCAGGTAAAGGACATCGCCCTGGCGAAGATCGGTGAAGCGTTTGAGGGTGGTTTGTACCTTGCCGAGCAGTACTGTGAGTTCGAGCGTGGAGTCGCCCACCGCTGAAAACAGTTCCTGCCGCCAAGCGCGTTCGGACTCTTCATTGCCGTCGCCGGTCTGTACGCGACTGCGAAGCAGATCGCGAATCGGCTTGAGCGAGCCGTACGGATGCACTATGTCGACCAGCCCTTTTGAATCGGAGCCGCTTTCGACCTCGAACCGGTTGAGAATGACAAGATCGTTTTCGTCTGCGATCTGGGCAAACTGCGGGTTGATCTCCGAGCTCGCCACCTCGAACTCCACGTCCATGAGCGGCGACCAGGCGTCCTGCAGCGAACCGAACAGGACATCGAGCATCATCTTGATGATCCGGGATTCGGTTGGCGTGAACAGCCTCCCTGGCGGCAGTTGGCCCACGCCACGGCCAAAACCGCCAAAAAAGTTGTCCAACGCACTGAAGACCACGGTCGGCTCGATAACGACCATCGAGAATCCGCGCAGAGGGTTCATCCGAACCACGTTCACTGAAAGCGGCGCCCGCAGCAGTTTCATGTAGTCACGAAACTTGATGAGTTGCGAACGCGCCGGATTGATCCGCGGGCTGGTACGAAGCACATCGAGCAGCCCCAGCCGGAACAAGCGGACGAACCGCTCGTTGATCATATCGATGGCCGACAGGTTGATGCCGACCGCACTGTCCTCGCTCGCCAGGTCGTGCTTGGCCACCCGAGCGCTCAGATTGAACCCGGTATCGACTTCCACCGACCCATCGGCCACGCCCGCGCTCAGCGCCTCGATTTCCTCGGCGGTGAGCAGATTTCCAGTGTCTGCCATGTCGAATCCGAAAATGCAGCAGCCAGGGGCGGCTTATTGAACAACAAACTCGGTGAAATGAACCTCTTCGACACCGCCAAAGTCCTCGTATTTTTCGAGGAGCGCATTGACCGTGAGGCGGATCTTCTCTGCAAGCTCGGTCCTGAACGTTGGCTTGTTGATATCGGCTTCGGTCGACTGGCGCATGACATCCAGAATCGCAGAGCGCAGCGCAAACTCATGCTTCTTCACGTTGTTGAAGACGCGTTCGTCGTAGTAGGTCATGATCGCGAGCCGGATCTGCATGACCTTGCGTGACCCGGTCACGTTGGCCAGCAGCGGCCGCTCCAGTTCCAGATATGTTTGCTCGAAGCGCACGCGCTCAGGGGTTGCACGCTGGCGCGGCGCGGGCTTGCCACCACCCTTCGCGTCGCCTTTGGCATCACTCTTCGAGTCGCCCTTGCCGTCACCCTTGGCATCCGCCGCCTTGGCAGGAGGCTCTCCCGCCTTGGCTGCACCGGACTTGCTACCCTCCGCCGGCGCGGCGTCGTCTTCAACCGCCTCCGCTACCGCTTCGGCCGCCTTCTTGTCGAAGAAACCGGTGAAAAACAGTGTCGCGGCAATCGCGGCACCAACCAGCACCAGACCCACCACCACGATGATGATGATCTTGATCAGTGAGCCTTTCTTGCCGCCCTCTTCTTCCTGCTCGTCAGCCATCTGAATCTCCTGCTCACTTAAACCATGACATCGAGGCCATCAGACCCGGCTCTCGATCGCACCCCCGACGACGCGGTGGACACTCCTTGAACCGCACCAGCAGCCCCTTGATCTGACTGCCCTTCACGATCGCGAGGTGTCGGCTTTCCGCCAGTTCCCGCGCCGGATCCGAAATTCAATCCCAAATGTGCAACGTTCATGCCAGCACGCTGCAGATCCTGCCTCAGACGGTCCAGGCCCTCTGAAATCAGCTGACGCGCCGAGGCCTGCCCGGCATCAAACACCGCCTCCAGCTGCCCCTGCTGCATGCTCATCTCAACCGAGATATGCCCCAGATGGGCGGGTTTCAGATCAATCTGCATCTTCCAGTTGTTGCTTGAAACCGCTGCCAGCATGCGCTGAGCCAGTCCCTCGGCGAGTCGTTTGGCCAGGCCGCTTTCCGAATCGGGGTCGGCAGCGGAGGCTCCGCGCCCACCTTCGGCAGACAGATCGATGGGATCCGAGGCGGTTGACGCAGCCCGGTTGGCGTGCTGCTTGTGGCCCGCATCCGGGGCATACGCAGACTCACCGTCGACCCCGGAAAGCACACCGGCATCGACGGGTTCATCAGGACCCGCTTCGGTATCGGCCCCGCTGAGCGCGTTCGGGCCTGCACCCGTCAACACCCACTGCGCGGGCAAATTCGCATACGGGGCGCTGGTCGGGGCGCCGACCGCTGAAAGCATGCCACTCATCCCCTCGGTTGCAAGCCTGATCTGCCCCTTTGCCTCGGACAGGCGAATGGCGGCGACC
>RFXC01000407.1 GCA_009921765.1 Betaproteobacteria bacterium | reverse complement strand
GCGGCGGGCCTGCGTGTGCTCGGCTGGGTTGAAAACCAGCCGGCCAAGCCGATCGAGGCCAGCATTGGCCGGTCCAGTCCGCGGATCGTGGTGGGCAATCCGGGCAACATCGCCGCACTGCCCGAGTCGCAGCGCGCCCTGCTCGCCCAGGCAAGCCCCGATGATGTGGTGGATGTTCGCTACCAGATTTGGGAATACCTGGGCGACAACACCACGCTTGATCTTGCCGATGAGGGCGCGTTCATCAGCCCCAATCTGTGGCGCAAGGTCGGCATCAACGAGGTGGCCTCGGGCGAATTGCCGGTGCTGGCATCGACCGATGGCTTTGCCGATGTGCAACGCGGCCAGTGGGTCGAGGACCGCCGCACGGTGCTCGCGGTGACGCTTCAGATCGTCGACGACCTCGACATTGCTGCGGCCGGCATGGTGGCGGCCAACTCCGAAGGCGAGCTGATCCTGGCGGTCGATGGCGACCTGCAGATCGATAACGGCAGCCGCAGCGGCCTCACCATCAGCGGCTTGCAGGCCACCGGCGAAATCCGGGTTGACGCCACGGGCGGCATTTATGTGGTCGAGTCGCCGGCGATCACCGGCGCGGTGATCCGCTCCGGTGGCGATCTCACGCTGGTTGCGCGCGGCGAGGCCGACAGCGAACAAGTCGAGTCGGTGGTGGAAGGCGGGGTGTTCCGTCTGGGCTCGGTTACAGTGACCGGCGCCGACGGAAAGCTGACGAGCGTGCCGGTCACGCAGATGCTGGTCTTTGACTTGCCGGCGGCCGCCATCATCAAGGTGGATGCGGCGGGCGATGTCAGCCTTGAGCGCCTGTCGCGCGAGACGCGTGGCGAAGCCAGCACGCTTCGCACCGGCGGCATTCATGCGGGCGGCGATCTCACGCTCAAGGTGTCCGACGGCAATCTGCTGGCATCGGGCCGCGCCTGGGACAGCGAGGTGATCCACCTCTCCGGCCAGGCGATGATCCTGGACGTGATCGACACGCCCAAGAGCAATTTCACATCGGTGGCGATCGGCTCGCGGGCAACGCCGCTCACGATCGATGCCGACACGCTGCAGGCGCGTACGCGCACAGCGGGCGCATCGGTCATTGCGGTGCACGATATCGACGATCTGGTGATTGATGGTCCGGGCTGGGCCGCTATGCCCGGCAGCGTGCCGGTCCAGGGCGGGCTCAAGATCTCCTATGACGGCTCGATCCTGGTGCGCGCCGAGGGGTCGATCGATGTGCGCGGCCTGGTCGAGATGAGCTTTGATCCGCGTGGCACGGTGCTGTTCGAGGCGCTTGACGGCGACCTCACGTTCGACGGCGGCTCGGTGCTGATGGGAAGCGGCGCGCTCAGCCTGATTGCAAGCGGCGACATCATCCAGCGCGGCGTGTCGCGCATCGAGAATCCGAACAGCTTCAGCAACGCATTCACCGCAATCGACATCGAGGCGGGCGGACGCTTCGTGCAAGAAACCAAGAGCCGCATTGCAACGCGCGGCGACAAGGCCGGCCCGATCCGGATTGCCGCGCAGGGCGACATCGTGGTGTCCGAGGTCGATGCAGGCGTGGGCGCCATGCTGATCAGCTCGGCTGCGGGCAGCGTGGTGGAAGCCGCGCCAATGGTGGTGGTCGAGCAGGGCGGTTCAACCGTCACCACGCTGCAGGCGGGCAACCTGCAGGGCGTCAACCTCATCGCCGGACAGCTCGCGATATCGGTCGACGGCAGCGTGGGCCGGGTCGGCCGTCAGCTGTCGGCGCTGGGCATCGAGGCAAAGCAGCTCGCGCTCGAGGCGCCTGGTGGCGCGGCGCTCACGGCCAGGGGTTCGGTGTCGATTGGCGCGGTGAGCGTGCCCGGCTACCGTGTCGACTGGAACAATTTTGGCAGTGCGCGTGCGCAACCGGCGTTCGAACTTGCCGGTGTCACGACGGGCGAGGCGGCTGAAGCCGATGCGCTCGCGGTGCAGGACGCCCCCACCGATGCGGTTACGCTCGCCTATGGCGGGCCCACCCTCACCGGTTCCGGATCGTTCTCGCTGCGCGCAAGCGGCGCGGTGAAGGTGTCGGGCGATGTCGAAATCCGCGGTGGCGGCAATCTGCTCCTGCAATCCGATGACGCGATCACCGTTGCCGAAATGGCAACGGTATCGGTGCTCGGAGGCGCCGGTGCGGCATCGGGTTCGTTGAGCCTCAACTCGAAGAAGGCGATCACGCTCGCCTCGGCGAGCGCGCTCGTCACCGAAGGTGGCGACATCGATCTCGAGTCAAGTCAGGCCGGCGTATCGATGGCCGCGCAGATCACGCCCGAAGACGGCGAACTGCCCAGCTGGCTCGAGCTTGCGCGCGCCCAAAGCGGTGACGATTCCGAGGTCAGCGATATTGCTGCGGCAACGATCCGCAGCCAGGGCGGCAACATCCGCCTCGCAGCGGCCAACACGTTGCGGGTATCCGAGGTGGATGCCTCGGGCGAGGACGCAAGCGGCCACCTGTCGCTGATCTCGTCAGTGGGCGCGATCGTGGGCG
>RFXC01000406.1 GCA_009921765.1 Betaproteobacteria bacterium | reverse complement strand
CATGAACAGCTACATCGAGCAGCGGCTGCGGCATCTGCCCTGAGCCGGGCGTTTGGGGTCGGTGGAGCGCGCCGGGGGAGTGCGCCGAGGTATTGCGTTATTCTTCGGCGCTGACCGGGCGCTTGATGGCCCGGGTGACTCTTTGGTGAAGCGGTTGTTCGCCAGCGACTCGATCTCGAAGGATCCCCCCGATGAAGCTCTACACCTTTTTTCGTTCCTCGGCCTCGTTCCGGGTGCGCATCGCACTCAACCTCAAGGGCCTGGCCTATGACCCGGCCCTGATCAGTCTGCCCAAGGGCGAGCACCTGGCAGCGGCCTACACCGGCGTCAACCCGAGCGGCCTGGTGCCGGCATTGCAGGACGGCGATCAGCTGCTGACGCAGTCGCTGGCCATCATGGAATATCTGGACGAGGTGCATCCCGGTCCCAAGCTGATGCCGAGCGATCCCCTGCAGCGCGCCTATGTGCGAGCGTTGTCGCAGCTGATTGCCTGCGAGATCCATCCGCTCAACAACCTGCGTGTGCTCAAGCACATCCGCAAGACCTACAGCCTGGACGAAGAGGGCGTCAACAGCTGGTACCGGCACTGGATCGCCGAGGGCTTTCGCATGCTGGAGGCTTTCCTGGTGCGCGAGGGGCGTGCCGGGCGCTATTGCCTGGGCGATACCCCGGGCCTGGCCGATTGCTGCCTGGTGCCGCAGGTGTTCAATGCCCAGCGCTATCAATGCGACCTGACCCCGTATCCCACGGCGATGCGCATCCATGCCGCCTTGCTGCAACTGCCGGCGGTGCTGGCAGCGACGCCGGACCGTCAACCCGACGCAGTCTAAAAAGTCAATAAAATCAGTAACTTAGGTAACTCCATGTACGAATTTTTTCCGGGTAACTATCGCTGGTCGTACAACACGCTGCTGTCGTTGTGCGCGGGTGGCCAGGTGGGTGATGTCGCGCTGGTGCATGCCGAGCTGAAGGACCGCGTGGGCGACGATGCGGCCTGGCATGAGGCCTGGGCGCGGCTAGCGCTGCTGCTGGAACAGCGCGCGACGCAGGCCGGCAGCGCCCGCAGCGCGGCCGATGACTGGTTTCTCGCCAGCCTCTATCACACGATCTCCGAGCACTTCATTCCACCGGCCGATCCGGCGCGGCTGGCCTCCTACGGCGAGGTGCTGCGCTGCTTCGAGCAGGCACGTGCCAGCGCACCGTTCCGGCTGGATCGGGTCGAGGTGCCATTCGAGGGCGGTCATCTGCCGGCCTATTGGCTGCCGGTGCAGGATGGCAGCAGCGCACGCCGGCCGACGGCGATTTTCATTTGCGGTCTGGATACCACCAAGGAACTGTGGTTCCTGCGCGCGCGCGCAGCCTTTGCCGAGCGCGGCATCAACGCCCTGTTCATCGACACGCCGGGCATCGGCGAGGCGCTGCGCTACGGCCGGCTGGTGACGCGACACGATTACGAAAAGCCGGTCGGCGCTGCCATCGACTGGCTGGTGCAGCAACCCGAGGTCGATGCCAAGCGCATCGGCATTGTCGGATCCAGTCTGGGTGGGTATTACATTTCGCGCGCCGCCGCCTTCGAGCCGCGTCTGGCGGCAGCGGTGGCCTGGGGTGCGATCTACGACTATCACGCGGTATGGGTGCGTCGCACCACCGTGGGCGGCACGCTCGCCACGCCGTTCTTCCAGTTGATGTACATCACCGGCACCGACAACATGCCGGCGGCGATGGAGAAGGTGCGCGAGTTCCGCGTCGCCGACTTTGGCGCCCGTATTCATTGCCCCTATCTGCTGATGCATGGCGCTGACGATCAGCAGGTGCTGCTGGAGGACGCCAAGGCGATGTTTGATGTCATCGGCTCGGCCGACAAGCAGCTGAAGATTTTCACGGGCGAAGATGGCGGTTCGGCGCATTGTCAGTTCGACAATCATCTGCCGGCACTGCATCTGGCGGCGGACTGGCTGGCTGACAAGCTCGGCGCCGGGCGCTGATTTCTCGCAAGCGATCGGAGCATTTCATGGGCAAGACGATCAAGGAGTTTGTGACCTACTGGGGTCCGTCCATCAATGACTGGGGCGATATCGAAAAGCGCTTTGTCATCGATCGCGATGAAGACCAGCTCAAGCGCGGCGCCGAGGGCGGCCGCAAGATGGAAAAGATTTCGCTCAATGCAATTTTCAAGGAAGGCGTGGTCACCGGCGTCGATATGGTCAACGGCTACATGCCGCTGGTGCTGTACGCCAATGAGGACCTGATCATCGAGGTCGCCAATTGCGATCGCGAACAGGGTGGCTGGCATCGCAACCTGGGCGCGGATGAGTGGGCGTTTCAGTACCAGGGCTCGCGCACGCTCAATTCCGAGACCGGACCGATCACCATCAACGAGGGTGAGATGACGGTGATCCCGCGTGGTGTGGCGCATCAGAACGTCGGTCATGGTCCGAATATCGAACTCACCATCTATGCCCGCAAGCCGCTCAAGCGGCTGTGTCCGCTGGACGCGGAGCAGGCGCGTCAGCGCATGAAGATCGAAAACGGCAAGCCGGTGATGCCAC
>RFXC01000405.1 GCA_009921765.1 Betaproteobacteria bacterium | reverse complement strand
GCGATCATTACCGGCTGATGCGATTCCGCGGTCTGATCGATCAACCGGTACAGGCCGGCGCGCGCTTCACTCGCTGTGAGATGTTCCATCGGGATCCGTCCTTGGCAACGCTGTCTGAGTTTGTGCCGCAAACATGAAACGTACGCAAAACCGTACGTCAAGTCAAGACAAAGTCAAGGCAGGATCAAGGCAGAGGAATCCGCTCAGCCCCTGCTGCGCAACCACTGCGCCATGTCTGCCACCGCCGCCGGCATCTGGAATTGCGGCACAAAGCCCAGGTGCGTCTTCGCTGCCGAGAGATCGGAGGCGTAACGGTTGTCCTGCATGGCGGGGGATCCGTCGGCCGGTTTGTTGACGCGCGCCTTCGCTCCCGGCACCGCCGCTTGCAAGGCGGCCAGCATTTCCTGCGGGCCGTTGAGCTGTCCCATGGTCATGTTGAACACGCGCTGGCTCAGCGCGCCGGCACGCAGCGCCAGCACCGTGCCCATGGCGGCATCCTTGGAGTACACCCACTCCATGCGACTGGGTGGCAGCAATGCCTCCTCGCCCCGCAGCGCCGCCTGCAGCATGCTGCGAAACACATTGCTCGGGCCGCCACCACCGGCACCGCCCCAGGGACCGGCCACCGCGCCATAGCGCACCGCGACGAAATCCACGCCGAACCAGCGCGCGTAATTCAGGCCGATGTTCTCCACCGCCTGCTTGCAGGCCGAGTAGATGCTGATCGGCCGGGCATAGGCCTCCTCGCGTGCCGGATCGCCCTTGCCCTCGCCGCCTTCGATGTGATGGTTCAGCACGTTGGAGCTGGCCACCACCACCCGCTTGACGCCCAGCACACGCGCCGCTTCCAGCACATTGGCGGTGCCCATGATGTTGAGCTGGATCGAGGCATACGGGTCTTTTTGCGCGCCGATGGTCAGCATCGGGTTGGCGGCCATATGCACGATGGCGCTGATGTTGTGATCGCGGATGGCCTGGGCGAGCGAGAACGGCTGCAGTACGTCGCCCTCGATCAGCTTCACTTTCGACAGATCGACGATCTCGCCCAGCGCCGCCGGCTGCGGTGCGCGATCGAGCAGCACCGGCGTCTCGCCGTCCTGCACCAGGATGCGTGCGATCTGTGAACCCACCAAGCCCGCACCGATGATCAAAACCGCCATGCTCCGCCCCCGCTGATATTACGTAACCTGTTGTTTTTAAACGATTTTTTGAATTCGCTATTCGTAACCGGACTGCGGCCCGGCATAGCTCTCGAAGCGCGTGTGCTGGCCGAGGAAGGTGAGCTTGACGGTGCCGATCGGGCCGTTTCGCTGCTTGCCGATGATGATCTCGGCCACGCCCTTGTCGGGCGAGTCCGGGTTGTAGACCTCATCGCGGTAGATGAAAAGAATCAGGTCGGCGTCCTGCTCGATGGCGCCGGATTCACGCAGGTCGGACATCACCGGACGCTTGTTCGGGCGCTGTTCCAGGCCGCGGTTGAGCTGCGACAGCGCCACCACCGGCACATGCAGCTCCTTGGCCAGGCCCTTGAGCGAGCGCGAGATTTCCGAGATCTCGGTGGCGCGGTTCTCGCCGCTGCTGTTGGCCTGCATCAGCTGCAGGTAATCGACCACGATCAGCCCGAGCTTGTTGCCGTACTGGCGATACAGCCGGCGCGCACGCGCGCGCAGCTCGAAGGAATTGAGCGCCGGGGTCTCGTCGATATGCAGCGGTGCACCATGCAGCTTGCCCACGGCGTTGCTGAGCTTGTTCCAGTCCTCGTCGGTAAGACGACCGGTGCGCAGCCGATGCTGATCCAGGCGGCCGATCGAACCCAGCATGCGCAGCGCCAGCTGATTGCTGGCCATTTCCATCGAGAACACCGCCACCGGCAGACCTTCGTTCACCGCCACATGCTCGGCCATGTTGAGCGCGAAAGCCGTTTTACCCATGGACGGACGTCCGGCCACGATCACCAGATCGCCTTCCTGCAATCCGGAGGTACGCGAATCGAGATCGCCATAGCCGGTGGGAATGCCGGTGATGTCCGAGGGGTTCTCGCGGTGGTAGAGCTCCTCCACCCGCTCCATGACCTGGGTCACCACATCATTGATGGCCTGAAAGCCAACCCGGCTGCGGGCGCCGATCTCGGAGATCTCCATCACCTTCGATTCGGCCTCGTCCAGCAGTTGCTGGTATTCCTTGCCGCCGGGATTGAAGGCCGAATCGGCAATCGCCGTGCCGACATCCACCAGCCGACGCATGATCGAGCGCTCGCGCACGATCTCGGCGTAGCGCTTGATGTTGTGGGCCGAGGGCACGCCCTGCGCCAGCGAGGCCAGATAGGCCAGGCCGCCGGTGCGGTCACGATCCTCGCCACCTTTGATCGACTCATCCACCGTCACCACATCGGCCGGACGGCTCTGCTCCAGCAGACGCAGGATGTGGCGCCAGATGCGGCGATGGTCATCACGATAGAAATCGGCCTCGACCAGCATGTCGCCGACCTTGTCGATGGCGCCGTTGTCGATCATCAGACCGCCCAGCACCGACTGCTCGGCCTCGATGGAA
>RFXC01000404.1 GCA_009921765.1 Betaproteobacteria bacterium | reverse complement strand
GGTGGACAAAGCCAACCTGTCGGTGACGGCCAACAGTGGCACGCTGAGCTACAACGGCTCCAACCAGACGGTCAGCGGGTTTACGGCCGCCGGGCTGGTGGGGGGCGAGACCGACCGTGTCTTGGCTGGGATCCGCTCGGCGCGTACCGAGAAAAACGCCGGCACGTATGTCACCACGGCCAGCGGCAGTGCGGCCAATTACAACCTGACCTTCGTCGATGGCACGATGGTCATCAACAAGGCGCCGCTGACCGTGCGCCCCAACGACGATGCCAGATTTGTCATCCAGGCTGATACCCCAGGCTATGCGGGCGCAAGCTATACCGGCTGGGTCGGCGGCGAATCGCCTGCCGTGCTGCGCGGCTCGCTGGCGGTTGCGCGCAGCAGCAGCGGACCCGATCAAAACCCCGGCGGCTCCAACGCGTTGGCAGGGATCTACACAGGGGCGCTGACCGCCAGTGGCCTGGCGAGCGACAACTACGCCATCACTTACGTCCCGGGAAACTACACCGTCGTCCCGGCTGAACAGCTACTGATCCGGGTGGCTAATGCCTCGACCCTCTATGGCAGTACGCCGACTTACAGCGTACGGTCTGCGCAGTACCTCAAAGGCAGCACCAACACGATCGTTGACCTGACCGCCAACGCCAGCCTCACCGGCAACGCGTTGTCACTCAACGATGGGGCTGGTGGTCTCACTGCGCTGACGCTGGGCGTGTCTTCTCCGGTGCTCAGCGGGGCAGGTCAACTCCGGGCGGGCGGCTATCAACTGGCTACCAAACAGATCAGCAGCACCAGCAGCAACTACAGCAACACCGTGACTTTGACGGGCTCGTTGAAGGTCACTCCGGCGCCGCTGAACCTCACGTTTTCGGCGGCTGGCAAGGTATATGACGGCAACACATCGGTCAGCGTCAGCGCCACCGACAACCGTTTATCAGGCGACGCCGTGAGGGTGTCTGCTGTTGGCAACTTTGCAGATAAAAATGCGGGTGTCAACAAGCCGGTAAGCGTCAGCGGCGTCAGTTTGGAAGGTAGCGATGCAGTCAATTACACGATTGGCTCCGCCGGTGCCAGTCCGACGGCCAGCATCACGCGTTTGCCACAGGTGGACTGGGTTGGCGGTAGCAGCGGAAATTGGTTCGATCCAGCCAACTGGGCGGGCGGCGCGGTACCCGACCTCGACAACGTGGCTGCGGTGAACATCCCCGCCGGCGTGACCGTTTATAAGGGCTCCAGCACGATTTTGGTCACAGACCCCACCCGGTACGGACTTGATTCGCCCGGTGCCGTTGTGCGGGCGCCTATTCTCAAGGTGCCTCAGGCCCCGTACCAGGTCACCGTCATGCAGGCGCCTGACGGCCCACGGGCAGGTTTGGTGCACATCGAACTGCGCAGCGGTGTGGGTGAGGCCTGGATCGAGTTGCCGTTGACGGTGCAGCGATGGATCCGTGCGGCTGACCCGGCTGCACTGGCTGCCTTGCCCGAGGGCATTGAACTGATCCAGCTTGCTGATCGGCTTGCGCTGCGGGTCTTGCCTGAGCGCCTGCAGTCCGGTGACCTGACCCTGCGCTCCAGCCAGGGGGACTTGACCCTGCGCCTGTTCAAGGCCTTGGAGCGTCCGTCAGCAGGGTGGTAGCCGAGTTTGGCGACTTCAGGAGGCGAGGGCCTACCCTGTCCCGCTTTGCGGAAGGCCAGTCATACCCGTCATTCGTAAATGTCAACCGTCACCGCATCGAATTTCGTTCATACATTGACCTTGAGCGGAGGAAAACTACGCTCGAGCAGCGCTCCGATCGCGATCAACTCGGGCAGCCGTTCGGTGAAGAGATCGATTGCGCGGATGATGGCAAGCCGGTGATCGCCTGTCGGGCTTGGTAGACCTTGCGTGATGTCGATCAGGCCTGCGAGTGTGTTGGCCCGTTCGCCCGCGTCGAGCCTGACAGCGTCAGCGGCTGCGTCGATGGCATTGAAAGCGGGTGGCACCACGAGCGCCGACAAGGCGAGCAAGGCCGGGCGGGCCGCGAAGTGGCGGTACAAGCTGGGCCAGATCGGCGAGCTTTTTGAAGGGTCGCTGCGATCGTTGAGCACATGCATCAGGGCGAGTGCGTCGCCCTGAATGTCGGCGGGCTTCACCATCGGCAACAGGTCGCGGACCGGCTCAGGCGGCTGCCATACCGGAACGTGATCGGCCAGCATCGGGCGCCCGGCCTGCGCATCATGCTTGTCTGAAGCCATCAAGGCGAGGCATCGCAAGCCGAGCAGGTTCACCGGGTTGCTGCGGTTGTAGGCCGCCAGCAGTTTGTGAAGTTCCGCGAGGTCTGCTGCACTAACACCCAGTGCTCGCAAGGCCTCAACCTGAAGCTTTACCACCGGCTCGATTTGCATCGTCCGACTCATCGCCCAGGCCGAGTCCTGAAGCTGACCAGCGCGCAGGGCTGGCCCCAAGAGCGACCAGGCCCATTCGAGTGCGCCGGGGATGGTCGCCAGATGACGGTAGATGAGCGGCACCATCGGAACGCCGCATAGCCGGCGAAGCGACGCGTAGATCGCACGGGTTTCAGGGCTTGCGTCGGA
>RFXC01000403.1 GCA_009921765.1 Betaproteobacteria bacterium | reverse complement strand
GCATGGCACAAGTTCCGGCATGCAGAATTTTCCGCGCCGCAGTGGGCGCTGGCCGTAAAACTCAGGGCTCGCGCGCCCCACAACCAAAGCGTACTGACCCGCGGCTCCCCCCGCAGCTCGCGGCGCCGATTGAGCGGCAGCTCATGCAACCACATCTCGATTTCGCTGGCGAGCGCGCGCAGCGCAGCGCTTTCGGCGCCGCTTGGCAGCGCGCTCTCGATACCCTCGCCGATGAGTCGCCCGGGATCAACGGTTTCCGCTCCTGGCGCGCTGCAACCACTCAACACGAATCCCGCCGAACCGGCAGGCTGCAACGCAAGCTGATCGGCACCGAACACCTTGGCAAAAGATTCCGCGAGTTCCTGCGCTTCGGACGGTGGCAAGCACAAAATGCCGTTCGCCGGAAAGTGCAAAGTTTTGAGGCCTGCCAGCAGATGCAGAGGCGTCGCGAGCCAGGCCTCGCTTGGCGCGGCCGCATGAAGGACGTTCGCTGTAGAGATGGCATTCGCTGCAGGGATCGCGTTCGCTGCGGCGATGACGCTCGCCGCATCGACGAGCGCGAGATCCGCGCGCCCCACACCACGAGCGAGCATGCCGCGCCAGTCACCGCGCAAGGGGCGCGGCGGCGCAAAGCGCAGCGTCGTCACCGGCGAGGACGACTGCGCCTGCGGCGCTGTGGCTGCATGCAGAAAAAAATCCGGGAGGACGAGCACGAGTTCGCGCACATCGCGTATGTTATCGGAGCATGCGCCTGACAGTGACGCCGAGTGACACCCGACTGCTCATCCGCGGTTACGCGGCGGGCAAGTTGCGCATCGGCGATCGTGAGATCACCTCGTCCGTCGTGCTGAGCGCGACGCAACTGCATACCGATCTCGTGCCGCAACAACCCGCCGAGCTGGCCGAGGCCGATCTCGTGCCCGTTTTTGCCGATCAGCCTGAAGTGGTGGTCATCGGCTGGGCGGGCGGCCAGACATTTTTGCCCGCCGCGCAGCGGCGCTGGTTTCTCGAACGCGGTATCGGCATCGAGGTCATGGAACTCGGCGCTGCCTGTCGTACCTACAACGTGCTGGTAGGCGATGGCCGACGCGTAGTCGCCATCCTGTTCCCGCGCTGAATCGATCTCGGCGCACTGCAGGCTGCGCACTTCAGGTTGCGCCGATCAGCCCCGCCTGCAGCGGCACGAATGACACCGCGCCGAGTCGCTCCTGCTCAAAACCCTGCTCGCGCCGCGTGATCCGAATGAGTTCCTGCTTGTCGCCGCCCACTGGCATCACGAGTCGCCCGCCAATCGCGAGCTGCTGCGTCAGGGTCTCGGGCACCGTCAGCGGCGCGGCCGCCACCAGAATACCGTCGTAGGGCCCCTGCGCCTTCCAGCCCTCGTAGCCGTCGCCATGACGGAAACGCACGTTTTTGACACCCAATTCTTTGAGCCGAGCCTTGGCCCGCAGCAGCAGCGGCTCGATGCGCTCGATGGTGCAGATGCGCGTCACCAAGCCCGCGAGCACTGCGGTCTGGTAACCGCAGCCGGTGCCGACCTCGAGTACATTGCTGAGCGGACCCGCCTCGAGCAGCGCCTCGGTCATGCGTGCCACGATATAGGGTTGCGAAATGGTCTGCCCGAAGCCGATCGGCAACGCAGTGTCTTCGTAGGCCCGACTCGCGAGCGCCTCATCGACAAAGATATGCCGTGGAATGTTGCGAATGCGGTCAAGCACCGCCGGATTCCTCACGCCCTGTTCCGTAAGACGTTGCAGCAGACGCTCGCGCGTGCGCGCCGAGGTCATGCCGATGCCATTGAGACGCTGATCCATCATTCGCCAAAATTCATTCGCCAATGCCCTGCAGCCAGTCGCGCACGGTATCGAGCGCCGCGTGGCGCGTGAGATCGACCTGCAGCGGCGTCACCGACACAAAACCCTCGGCAACGGCATTGAAGTCGGTACCGGGACCATCGTCCTGACCCTCGCCCGCCATACCGACCCAGTAGACCACGCGGCCGCGCGGATCCATGGCCTTTACCGCACGCTCGGCACGGTGCCGATGCCCGAGCCGCGTGGTCTTGAAACCGCGCAGTTCACCGAAGGGTCGATGCGGTACGTTTACATTGAGGATCATGGTGCGCTCGAGCGGTCGCTCGAGCAGACGCTCGACGATCAGCCGCGCCACTTTGGCCGCGGCGCTGTAATCCATCTCGCCATGCTCGGGACGACGCAATGAAAAAGCGACCGTGGGCAGTCCGAGAAAACGACCCTCGATGGCCGCTGCGATGGTGCCCGAGTAAAGCGCATCGTCGCCGAGGTTCTCGCCGTTGTTGATGCCCGAGACCACCATGTCGTGATCGAAATCGAAGAGTCCGGAGATCGCGAGGTGTACGCAGTCGGTCGGCGTGCCCGAGACGAAGTAGGCGTTCTGTTCGAACTCGGTGACGCGCAGCGGCTGCTCGAGGGTGAGCGCATTGCTCGCACCGCTGTGATTGCGCTCGGGCGCCACCACCGTGAGCTCGGCGAGGCCCGTGAGTGCGGCGCGCAGGGCGATGATGCCCGACGCCCGATAACCGTCATCGTTGCTTACGAGGAT
>RFXC01000402.1 GCA_009921765.1 Betaproteobacteria bacterium | reverse complement strand
AAACATGCATTTTATATATTTTATTAATAGTATTTCAAAAAAATGAATCTTCTTATTTTGGTTGGTACCCGACCAAACTTTATTAAAATTACACGTTTTAAAGAGATATCTAATCGTAAGTATCCCCATATAAAAATATCAATTGTGCATACGGGTCAACACTATAGTGAGCAAATGGCCGATGTGTTTTTTAATCAATTAAATGTGCACCCTGATTACTTTTTAAATATAACATCAAAATCATCTAATGACCAAATTGATGAAATTATCAATAAGCTCACAGATTTAGTATCAAACATTGGAAAACCTGATTTAATGTTAGTTCCAGGTGATGTTAATTCAACACTAGCAGGGGCTTTGTATGCTAAAAAAAATAATATAAAGTTAGCGCATTTAGAGTCCGGTTTAAGAAGTTTTGACAACGACATGCCCGAAGAGTATAATAGAATTAAAACGGATGAACTAAGCGATTTATGTTTTATTTCCGAACAAAGCGGATATAACAATCTTATTAAAGAAGGTGTTTCATCCAAAAAATTATATTTTGTTGGTAATACAATGATTGATACAATGCTTCATTATTCTCATAAAATCGATGCTTCTAACATATTACAACAGCTTAATATTACATCTTTACCTTTTATATTAGTAACCATGCATCGGCCTGCAACTGTCGATAACAAAGAAGGACTCTTAAAATTAACCAACATTTTAAATCATTTATCGCATAAGTATAAAGTAGTTTTTCCTATACATCCAAGAACGCTAAATAAAATCACTGATTTTAACTTATATACATTAATTTCAGAAAATAAAAATATAATTTGTACAGAGCCTTTAGATTATTTTTCTTTTCAAAAACTTATTAAAGAGTGCGCTTTAGTAATTACAGACAGTGGTGGTATTCAAGAAGAATCTACATTTTGTAAAAAACCGTGTTTAACACTTCGATCAAATACCGAGCGACCAGTTACAATTGAAGTAGGAACTAATACACTCATTCCATTTGATTTTAACATTATAATGTTTTATATTAATCAGATTGAATCAGGCTCTTATAAAAACGGGTTAATTCCAGATAAATGGGATGGATTTTCTACAGAACGTGTTTTGCATATTATTTCTAATATATGAACTTATATGTAACATATAATGATTCTCCATCACCAATTTATTCAAGCCAAGTTGTGGATGTTGTTAAATTTATAAATTCCAATTTAAAAAAACCTATTACTTTATTTGCAATTGTTTCACTTCGTAATTATTTTAAATCAAAGAAAATAATTCATCAACAATTACCCGATGCATGGGTTATTCCTATGATTCCATATGTAGTATTATGGCAATTAAATGTTATAATATGTTTTTTTTTATTTCTATTTATTAAACCTAAAGTAATTATATCCAGAAGTGTTTTAGCTACTTTAATTGCTCAATACGCTTCGCGTAACTATACAAAAATAATATATGATGGAAGAGGCGCTATTACAGCCGAATGGAATGAGTATAATGTTGTAACGAGCAAGTATCTTTTAAAAAAAATTAATAATTGGGAAAAATCAGCGGTTATAAAAAGTCATAAACGTATTTCTATTTCAAATGCTTTAATTGATTATTGGAAAGAAGCTTTTTCATATAGTTCAAATGATCATGTTATAATACCATGTACATTAAATTCATTTTATACATCACTCAACTTAAAGAAAGATACCATAGAAGCCAATCGAAAAAACATGGGATATTCATCAAAGGATATTGTATTTATTTATTCAGGTTCAAATGCTAAATGGCAATCATTTAACATATTAAATACAGCTATTACGGCTTTATTAAAAATTTCAATTAACAATAAATTTCTATTTTTAGGAAATTCAAATCCCTTCATATTAAGTTTAATGCACGCTTATCCAAATCAAGTTAATCAGTTTTGTGTTTCAGAACAAGAAATACCAAATTTATTAATGTGTGGTGATTATGGTTTACTATTACGTGAAGAAAGTGTAACTAATAAAGTAGCATCACCAATTAAATTTGCGGAATATCTCGCATGTGGTTTAGGCATTATTATTACGCCTAATATAGGAGATTATTCTAGTTATGTTATTAATAATAATTGTGGTTATTTATGGAACGCATTGCCATTGCTTAATCGCCCAGACACTTCTTATAAAAAACGTTTAAATGCTTTAGCAGTAAATGATTATTCAAAGTTAAATTTTATAAATTCATTTTCACACGTTTTAAAATGACAAATTTTATTTAATGGCATCGAGTATATCACTTTTAAAAAACAAACGTAATATTTTCTTAATCTATTGTACATTATTTATAAATACGTACGTTTTTTTTAAGGAACCATTTGAGTTTTATGTAAGTTATTGTATTGTTTTATTGTTTTTCCCATATCTCTATAAAAGACACACTATCAATCCCTTTTTAATTAAAATATTTTTGGTATTATTATGTTTCGGACTTTTTAGTATTTTAATTGACAATAATAATTTTCCCCTTTTTATAAAAGTATATCTAGGTGCACTTATGCTTTATATATTTTATGATTTGGTTATCAAAGAATATAATTGTAATGTTAAGTTACTATTTAAATGGTAT
>RFXC01000401.1 GCA_009921765.1 Betaproteobacteria bacterium | reverse complement strand
ATGCGGTCGGAGCGAACCAGCGTGGACAAGCGGTGGCTGATCAGAATGACCGTGCGGTTGGCCGCTATCTTGGACAGATTGCGCATCACGATCGCCTCGCTCTCCGGGTCGAGCGCGCTGGTGGCTTCATCAAAAATCAGCACCCGGGGTTTCAGCAGCAGCGCGCGCGCAATGGCAAGCCGCTGTCGCTGCCCCCCGGACAGGTTGGAGGCGTTTTCCTCGAGAAGCGTGTCATAGCCCTGCTGGAGCCGCTCGATGAATTCGTCTGCCCCCGCAGCGCGGGCGGCGAGCACCACTTCCTCGAGCGACGCATTGGGCCGCGCAATGGCAATGTTTTCGCGGATGGTGCCGCGGAACATAAAGTTGTCTTGCAGCACCACGCCCACATTTCGACGCAACCACGGCAGATCAATCTCCCGCAGATCAACACCGTCTACCCGAATGACCCCCTCCTGCGGCACGTGGAGGCTTTGCAGCATCTTGGCAAGCGTGCTCTTGCCTGAACCGCTCTTGCCCACCACCCCGATCACCTCGCCCGCTCGGATGTCCAGCGACACGCGATCGAGCGCAGCAACGGTTGATCCGGGGTAGCGAAACACAACCGAGTCAACCGACACTGCGCCAGAGATGGGGGGACGCAGCCCAGCAGTCGTGCGTTGCTCGGACGGATGATTCATGACATCGCCAAGCATGGCGGCGGAGACCACCACCTGCTGATACTCGTGCACCAGCCCCACGATTTGCACCAGCGGCCCGGTCACCCGGCCAGAGAGCATCTGAAACGCAATGAGCACACCCACCGAAATCTCGCGCTCAAACACCAGCCAGGCACCAAAGCCGATGATGGCAACACTCATCAGCCGCTGCAAAAACTGTGTAAGCGACTGGGCAATGACCGAGATCTTCATCACGTCAACCGTGAGGTCAACCACCTCGGCGCTGCGGTCGTCCCATTTGCGACGCTGCGCAGGCTCAATCGCAAGAGCCTTCACCGTCCGCATGCCGTGAATGGTTTCCACCAGCATGCCCTGCCGGATGCTCTCTGAAGCCGCCACCTTCGCGAGCCGCCTGCGAAATGGCCCGATCAGGGCCAGCACGGTGATGGCCATGAGCACGGCCAGCGCCACCACAATCGCGGTGAGCGCGGGCGAATACGCAAGCAGCACCGGAAGAAAAATAAAGAACATCACCGACTCGAGCGCGGTGAAGAAAAGCGATCCGGTGAGGAAATTTCGAATGGTCTGAGTCTGCTGCACATAGCGGGTGACCATGCCTGCAGCCCGCCGCTCGAAATAATCCACTGGCAGCGCAAGCAGCTTTGCGAAGGTTTGGCGCGCAAGGCGCAGATCGATTTTTTGCGTGGCTGCCAGCAAAAGCCAACTGCGCAAATAGGTGAAGCCGGTTTCAAAAATAATGGCCAGCACCACGCCAATGGTGAGAACCACCAGCGTTGACATGTTCTGGTGAACCAGCACCTTGTCGATGACCAGCTGGGTGAACACGGGCGTGGCCAACCCCACGGCACTGAGCGCCAGGGTGGCAATGGCAATGTCCCGAAACGCTGAACGCTGCCTGAGGATTTCGGGCAGGAACCAGCGCATGCCGAAGGGCTCTGGCGTATCAGTGTTGACGCGTTCGGGCTTGAGAAAGATGGTCTCGCCCGTCCAGATCGCCTCAAATTCGTGTTGACCAAGCTTTCTGACGCCCGGCGAACGTGGCTCGATCACCGCCACGCGATCGCCGTCAGACTCGCGCGTGACGCCAGCAATCAGGCATGCCGTGCCGTCCTGCAGCTTGGCGATCAGGGGAAAAACCCCGTCCAGTTTGGCAAGTTCCCGCCAGTTGAGCCGACGCGCCTGCGCGCGCATCGCAAGCCCCCTGGCCATGGCGATCAGCTGAGGGATGGTCGGCGCGTCGCTGTAGATGCCGTGCTCTTCACAGAGCGAGTCGGCCGACGCACCCAGCCCATAGTGACGGGCGACCGCCACCAGGCAATGCACCGAGGGATGGGCACTGCTCATGTCAGAACCGTCCCTCGGTGAGTGTCAGGCAAGCGTCAACTTCGACCGTTGAGTGGCAATCCTGCAAGCGGATCGGACGTGGCCGGCTTGGTCGGGTCGGCTGTCGCGCGCTTGGCTGGATCATCAGGCGCAAGCGCTGCGTCAATCCCAAGCCTGGACGCTGCATCAGTGAGCGAGGCATCTGCCCGGAAGCTGGCAAGCGCGGCAACCATCGCATCAGCCGTGCTGTCAACCGCTGAGCCAGCGGCGCCAGCCTGTGCCGCGGCCGGTGGATCGTCAGCCTGCTCGCCGTAGCGTTCAAGCGCATCGAGCAGGCTACCCGCCACGTCGCCGCTGCCGGCAGCCGAGGAAAGTAACCAGACATCTGCCAATTCGCCCGTTGCACCATCTGCCCTTGAGTAGTCTGACACCAGCCCGACGATATTGCCCTGGTCGGCGCGCGGCGCCACCGCAGGTTTCGTCCCCAACGAAGTGATCGACGCCTCGGAGAGTGGCTTGAGTTCGCCCGCCGAACTGACGCCGTCGCCGTTCGAATCCTGCCACAGAAGCAGCTCGCGGAAGGCAGGATCGCTGGAATCGACCACCCCGTCGCGGTT
>RFXC01000041.1 GCA_009921765.1 Betaproteobacteria bacterium | reverse complement strand
AATCTCAAGAACATCGACCTCGACATCCCGACCGGTGAACTGGTCGTGGTCACTGGCGTATCGGGCTCCGGCAAATCCTCGCTGGTGTTCGATACGCTCTATGCCGAGGGTCAGCGCCGCTACGTCGAGACCTTCTCGGCCTACGCGCGCCAGTTCCTCGACCGCATGGACAAGCCGCAGGTCGACCGGATCGAGGGGGTGCCGCCTGCGATCGCCATTGATCAGACCAATCCGGTGCGCACGTCGCGCTCCACGGTCGGCACCATGACCGAGATCAACGATCACCTGAAGCTTTTGCTGGCGCGCACGGCACGGCTGCACTGCCGCTGCTGCGGTCAGACGGTGCAGCGCGACAGCGCCGCCGATGTCGTGGACAGCGTGATCAGGCGAGCCACCGAGGCCGGCGACCCGCGGCTTCTGGTCTGCTTCGAAGTGAGGGTGCCGTCGAACTTCACCGAGGCCGAAGTCGAGCAGCATCTGCAGGCCCAGGGCTATACCCGCGTCCACCACCGCAGTCCCGCGCGCGATGACAGCAGCCGTACCGTACTTTGGGTGGTGCAAGACCGGTTTCGCGCGAGCACCGTCGAACGGAGCCGACTGGGCGAGGCCATCGAGGCGGCCATGCGTCAGGGCCAGGGGCGGCTGTCGGTCCACGCGCTCGATGATTCGGGCAACGACGCTGCGGTCTGGCGCTACAGCAGCGGCCTCCACTGCGCCGACTGCGACATCAGCTATTCAGAGCCTCTGCCCAGCCTGTTCTCATTCAACTCGCCGCTCGGCGCGTGCGAGACCTGTCGCGGCTTTGGCCGGGTGATCGGGATCGATCTTGGCCTGGTCATCCCCGACGAAAGCCGCACGCTCGCCGACGGCGCGGTACGGCCCTGGCAGACCGAAAGCTTCAAGGATTGTCAGCGCGACCTGGCGAGGTTCGCGCCGCGCGCAGGGGTTCCGTTAGACCGGCGATGGCGCGACCTGTCCGCCGAACACAAGCGCTGGGTGATTGACGGGGGCGACGACTGGACCGGCAACTGGCAGAAGCAGTGGTATGGCATCAACCGCTTCTTCGAATGGCTGGAGAGCAAGTCCTACAAGATGCACATCCGGGTGCTGCTCTCCAAATATCGCTCCTACACCGCCTGCAAGGTCTGCCAGGGCGCACGCCTCAAACCCGAAGCGCTCTGGTGGCGGGTGGGCGATCAGGTGCTCGCCGATCGCGCGCTCGAGGCTCGCGATGACCGGGGCGCCTGGCAGCGTTTTCGGCCGGTGGGGGTCGACTGGTCTGCCGAGTTGCTGGCCCGCATGCCAGGTCTCTCGCTGCACGACCTGATGCTCCTGCCCATTGAACGGATTCGCGAGTTCTTCGACGGCGTCGCTGCGCAGACCCGCCTTTCACGCAGCGGCGCCGACGCGCGCGAGGAGGCCCTTGCCCAACTGCTGATCGAGATCCGGGCGCGGCTTGCCTATCTGTGCGACGTCGGGCTGGGCTACCTGACGCTCGACCGCCAGTCGCGCACGCTCTCGGGCGGCGAGGTGCAACGCATCAACCTCACGACCGCGCTCGGCACCTCGCTTGTCAACACACTGTTCGTGCTCGACGAACCCTCGATCGGGCTCCATCCGCGCGACATGGACCGCGTGAATGCGGTCATGAGCCGCCTGCGTGACGCGGGCAACTCACTGGTGGTGGTCGAGCATGATCCGGCGGTCATGTTCGCCGCCGATCGCATCATCGATATCGGCCCCGGCCCGGGCGAGCGCGGCGGCACCATCGTCTTCAATGGTCCACCCGCGAAGCTCCGCACCGCCAACACGCTAACGGGCGACTACCTCGCGGGCCGGCGGCAAGTGGTCACCGGCCGCACCATGCCGGTGGCCGATGGCACGCCCAAGCTCATCATCGAGGGCGCGCGCGAACACAATCTGCGCGGCATCGATGTCAGCATTCCGCTCGAACGCTTCGTATGTATCACCGGCGTATCGGGCAGCGGCAAATCCACGCTGATGCAGAACGTGCTGCTGCCCGCGCTGATGAAAGCCAAGGGCAAGGCCACCGAAGCGCCTGGTGCCTTCGACCGTCTGCTGGGCGACGACTGGATTGCCGATGTGGTGTTTGTCGACCAGTCGCCGATCGGCAAGACCGCCCGTTCGAGCCCGGTCAGTTATGTGGGCGCCTACGATCCTATTCGAAAACGCCTGGCCGGTGCGCCACTTGCGCGCGAACGCCACTACACACCGGGCACCTTCAGCTTCAACTCCGGCGACGGCCGCTGCCCGGCCTGCGGCGGCAACGGCTTCGAGCATGTGGAGATGCAGTTTCTGTCCGACGTGTATTTGCGCTGCGCAGACTGCGACGGCAAACGCTTCCGGAGCGAAACGCTGGAGGTTCGGATCAGCGGCGCAACCAGCGCGCGCCGCGCGGACGGCTCACCGTTTGCCGCGGCATCGGCGGCCGATATTCTGGACATGACAGTGACCGAGGCACTCGCATTTTTTGCCGACGACTCGGAGGTGCGGTCCCGATTGCAGCCGCTATCCGATGTCGGACTCGATTATCTGCGGCTGGGTCAGCCGGTGCCCACGCTGTCGGGGGGCGAAGCGCAACGCCTGAAACTTGCGGGCTACCTCGCCGAGGCAGCAAGCCAGGGGCTCACTGAACCTGCGTCGCCGGGCTGGCGCGCAGCGCGTTCGGGCCGTCGCGGCACGCTGTTCATGTTCGATGAGCCCACGACCGGGCTTCATTTCGATGATGTCGCGCGACTGTTGCGAGCGCTTCGCAAGCTGCTGCTCGCTGGCCATTCCCTGCTGGTGATCGAGCACAACCTCGACGTAGTGCGCGCCGCCGACTGGGTCATCGATCTGGGCCCGGATGGTGGCGAACGCGGTGGTCGCCTGGTGGCCGCATGCTCACCGGAAGCGCTTGCGCAGCATGCCGGGTCAGCCACCGGGCGGGCGCTTGCCGACTATCTCCTGCAGTTGCAGCGGCTGAGCGGCTCCGACACGGCATCGGCCGACGCGCCACGGCCGCTGCTGGCAGCCGAACCCGCCAACGCGTCGGGCTTTGCCGCCGAGGGCTTGCCGCTGCAAAGCGCGCTTCGCGAGCGTGGCCGGCATTCAATCCTGGTGCACCACGCACGCGAGCACAACCTGAAGAACATCGACGTCGAGATTCCGCGCGACCAGCTGACCGTGATCACTGGCGTGTCGGGCTCGGGCAAATCCACGCTGGCGTTCGATGTGATTTTCGGCGAGGGCCAGCGTCGTTACCTCGAGTCGCTCAACGCCTACGCCCGACAGTTTGTGCAACCCGCCACCCGACCCGATGTGGATGCGCTCTACGGCATCCCACCCACTGTGGCGATCGAGCAGCGCACCAGCCGCGGTGGCCGCAAGAGCACGGTGGCCACGCTCACCGAGATCTATCATTTCCTGCGGCTGCTCTATGTGAAGCTGGGCATCCAGCATTGTCCGGATTGCGGCGTGAGCATTGAGCCGCAATCGGCCGACGCCATCCTTGCGCGCCTCATGACCGAGCTAAGAGGTCGCCACATCGGCCTGCTCGCACCGCTGGTGGTCGCCAGAAAAGGCGTCTACACCGATCTGGCGAAATGGGCAGGCGCGCGCGGCTACACCCATCTGCGGGTCGATGGCCGATTCCTGCCCACCCGCGGTTTCCCGCGCATCGACCGTTTCATCGAGCATGACATCGAACTGCCGGTGGCCTCGCTACAGGTCGATCCCCGCAATGAAGCGCAGCTTCGCGACGCCCTTGCTACCGCGCTCGATCTGGGCAAGGGCCGGGTGATGGTGATCGACTCGCTCGAGGCGCTGGAGGCCGCCCACTTGGCCGATGACCCCGCCGCGTTCGAGCGCGAGGCGGCGCTCGTGAAGCCCAGGCTCTTTTCCACGCGACGCGCCTGTCCCTCATGCGCGGCGAGCTTTGCCGAGCCCGACCCAAGACTGTTTTCCTTCAACTCGCGAATCGGCTGGTGCGCCGCATGCATCGGCACCGGCATCAAGTTGCCTTATGTGCCACAAGTCGATGAACGTCACCGCTCGGGCGAGGACACCAGCACCGAGTCGGTGGGGGCACTCGCCGAGAAGCTGGCTGACCAGCTTGCGGCCGAGGCCCGGGCAGCTGCGACCCGCGACGACAATGCGGAGGCCTCAGACGGCGCCGACGACAGCCCTGGCGAGGAACCCTGCGTTCGCTGCGGGGGCCAACGCCTCAATGCCACCGCGCTCGCGGTGAAGCTTGCCGGAATGTCGATTGCCGAACTGACCGCAATGCCGGTCGGCGACTGCTCACGCTGGCTGCGGCAGGTGGAGTTCTCCGGCCGCGCTGCCGAGATCGCACGCGACGTACTCACCGAGATTCGCTCGCGCCTCGATTTTCTTTCCGATGTAGGGCTGGGCTATCTGGCGCTCGACCGCGCCGCGCCCACGCTATCGGGCGGGGAAGCGCAACGCATCCGGTTGGCCGCCCAACTTGGCTCCAATCTGCAGGGCGTGTGCTATGTGCTCGATGAACCCACCATCGGCCTTCATCCTCGGGACAACCGGGTGCTGCTCGACACGCTGCAGGTGCTCCGCGCCAAGGGGAACACCCTGCTCGTGGTGGAGCACGACGAAGACACCATCCGTCGCGCCGACCATGTGATCGACATCGGCCCCGGGGCCGGGCGCCTGGGGGGCCGGGTGATCGCAGCCGGCAATCATGCTGCGCTCGCGGCATCGCCCGACAGCCTCACCGGTCGCTATCTGTCGCACCCGCTCGCTCACCCGCTATCGCCCCGCCGCGCGGTGGGCGAGCGCGATCCCTCTGGCTGGCTCACCCTGCGCGGGGCCCACCGTCACAACCTGCGTCATGTCGATGTGCGTCTGCCGCTCGGCCGGCTGAGCGTGATCACCGGTGTATCGGGGTCGGGCAAATCCACGGTCGCGCGCGAGGTGCTGCTTGGCAATGTGGCCGCGCAGGTGCGGGCGCGCAACGCGCGAAAATCAGCGCCCAAGCTTGCTGGCCTGGATGCGCTTGAAGGTTGGCAGCCCATCAGCCGCGTGCTTGAGGTCGATCAAACACCGATCGGCAAAACGCCCCGATCCTGTCCGGCCACCTATATCGGATTCTGGGACACGATCCGGCGACTGTTTGCCGATAGCGCCGAGGCGCGACTGCGCGGATTTACTGCGTCACGCTTCAGCTTCAATACCGGCAGCGGCCGCTGTCCGGCCTGCGAGGGTCAGGGCGTACAGACCATCGAGATGAGCTTCCTGCCTGATGTGAAAGTGCTGTGCGATGCCTGCGGGGGACGGCGCTTCAACCCCGAGACCCTGTCGATCCGGCTTCGCGATGCCTCGATTGGCGATGTGCTGTCGATGAGCGTTGACGAGGCCCTGCCCTGGTTTGCGGCACACCCTTCAGTTGCTCATCCGCTGCAACTGCTGCAGGACGTGGGTCTGGGCTACCTCACACTCGGCCAGCCCAGCCCCACGTTGTCGGGCGGCGAATCGCAGCGAATCAAACTGGTCACCGAACTCGCCAAGGTGCGTACCCTCACCGATGTCGATGATCCGCGCATCGCCAAGGCGCGGGCACGCGCGCTCGAGAAAGGTACGCCGCTGCCTGCTGGTCCCCACACCCTCTATGTACTCGATGAGCCGACCGTGGGCTTGCACATGGCAGACGTGGAGAAGCTGATCCGTGTGCTGCATCGTCTGGTCGATGCCGGCAACACGCTGGTGGTGGTCGAACACAACCTCGACATTTGGGCGGAGGCCGACTGGATCGTCGACCTGGGCCCCGAGGGTGGGTCGGGGGGCGGCCGCATCGTCGAGAGCGGGCCACCCGAACAACTGACAGCCAACGCAGCCTCCCATACCGGCCGCGCCTTGTCGGAATTCATGTCGGGACAGCATCGGAAATGAATCCGCGGCTGCTCACGCTGCCCAACATCATCACCATTGCGCGGGCGCTGCTGATTCCGGTCATTGCCTACATGCTCGCCACGCGCGCCTTCGGGATGGCGCTGCTGCTGTTCGTTCTGTGTGCTGCGGGCGATCTCATCGACGGCTTTCTCGCCCGGCGCTGGAACCAGCGCACCCGTTTTGGAGCCATCGCTGATCCGCTGGCTGACAAGCTCACCATGCTCACCGTGACGCTGATGCTCGCAGCCGAGGGGCTGCTGCCAGGCTGGCTGGCTGCGGCAGTGATCGCGCGCGATGTCGTCATCGTATTCGGCGCGATCGCGTTTCACTTTCTGATTCATGAATACGAAATGGCGCCCACGCGCCTCTCCAAGCTCAACACCGCGCTCGAATTTGCGGTCCTGACCGGCGTTCTGGTCGACGCCGCCGGTATCATCGAAATCACCGCCGGGCTCGAACCCGCCTACGCTGCGCTCGCCTTCACCATCTTTGCCTCGGGTCTGAATTACGTATGGTCCTGGGGACGGCGCGCCGCAAAGGCCCGTCAGCCCGACGCCGATTCACGTTGATACTCAAGCGGATGCCCCCGGGCATCCACAGGAACGCGCCATGGCCCTGCAACTGAACGAAAGCGAAGTCACCACCCCGCCCCGCCCGGCCGCCAGCGTGATGTTGTTGCGCGACAGCGACCGCGGACCCGAGGTGTTCATGCTGCGCCGCCATGGCAACTCCGATGTGCTGGGTGGCGCCTACGTGTTTCCCGGGGGCAAGGTGGACGCCGACGATCATGAGGAGGCGCTCATCGCGCGGCTCGATACCGACACCGATACGCTGCATCGCGCACTGGCCGATGTCGACATCGAGCCGCACCACGCAGCCGGATATTTTGTAGCCGCCTGTCGAGAAACTTTCGAGGAATGTGGCGTGCTGTTTGCGCGCGGCATCAGTGGCGAGCTGGCCGAACGCGTCGGGCGTCAGGCGCGTGAGGGCTTCAATTTTCTCGAGCTGCTTGAATCGTTCGATCTGCAACTCGAGATCAGTCAGCTGATTCCGTGGTCGCGCTGGATCACACCTCGGATGGCCACGCTCATGAACAAGCGCTTCGACACGCGTTTCTTTGTGGCCATGTCGCCTGCCGCACAGGTGGCGCGCCATGATCAGCGCGAAACCACCGAAGGCATCTGGCAGCGGCCGCGTGAGGCGCTCGATCGTTACTGGGCCCGCGAGATCGACCTGGCCGCGCCCCAGATCATGACGCTCGCGCATTTTTCACGCTTCAGCACCGCCGCCGACATTCTCGCCGAGGCACGCCGCCGGCCACCGCCCACCATTGAACCAAGCCCCCGCAATGTCGAGGCCGGCCGGCTGGTAGCCTACCCCGGCGACCCCAACCATCCCGTCCGCGAGCGCGCCATGCCGGGTCCCACGCGGTTGCTGTTTCGAGATGGCCGCTTCGAGCCGGAAGAAGGATTCGACGCGCTGTTTTCGTAGGCGGGGCGCGAGGCGGGTGAGCGCGGGGCGCGACGCGCGAGGTGAGCGCGCAAGCGCGCAACACGGGTCGCGCTATTTCGACATCGAGCAGTGACCGCCCGTGCTGCTGCGCCCCGAGCCCGCCGCGATCAGTGGTGGCTCGTCGCGCAAGTCAATCGGCGCCGACGTCCGGAAATCCCACACCACAAAGCCGATCAACATCACCCAGAACACCCAGGCGAGCCGCTTGCGAGTCGAGGTCCGGGCGGGCGTTGGCGCGCTCATCAATCGAATCCAAACCGGCGACGCAACCGAATGCCTATCAGCGTACCGCCAAAGGCAAGCACTACCCAGATCCAGCCATGCACACTGCCGGTGGAAATGCCGCTCAGCATCGCGCCGACATTGCAGCCAAATGCGAGCCTCGAGCTGTACCCCATGACCAGGCCCGCAACCAGACCTGTCAGCCACTGTGTGGCACTAAGCGGGCGGGACGATGCGCCATCGCGGGCCGACACCCAGAGCGCACCGGCCAGAATACCGAGGTTGGTGATTGAGGTGATGTCGAGCAGCACGCTCTGCGACAGCCTCGCCGCATGCCCCGCCTGCGACCAGAACGCACTCCCGGCGGGATCCCACCAGGGGGTTGCCTGAGCAAGCTTCGCCGCCCACAGCCCGAAGCCGTAAACCACGCCCCAGGGCTGACCTGCGATCAACAGGTTGAGCGTTGCCAACACCGCGAGGGTGATCGCGCCAACCATCCATCGGCGCTCGATCCAGCGCCGGGACGGCCCCACCCACCAGCGGGCGAGTGCCGCCAGCGCCACCAGCCCCGCCAGTGTGAGCGCAAGCGCAGGCCCTGCTCCGAACTGCTCGACCATCCCGACCGGCGTACTCGCGCCGAGCGCGAGCCAGTGCTCAAGATGCAGCGACCCGACAAAGCTGCCGAATGCAAAGAGCGGCAGGATCGCAAGGTTGAGCGGCACGCCCATTCCCGCCTTGTAAAGCGTGCCCGAGCCGCAGCCGTCAGCGATCTGCATGCTCATTCCAAAAAGGAAGGCGCCGACCAGCAGCGCCATGCTGGGCGGACCCAGCGCAGCCTGCAATTCGCTGAAATGCGCGAGTAGCGGCATGGCGAAGGCCGCGGCGATGGCAAGCAGCACCAGCTGACCCGTCACGCCCCGCGGATCCCGCTCGGCGACCAGCTGTCGCCATCCGGTCGTAAAACCGAACCGACAGCCCGCGAGTGCGGCGCCCAGACCCACCCCCACCAGGAACAGCACTGCCTGCCGAATCGAAACAAAGCCCGCCAGCAGGAGAAAGACGCCTGCGATCACCACCGAAAGCGGCAACCGCCCGGACCGGAGCGCGGGTGCGCCGGGCGAGGCGATGGCGGACGGGGCACTTGTCATGGCGCGGGAATCAATTGGAGGGCGCGGGAATCAGTTGAAGGTGCGGGCAGCCCAGATCTTGAAGTCGACCATCAGCTGACCGGCGCGGCCGGGCGCGTTGTCCATCGGCAGGGCCTGGGGCGCCGAGGTCCAGTCCACCATCGAACCGGCATAGAGCTTGACCTGCGGCTGACCCAGCACTTCGGACAGCGCGAACCAGTTGGTCGCAGCCCAGTGACCCGTGTTGCAGAAGGACAGCGTGTCGCGCTTCGGATCGAGGTTGAGGGCTGCGGCAATGCGGCGCGCTTCGTCGGTGGAGACAAAGGTTGAGCTGCCCTGCGCAAACCAGCTTGAATGTTCGACGTTGACTGCGCCCTTGAGCGTCCCCGCGCTGCGCGCGGCGGCGTGGCGGGTCTGGCCATTGAAGAAATCGGCGGGACGGGCGTCCACCAGCGCGGCGTTGTTGCGTTCGATCGCCTGCGCCACTTCGTCGCGCGTGGCAATCATCGAGCCGTCCAGCGTGGGCTGAAAGTTGCTCGCCGCCACGCTCACTGGGTTGGCGTCCTGTGGCAGACCCGCAGCCGCCCACGCCTTCACGCCGCCATTCAGCACCGAAAGCTCCTTCAGACCCAACACCTTGAGCGTCCAGTACACACGAGCGGCTGCACCAAAATCGGTGGCGTCGGCGCCGCTGGACACCACCACGGTCCGGGTAGCGGGCGTGAGCCCGAGTCGCTGCACCTGCGCGGTGAGCTTGGCGAGTTCGGGCAACTCACCCGGGCTGGAGGCGGGACCGCGCCAGGAGCCGTAAGGCGCGTTGAGCGCGCCCGGAATATGCGCGGCCGCATAGGACTTGGGATCCCGGATATCAATCACCCGCACGGCAGCGCTTGCAACAAGCGGCTGCAATTCGGCAGGGGTGATGAGGGGCGATGCGGCCGACACGGACGAGGCGACCAGCAGCGAGGAGAACAAGGCGAGAACGGATTTCATGGCAAGCGCACCGGCAGAAAGGAAAGTACCCATTCTGGAGCGAGCCACTGATTACGAAAAATACTTTATACGGATTTTCTGATTACCAAAAGAAATGAGAAGAAACGGGATCGAGGTGACCGCGCGCCACCCAGCCCAACGGCCGGTACACCGGCTCACCGCCGGGCGCACCGGTGCGCCCAACCCGCCCGCCGGCCTCACCCCGTCCTACGCGAGCCGGGACAGCACCGTACGCAGCGTGGTGAAGAGGCGATCGATGTGCGAGGGTTCGATAATGAGCGGCGGGGACAGCGCAATGATGTCGCCCGTGACACGGATCATGAGACCCGCCTCGAAGGCCGACACCATGGCGTCGAAGGCCCGCGCGCCCGGTGCGCCCGCCCGCGGTGCGAGCTCGATCGCACCGATCAGACCGATGTTGCGGGTATCGATCACATTGGGCAGGCCGCGCATGCTGTGAACACCATCGGCCCAGGCCTCGGCCACCGTGCCCACCCGGGTGAGCAGTTGCTCGCGCTCGTAGATGTCGAGCGTGGCAATGCCGGCCGCGCACGCAAGCGGATGGCCGGAATAGGTGTACCCGTGGAAAAGTTCGATCAGGTGCTCGGGCCCCTGCATGAAGGCATCGTGGATCTCGTTCTTTGCGAACACCGCGCCCATTGGCACGGTGGCGTTGGTGAGTCCTTTGGCGGTGGTGAACAGATCGGGGCTCACGCCAAAGTAGTCGGTGGCAAACGGCGCACCAAGACGACCGAAGCCGGTGATGACCTCGTCGAAAATCAGCAGAATGCCGTGGCGCGTGCAGAGTTCGCGCAGGCGCTCCAGATAGCCCTTGGGCGGCACCAGAACCCCGGTGGAGCCCGCCACCGGCTCGACGATGACCGCCGCAATGGTCTCGGCGCCATGCAGCGTGACCAGACGCTCCAGTTCATCGGCCAGATGTGCCCCCCACGCCGGCTGGCCGCGTGACCAGGCATTGTGTTCCGGATTGTGGGTGTGGGGGAGATGGTCGACCGCGCCCAGCAGATTGCCCGAGAACGCCCGCCGGTTGTTGACGATACCGCCCACCGAGATGCCGCCAAAGCCCACCCCGTGATAGCCGCGCTCACGACCGATCAGTCGGGTGCGCTGGGCCTGCCCGCGTGCACGGTGATAGGCAAGCGCGATCTTGAGCGCGGTGTCTACCGCCTCGGAGCCGGAGTTGGTGAAGAACACCTTGCCGAAGCCCTCTGGCGCGATGCGCGTGAGCCGGGTGGCGAATTCGAAGCCGATGGGGTGACCGAACTGAAACGACGGCGCGAAATCAAGCATGGACGCCTGCTCGCCAACCGCGCGCGCGATCTCCTCGCGACCATGCCCGGCATTGACGCACCACAGGCCCGCGGTGCCGTCGAGAATTTCACGCCCGTCATCGGTCCAGTAATGCATACCGCTCGCGCGCGCGAGCATGCGGGGGTTGGCTTTGAAGTTGCGATTGGCCGTGAAGGGCATCCACCACGACGACAGATCGGGGGTGGTCATCGCATGGAGCGGGGTTTTGTCCGGGGCGTTCACAGGGGGTCTCCGGGGACGTCAAAGAGCCTCCTATACTATTCCGAAAGCCCGAAACTGCCCAGCGGAACATCCCGCCAGGAGCCCCCATGACGCTCTCCGCCACCATTGACACGCTGCGTACGCTGGTCGCCTTTGACACCGTCAGCGCCAACAGCAACATGGCCCTGATCGACTGGGTGGCCAACCGGTTGGGCGACCACGGCATTCGCGCCACCGTGCAGCATGCGCCCGAGCCCGGCAAGGCCAATCTGTTCGCCACCATCGGGCCGGCCGATCGGGGCGGCCTCATGCTGTCGGGTCACTCCGACGTGGTGCCGGTCGCCGGGCAGGCCTGGTCCACCGATCCGTTTTCGCTCACCGAACGCGAAGGCAGTCTTTATGCACGCGGTTCGGCCGACATGAAGGGCTTTATCGCCTGCGTGGTCGAGGCCGTGCCCCGCTTCATCGAAGCCGGCCTCGACACACCGATCCATATCGCGCTTTCCTACAACGAAGAAACCAACATGGGCGGCATGCGCCAGCTCGCCGGGCAGCTGGCCAGCGCGCCAGCCCGACCGCAGGCCTGCATCATCGGCGAGCCCACGTCGATGCGGGTTGTGGTGGCGAACAAGGGTGCGGCCGGTTACCGGGTGCGCATCCGCGGCCACTCCGTACACTCGTCGCTTCGCGACAGCGGTGTGTCGGCAGTTGAGGTGGCTGCGCGCATCATCGTCTACTGCCAGCAAATTCAGGATCGCATGCGGGCAGCCGCGCGGCACGACGGATTCGAGTTTCCGCACACCAGCATCCACGTCGGCCGCATCCAGGGCGGCACGGCACACAACATCACCGCCAAAGATTGCGAATTCCTGCTCGAGATCCGGGCACTGCCCGGCGCCACAGCTGCCGAGCTGTTGACCGAAATCAAAGCCTGGTGCGACAGCCAGCTGCTGCCTGGCATGCGCGCCGTGGAACCAGGATGCTTCATCGAATTTGATGAAATCTTCGACACCCCGGCGCTCGACGAGCGGGGCAACACCTACCTCGCTCAGGCCATCGCACCGCTTTGCGGGCATTCTGGCGTCGGGCGCGTGAGCTTCGGTACCGAGGGCGGCATCCTGCAGGGAATCGGCATCCCGACCATCATCTGCGGCCCGGGCCGGATCGCAGTGGCCCATCAGCCCGATGAATGCGTCGAGATCGAGCAGCTTGGGCAATGCACAAGCTTCCTGGACACCCTGATCGAACGTCTGCGCCGCGAGCCCCTCACGCAGGCCGCCTGACGAGCGGCACCGCGTGGGCGTGAGCCCGCGCAAAGCGCGCGCGCGCTGGGAAGCGCAGCATCGGCCGCCATGGCCGACATTCTTCCCTTTCCCTGCCCGCAGACAGCCTCGCGACCGCCACCGGGCGATCCCGTGCGTGACCACGCGTCACAGCGCGTCTATCGCGCCCGCGGCCTGACGCGCACATATCGCAGCGGCGAGTCAGAAGTCTTTGCCCTGCGCGGCGTGGATCTGGACGTGCTGGCCGGCGAATTCGTGGTGCTGCTCGGGCCCTCGGGCAGCGGCAAGTCAACGCTCCTCAACCTGCTGGGCGGACTCGATTCGCCCAGCAGCGGCGAACTGGTCTGGCGCGATCTGGACCTCGCCCACGCGAGCGAGGCGGAGCGCACGCTTTACCGCCGACAGCACGTGGGCTTCGTGTTTCAGTTCTACAACCTGATCGCGAGCCTCGATGCCCGCGAAAACGTTGAGCTGGTGACCGATCTGGTCGACGCTTCAATCACCGCCACCGACGCACTCGAGCGGGTCGGCCTTGCCCATCGTCAACACCACTTCCCGTCGCAGTTGTCGGGTGGTGAGCAGCAGCGGGTCGCAATCGCCCGCGCCATCGCCAAGCGCCCGGACGTCCTGCTCTGCGACGAGCCCACGGGCGCACTCGACTATCCCACCGGCAAGCTGGTGCTCGAGGTGATCGAACGCGTCAACCGTGAGACCGGCACGACCACACTCGTGATCACGCACAACGCCGCGATTGCGGGCATGGCCGACCGCGTACTGCGACTTGCCGACGGGCGGATCATTTCGGATCAGCGTAACTCCAGGCGGCTGTCGCCCGCCGAGCTCAGCTGGTGAACATGGCCCGCGCGCTCGACCGGATGCTCTGGCGCGACCTGATCGCATTGCGGATGCAGTCGATCACGATTGCACTGGTGATCGCAGCCGGTACCGCGGCGTTTGTCGCCACCATGTCGACCCACGCGTCGCTCACCCACGCGCGCGACGCCTATTACACCCAGTCGCGGTTTGCCGAGCTTTTCGTGCGGCTGCGCCAGGCGCCGATCGCGTTGAGCGAATCGATCGCTGCACTGCCCGGCGTGGCGGCAATCCTGACCGGGCAAACCCACGCGGCTCGGATTGCCCTGGATGGCGTGGAGGACCTCCTGTCGGCGCGTCTGCTCAATCTGCCCGACCATCAGGAGGTCAATGCGCTCACGCTGCGCGCGGGTCGTTGGCCCGACCCCGGCTCGTCCGAAATTTTGCTAGGCGAGGCATTCGCCAGTCGGCGCGGGCTCGCGCCGGGAGCCACCCTGCATGCGGTGATCAATGGACGCGATCAGGCACTCACGATCGCCGGCATCGCCGCATCCCCCGAGTTTCTGATCGGGGTGAGCGAAGGCGGCATGGCGGATGACCGTACCTTTGCAATCATCTGGATGGACGGCGAACGGCTGGCAGCGGCTTTCGGGGCGCGGTCGAGCTTCAATACGCTTGCCGTGAAGCTCGCGCGCGACGGTTCGGTGCGGGCAGTGAAAGCCGAGCTCGATCATCTGCTCGAGCGCTATGGTTCGCGCGGAGCATTCGACCGCAGCGAGCAGCCGTCGCATCGGGCCCTCACCCAGGAGATCAATGAGCAGCGGGTATTTGCCATGGTGCTGCCCACGATCTTTCTCGCGGTTGCGGTATTCATTCTCCATGTGGTGCTGAGCCGGGTCGTGGGCACCCAACGGGACCGGATCGCAACGCTCAAAGCCCTCGGCTATCCGTCACTGAGCATCGCGGGCCACTATCTGCTGCTGGCTGCGCTGGTGGCGCTGGCGGGAAACGTCATCGGCATTGTGGCTGGCAAGGCGCTGGGCGCCTGGATGACCGGGCTCTTCACCAACATCTTCCGGATTCCCGACTCCAGCCATCGGATCGAGATCTGGATTGCTGTGCTGCCAGCGCTGGTTTCAAGTGCGGGGGCCCTCGGAGCAGCCGCACTCGCCGTGCGTGAAGTGCTCAAGCTGTCAGCAGCCGAAGCGATGCAACCGCCGGCGCCGCCCGCGTACCGGCACCGTGCCGCCCGCCCGGGCGAAGCGCGCTCGCACCTGGCGCCCGCCACCCTGATGATCGCGCGCTCGGTGATGCGACGCCCGGTTCGCTCGACGCTCACCATGCTGGGCATGTCGGGGGCGATTGCAATCCTGGTGGCGGGCAGCTGGTGGCGCGATGCCTTTGAACACATGATCGGACTGCACTTTGGCGTTGCGATGCCCGCCGACCTCCATCTGGGGATCACGCGCGCGGTCCCCGATCGGGTGATGCACGAAGTCTCGCGGCTTCCCGGCGTACTGCAGGCCGAGACCCGGCGCGCCGTCGCGGTGAGAATCGGACACGGTACGCGCGCCGAGCGCGTCGCACTGGAGACGCTTGCCGACCAGCCCCGACTGCGTCAGCCGATCGACGCCAACGGGCAGCCGGTCGCGCCGCCGGTCGCCGGTCTGATGCTGGGTAATCGGCTCGCTCAGACGCTGGGAGTGAGGCCGGGCGACAGCGTCCAGGTGGAATTTCTGGAGGGAAGGCAGCGGATCCGCGACATCCCGGTGGGCGCGGTCTATGACGAGCCGATGGGGCGCAGCGCATTCCTTTCCGAGCCCGAGCTGCGCGCCGCCACCGGCGACGGCATACAGACCTCACTCATCGCGCTGCGGATTGCACGCGACCAGCAAGCCGAGTTGATCGCCGCGCTTAGAAAGCTTCCCGCGGTAACCGGCGTTTTCGACAAGCACGCGCTGATCGCGCATATCCGCGCCAACGCCGAACGCAACCTGCTCGTCTTCACCGGTGTGCTGAGCGTGTTCGCAGCCGCCATTGCAGCAGGCGTGGTCTACAACAGCGCCCGGATCGCACTCGCCGAGCGGCGCTGGGAGCTCGCCACGCTGCGCGTACTGGGCATGACGCAGCCCGAGGTGAGCCGTCTGCTGCTGGGTGAGCTCGCGCTTCAGAGTCTCCTTGCGATTCCGGTGGGCTGCGTGGCCGGGCGCCTGCTTGCCGGGTTGCTGGTCGAGATGATGAGCGCCGAGACCTTCACCATCCCGGTCACGATCCTGCCGCGCACTTACGTCTGGGCGATTGGCGTCATGCTCCTCACAGGCGCAGCAAGCGCCTTTGCCGTGCATCGTCGTCTGTCGCGACTGGATCTGATTGCCGTGCTGAAGACTCGCGAGTAAGCCGATGCGCCAGCGCACTGTATGGCTCGGCATCCTCGCACTCGCTCTGCTCGGCGGGGGGCTGTGGGCGGCGCTGCGTCCGCAGCCATTGGAAGTGGATGCCGTGCCGGCCAGCCGCGCCCGCTTCGAGCGTACGGTTGAAGACGAGGGGCGAACGCGGGTCCGGGACCGGTATGTGCTGAGCGCGCCGGTCAGTGGCCGCCTGCTCCGTCCGTTGGTGAAGGTCGGCGACAGCGTCACGCCGGGCGAGCCGCTTTTCACTCTCCTGCCCCAGGACCCCACGCTGATCGACCGGCGCACCGGTGCTGCGCTCGCTGCCCGGGCAGACGCCGCACGGGCAGCGCTCGCCCGGGCGCATGCCGAAGCCGCACGGGCCCGCACCGCCGAAACGCTCGCCCGATCCGATGCCCAGCGTACAGCCGGCCTCGCCGGACGTGGCTTCATTTCCGATGCGGCGCGCGAGAGCGCAGAGCTCACGCTGCGAGAGCGCGAGCAGGCCAGGATCGCCGCCGACCATGCCGAGTCGGTCGCCAGCTTCGAACTGATTGCTGCCACGGCCGCCCTGCAACGCGCGGGCGGCACTCGGCCCGGGTCGCCGGAAGAAGTCTGGCGGATTGCCTCGCCAACCACCGGTCAGCTCCTGCGGCTGATGCATGACAGCGAGCAGCCGGTGGCCGCTGGCGCGCCGCTGGCCGAGATTGGTGACATCAACCACCTCGAGGTGGTGGTCGATGTGCTGAGCGCCGAGGCGGCCGAGGTCCGCCCCGGGCAACTCGCGCGCCTGTCGCTTGCTCGCGGCGAACCGCCGCTCGAAGGTCGCGTTCGACGCGTCGAACCGGTGGCCAACACCCGCGTATCGGCACTTGGCATCGATGAGCAACGCGTCCCGGTGCTGATCGATCTGCCACCAACCGGGCAGCTCATGCCTGGCGATGGCTGGCGTGTGGACGCTTCAATCGTGGTCGAGAGCCTCACCGACGTGCTGGTGGTACCGGCAGGCGTGCTGGTCCGCCAGCGCGGCCGCTGGCAGGTCTTCGTCATTGAGGGTTCGGTTGCGCGGGCGCGCACCGTGACCCTTGGCGGGATCAACGCGCGAGCAGCCTGGATACGCGACGGCGTATCGGCAGGCGAAAACCTGGTCCTGCATCCACCCGATGCACTGGTCGACGGAGGACCGATCCGGCTCCGGCGCAAGCCCGACGCCCAATGACCGTGTGAGACAATCCGGGCGACTCAACTGCCTGCAGACCACCGCGCTGCGCACCCCGCCCGATGCTGCTCTGGACCCTCGTAGGTTGCCTCACAATCGCGGCGTTGCTGCCAGTTCTCTGGCCGCTGCTCATGCGTCGCGCGTCGGGCTCATCGGCAGCCGGCGCCGACGCGGATCCGCTGGTGGCGGTCTACCGCGACCGGCAACGCGAAATCGAGCGTGAGCGGGCGGCGGGCCGCTTGAGCGCCGATGAAGCCCGCACGGCCCTTGATGAGCTGGTCGCACAAATGGCGCGCGAACTGCCCGAGGAGTCCGCACCAACGGCCCCCACCCCGCAGAGCACCGGCTCCGCCGCGGCCAGAGGCGCGGCGATCGCCATCGCCCTGCTGGTGCCGGCCGCATCACTCATGGTGTATCTCGCGCTCGGTGCGCCTGAACTCGCCACCGACGAAATCGCGGTTGCCGACGGCGAAATTGACGAGCGCAAACTCGACCAGATGATCACTGACCTGGAGCGCCGCGTGCGGGGGAACCCGGACGACGGCGAGGCCTGGATGATGCTTGCGGGCGCACGCAAGTTTCGCGGTCAACCCGCCGAGGCCAACCAGGCTTTCGAAGAAGCATTGCGCCGGGTGCCGCCCAGCGCCCGGCTACTCGCCGAATTCGCAGAGTCGCTCGCGATCACCCGTGACGGGCGCTTCGACGGTCGGCCGTTCGCACTCCTTGAACAGGCGCTTCGGCTTGATCCGGATGATCCGAAGGCGATCGCCCTGATGGGTGCAGCGCAATTCCAGGCCGGCAACCTGGCGGCTGCGCGTGGCCATCTGAAGCGGCTCCTTGATTCCATGCCGCCCGACCAGCAACAGCGAGACGCGCTGCGCGACGTGCTCGCGCGAATCGATGCCCGGATCGCAGCCGGCGACGGCGCGCCCTCCCCCGCCGATGCCACGCCCAGCCGGGCAGCAACGACCGGCGCTGAAGCCGTATCGGGCCGGGTGGAACTCGACCCTTCACTGACCGAACGCGCCAAAGCGGCTCGGACGCTGTTCGTCGTGGCGCGCAGCCCCGCCGGTCCACGCGTGCCGTTTGCGGTGCTGCGGATTGACAACCCCTCGCTGCCGCTTGACTTCCGCCTCGACGACTCGCTCGCCATGGATCCCTCGCGGCGTCTCTCGGGCGCCGATCAGGTGGTGATCGAGGTTCGTCTGAGCGCAAGCGGCAACGCCATCCGACAGCCCGGCGACCTCTTTGGCGAATCGAAAATCGTCCGCCCCGGCGAGCAGGGCTTGAGCCTGCGCATCAATCAGGTCATCCAGCCGTGACTCAGGCAAGCCCCGGCACCCGGTCGGAATGGGGTTCGCCCGAGCCAGCCGAGTCGGGCCTCGCGGTCGACGCCCTGCGCTGCGTCGCGGGCTACCGTCTTCTGTTTGACTCGCTCAGTTTTCAGCTGCCGCCAGGCCGCTGGCTTCGGCTCACCGGCCCCAACGGCGCTGGCAAGTCCACGCTGCTGCGGGCGCTGGCCGGGCTCGGCCGGCCAGCGGCGGGTGAGATCCGCTGGAACGGCGCACTGCGCGAGCCGGGTTCTGCCGAATGGCATTCGGTCATGCTTTACCAGGGCCACTCCGCAGGTTGGAAGGACACCTTCAGTGCTCGAGACAACCTCGCGCTTCAGCGGGCACTCGACAGTGGCCTGCAGCCGGGCGACGGATTGTCAGAAATCGACGAACTCCTCGAACGGTGCGGTCTGCAGTCGCGCACCAGCCTGTCGTTCGCGCGCCTGTCGGCCGGACAGCGGCACCGCCTGTCGCTCGCGCGGCTGGCTGGCGCAAAGCGCAGCCTCTGGCTGCTCGATGAACCCACCACCGCGCTCGATGGCGCCGGCCAGGCGCTGTTCGGACGACTCCTCTCCGAACACCTTACACGCGGCGGCTGCGCCGTGATCGCCACCCATCTGCCCATCGCCTGCGATCAGGTTGCGGTCGAACTGGATCTGGGCACGCGCAGCGGCACCGCCCCGAGCGGCCAGCACTGATGCCTCACCGGGCAATCACCGAACCGGCCAGCGCCTTCGCCGCGCTTGTCTGGGCCTGCTCGCGTGACCTGCGGCTTGCGCTACGCCACCGCGGCGAGGTCGCGCTGGTACTGGTGTTCTTTCTTCTGGTCGGCTCGACGTTTCCCCTCGCCATGGCACCCGATCCAGCGCTCCTGCGAGCGATCGCACCGGGCATCGCCTGGGTGAGCGCGCTGCTTGCCACACTGCTCAGCCTGCCCAGGCTCTTTGCGGCCGATCACGCCGACGGCACCCTTGAGCAGTTGCTGCTCGCGCCGGCGCCGCTCCCGGCTTTGCTCACCGGCAAGGTGCTGGCGCACTGGCTCACCACAGCCGCGCCGCTGGTGCTGCTCTCCGGGCTGGCGGGCCTGCAGTTCGATCTTGACCCGGAAGGGATAGCCATCCTCGCAGCCAGCCTCTTGCTGGGTACGCCATTGCTCACCTGGCTGGGCGCCATTTCAGCAGCCCTCACCCTCGGGGCCCGGGGCGGCTCCACCCTGCTGGGGCTTCTGGTACTGCCGCTGGCGGTGCCAGTGCTGATCTTCGGCGCGGGGTCGGTCGAGGCAGCCAGCGCAGGGCTGGGCGCCGAAGCGCATCTGTCGCTGCTTGCAGCAGGATCCATCCTGGCCAGTATGGTCGGTCCGGCGACCCTGGCGCTGGCGGTTAAAATCGCTTTCGAATGATATGGCAGCAATCAACTGGTTCCGCTTCGCCTCGCCCGCCTCGTTCTATCCCCTGGCAGGCAAACTGACCGCCCTGTTCGGCTGGGTCGCGGTCCTGCTCGCCGTTGCGGGCCTGTACGTGGGGTTTGTCATTGCACCCACCGACGCGCAGCAGGGCGAGTCCTACCGCATCATCTTCATCCATGTGCCGGCGGCCTGGATGGCCATGCTCATTTACGTCGTGATCGCGTTCTGGTCGGTGTTTTCGCTGGCGCTCAACGCCCGGCTGCCTTCCATGATGGCGCAGGCGCTCGCCCCGACCGGTGCCCTGTTTGCGTTCATCGCGCTCTGGACCGGCGCCTTCTGGGGACGGCCCACCTGGGGCACCTACTGGGTCTGGGACGCCAGACTCACTTCGACCCTGGTGCTGCTGTTCCTTTATCTGGGCCTGATCGCGCTGCGCTCCGGCATTGACGATCCGCGCCGCGCAGACCGCGCCTGCGCGCTGCTCGCCCTGGTCGGCGTGGTCAATGTCCCGATCATCTATTTTTCGGTGCGCTGGTGGAACACGCTCCATCAGGGCGCCACCATCTCGATGGGCGCAGCGCCCAAAATGGCGCAGACCATGCTCACCGCCATGCTGCTCATGACCTTCTCTGCCTGGGCCTACGCAATTGCCACAGCCTTTCACCGCGTGCGCACCATCATCATCGAGCGCGAGGCGCTGAGCGACTGGGTCGGCAAGATTGTCGATCCGTCCATACCGGGGCAACCGGGCACCGCACACGCGGAGCGCCAGCCATGAGCGAGTGGCTGGCCATGGGCGGACACGGCTTCTTCATCTGGAGTTCCTACGGCATGCTGGCGCTCGCGCTGGTCGTTGAAATCATGGTTCTGCGCCGCGCTCGGCGAAGCGCCTCCGAACGGGTGCGCGCCATGCGCGCCGACGCCAGACAGCCATGAAGCCGCGTCATCGCCGCCTGGCCTGGATTCTTGTCGGGCTGCTCGCGCTGTCGGTCGCCACCGCGCTGGTGCTCAATGCTTTTCGCAGCAACCTGGTGTTTTTCTTCACGCCCAGTGAAGTGGCGCAGGGGAAGGCGCCCAGCGGTCGGGTGTTCCGGATCGGCGGACTGGTAGGCGAAGGCAGCGTCCAGCGCGACGGCACCACGGTGCGCTTCACCGTGACCGACAACGTCCAGACCATCAACGTGAGCTACACCGGGATTCTTCCCGATCTGTTCAAGGAGGGACGAGGGGTGGTCGCCCAGGGACTCATCCAGTCCGACGGCAGTTTCCTCGCGCGCGAGGTGCTGGCCAAGCACGATGAAAACTACATGCCACCCGAAGCCGCGGAAGCGCTGAAGCGGGCTGGCCATCCGGTGGGTGCACCTGAACAGTTCAAGCAGAAGCCAGCCAAACCATGATTGCAGAAGTCGGACATTTCGCGCTCACGCTCGCGCTCGCGCTGTCGTTGGTGCTGGCCATCCTGCCCATGGCGGGCAGCTTCCTGCCGGCCGGTCCCACCGCGCGCGCCTTCACCGACACAGCCCGGCCGATCGCGGCCGTGCTGTTCGCACTGGTGCTGCTTGCCTTCATCTGCCTGGGCATGCTCTTTCTCGGCAACGACTTCACGGTATCGCTGGTGGCCACGCATTCGAACCTCTCGCTTCCGGTCGCCTATCGGGTCGCCGCCACCTGGGGCTCTCACGAAGGTTCCATGCTGCTCTGGGTGCTGATGCTTGCAGGCTGGACGGCGGCGGTCGCAGCATTTTCTGCATCGTTGCCCGCGGTGCTGCGGGTCAGGATCCTGTCGGTGCTGGGCGCAATCACCACCGGCTTTCTCCTCTTTTTGCTGTTCACCTCCAATCCCTTCGAACGGATGATCCCGCCGCCTGCAGACGGCCGTGACCTGAACCCGCTTCTTCAGGATCCGGGCATGGTGTTTCATCCGCCCCTCCTTTACATGGGCTACGTGGGGCTCTCGGTGGCCTTCGCATTCGCGGTCGCGGGCCTGATCGGCGGGCGTTTCGATGCGGCCTGGGCGCGCTGGGCGCGGCCCTGGACCACGGTCGCCTGGGCCTTCCTCACGCTGGGTATCGCGCTGGGTTCGTTCTGGGCCTACTACGAACTCGGCTGGGGAGGCTGGTGGTTCTGGGATCCCGTTGAAAACGCTTCGTTCATGCCGTGGCTAGTCGCCACCGCACTGATCCATTCACTCGCAGTCACCGAGAAGCGGGGCGCCTTCCGCAGCTGGACCGTCCTGCTTGCCATTCTCGGTTTCAGCCTCAGCCTGCTCGGCACCTTCCTGGTCCGTTCGGGCGTGCTCACATCGGTCCATGCGTTTGCCACCGACCCCACCCGGGGCGTCTTCATCCTGGTGTTCCTTGCCCTCGTGATCGGTGGGTCGCTTCTGCTCTATGCCTGGCGCGCCCCCGCACTCGGTTCAGGCAGTGGCTTTGCGCTCGTTTCGCGCGAGTCGATGCTGCTGGCCAACAACGTGGTCCTGATGGTGGCCATGGCTGCGGTGCTCCTCGGCACGCTCTACCCGCTCGCACTCGATACGCTGGGCATGGGAAAGATCTCGGTCGGCCCCCCCTATTTCGAAGCCGTGTTCTATCCGCTCATGGCTCCCGCCATGTTTCTGATGGTGATCGGACCGCTTGCACGCTGGAAGCAGGCGCCGCTGCCTGACATCGCCCGGCGCCTGCGTTGGGCACTCGCAGTTGCCATCGCTGCGGCACTGCTGCAACCGCTCACCACCGACGCGGGCTTTCGCCCGATTGCAGCAAGTGGTCTTGCCTTCGGACTGTGGATCGCAGCCGGGGTGTCGATCGCAGCGCTCGAGATGCTGCGTGATTCGAACGGCAAGCTCCGGCTGTCACGCGCGCGGCTGCATCCTGCATCGGTGTGGGGCATGCAGCTCGCCCATCTGGGCGTGGCGGTGTTCGTGATTGGCGTCACACTGGTCAAGAGCAGCGAAAGCGAGCGGGAGCTGAAACTCGCGCCTGGCCAGTCGGTCGAGGTGGGCGGCTGGCGGGTCGATTTCAAGGATCTGCGAACCGTCACCGGCCCGAATTACGACGCCATGCGCGGACGCTTCGAGCTCAGGCGCGCCTCCGACGCAGCGTCGGCACCCGCGCGAGCGGTCATGCTGCCCGAAAAGCGTGTCTATCGCGCGCAACGCATGCCTATGACCGAAGCGGCCATCGACCGCAGCCTCTGGCGGGACATTTACATCTCGATGGGCGAACCCTTGAGCGGCAATGACTGGGCAATCCGGGTTCATGTGAAGCCTTTCGTCAACTGGATCTGGCTCGGCTGCGTATTGATGGCGCTTGGCGGATTCGTGGCGATCGCCGATCGGCGCTACCGGCGAAGGCTCGCGGCCGACGACGCTGCGCGCGTCACGCGGGCCACCGAATCCAAACTGATCAGGTTACCACTGAGGCTGGGCACCTTGAGTCGCAACAGGTCCTCAGGGCCGCCACGCCGCCGCGGGTCCGCTTCGAGCACCACACGGTACTGGTTGCTTTGGGTGAAGATGGTCGAGACCAGCCGCTGGCCATACGCGCTGTAGAGCGCTTGGTCGATGGCAGCCACGCTGACCCCCAAACGCGCGGCTGCCTCGCGATCGATGCGAACAAACGCTTGCAAGCCGCGCTGTTGGTGGTCACCCGACAGATCAGCCAGACGAGGGTCTTCGGCGCACCGTTGCAGTAATCGGTCAGCCCAGTGTCCGAGCACATCGATGTCAGGGCCGCTGAGCATGTAAGCATAGGGGGTGCGGGCCACCCGATCATCGAGCGTGAGGTCTTGCACCGCTTGCGCATGCGCACGCATGCCAGGTTGCCCTGCCGCCACCCGGGTCAGCGTGTCTAAGGTCTGGGCCAATGGCTCGGTGCGCTCGGATTTCGGGGTCAGGGCGATGAGCATGCGCCCCTGATTCAAGG
>RFXC01000005.1 GCA_009921765.1 Betaproteobacteria bacterium | reverse complement strand
CCACCAGCTCCACCTCTTCGCAAGCGAGCGGCAGGAAAGGCAGCCGGTGCCTGTCTGCGACCGCGCGGATGGCAAAGCCCGCATCCGCGTAGCCATCCGCAATGGCTTCAGCCACTTCGGTTTCGCTGAACGCTGGAGTGTCCAGGGCCCGAAGCTTCTCCAGGCTCGCCCCCGAAGCCCGTAACAGCCGCGCGAACAGGAGATTGCTGCCCGCCCCTGGCTGGCGGCGGATGAAGCGGGCTCGACGGGCGATCAGGTCCTTCAGCGACCGGATGCGAAGCGGATTGCCCTCGGCGACGATCAGCCCCTGCTCGCGGCGGGCCCAGTGCAGCGAGACCACGGGAAGACCTGCCAGCGCGCTCTGAATGGCCTCGGTGTTGTAACCGGCGCCGCTGGCGTTAGGGATGTGAATCAGCGCCGCACACGCCCTGCGGCTCGCAAGTCGTGCCAGACCGTCGCTGCTGCCGTGACAGTCGAGCGTGAGCCCCGAACCCGCTTCGCGTACCGCCCAATCAAGCAGTGGGTCATGAGACCCGGCAATGACAGCGGGCACTTCGACGGACTCGTGCAGAACCGGACCACGCGTCGAGGCTGCAATCCAGGCGTCGATCCGGTGGCGCTCGAACAGGAGCTTGCCGCGTGCGCGACCAAACGGGATCTCACCTCGGGACACCAGGTGGTAAATCGTCCGAGGACTCATTCGGAGGAGTTCTGCCACTTCGGCAGTGGTGAGCAGCGTGGTCTCGACCGATTGCATGCGCGCGTTGGATGACGGAAAAACAGTCTTGGTGGGAGGCTTCGGCATGGAGGATTCCTGGGGGGCGGCCTCAAACGTGCGGGCGGAGCTTTATGCAAATTTTACGCATACGTCTGATTTATTTCACGGACTGCTAAATTTCTTCCGGCCTCAACCCATCCGCCCACCTTGGATCACAGCCGCTTTCAATGAACGACCTTGCCGCAACCTTCCCGATGGTTGCTGACCTGCTTTCCGGCCGGCAGCCAGGTCTTTGGGCGATCGTTGGCCTCAGTCTGAAGGTGAGCGCCCTTGCCACGCTTGTCGCGTCAGTGTTGGCGTTGCCGGTCGCGGCTGTTATTGCCCTGTTTGATTTCCGTGGCCGCAACCTCCTCATCGCCGTACTGAACGCCCTGATGGGCTTGCCTGCAGTAGTGGTTGGGTTGCTGGTCTATCTCCTCTTGTCGCGAGCGGGCCCGCTGGGCCCGCTGGGCATTCTGTTCACGCCATCGGCCATGGTGATTGCCCAAGCCATCCTGGTGTTGCCGCTGGTCACCGCACTGGCGCGGCAGATCCTCGAGGATTCACTGCGCGAGCTTGGGCCTTATCTGCGTTCGCTCAAGGCGAGCCGGGCGAACCTGGTTGTGACTGTCCTCGCGGAATCACGCTTGTCGCTCCTCACTGCGCTGCTTGCCGGCTTTGGCCGAGCGGCAGCTGAAGTCGGCGCGGTCATGATTGTGGGGGGCAATATCGAAGGCGTCACCCGCACCATGACGACCGCAATCGCACTGGAGACCAGCAAAGGCGATTTGGCCCTTGCCTTGTCGCTGGGGTTTATTCTGATTGCCGTCGTCCTGGCGGTGAACGCCTGTGCGCAGTGGCTTCGAGTTCGTGCCCATGCAACGCTTGGTTGAGCCGCCAGCTTCGCTCGCCCTGGATGCGCTTGGCTTCTCGGCAGGTGGGCAATCCATTGTCAAGGCGGTCACCTTGGTGCTGCCCTTATCGGGGCGAACAATGGTCCTCGGCCCGAACGGCGCCGGAAAGAGCACGCTCCTTCAACTCATCCACGGCATGCTGCCCCCCGACCACGGGTCGGTCGTTATTCGTCAGCCGGGAGCGGCTGATCGCCCGGTCGGGGCGCATGAACTGGGCTTCGTCCTGCAACGGCCGGTGATGCTCGCCCGATCGGTGCTTGAAAACGTGACTCACGCGCTGGCGGTTCGTGGCGTGGCCCGCGCCGAGCGCGAGTCGCGGGCCCAGCATGTGCTGGCGCGGGTAGGGCTTGCCGCGCTTGCGTCAAGGCCGGCGCCGCGCCTGTCTGGCGGCGAGCAACAGCGCCTTGCGATGGCCAGGGTGATGGCAGCAGACCCCGCGTGCCTGCTCCTGGATGAGCCGACCGCGCATCTCGACCCCGGCGCCACCGCATCCATCGAGCGCTTGCTTCGCGATTGGTCGACCGCTGGCACCGGGTTCGTCATGAGCACACACGATCTCGCGCAGGCCCGTCGACTGGCTGACCAGATCATCTTCATGCATCGAGGCGAGGTGATCGAGTTCGGCCCGGCGAATCGCTTCTTCGCCTCGCCCGCCACTGAACTCGGTGCGCGCTTTCTGGCGGGCGACATACTTGAGTGAGTAGAGGAGAAATCAATCATGAACGCTGACAATCGACCTCATGCGGCTCGCCGGCTGATCGCCGTCACGCTGATCCTCGCCACATTAGGCGGCCCAATGGCGACGGTTGCTCAACCGCTATCACGGACGGCCGATTCGGCTGATTCGAGCCATATCGTGATGGCCTCCACCACCTCGACCGAGCAGTCGGGCCTGTTCACGCATGTGCTACCGCGCTTTACCGCGAAAACCGGTATCCAGGTCCGCGTCGTGGCGCTGGGAACCGGGCAGGCGATCTCGGTTGCATCGCGCGGTGACGCCGATCTGCTGTTCGTCCATGACAAGGTTGCGGAGGAAAAATTTGTCGCTGACGGGTTTGGGCTCGCGCGGCGGGATGTGATGTACAACGACTTCGTCGTGGTGGGCCCGGCGTCTGACCCCGCCCGGTTGTCGGGCGTTCGCGATGTGGTCCGGGCGCTTGGCCAGATCGCTCAGGGGCGGCATCCGTTCCTCTCCCGGGGCGACCGCAGTGGTACCCACGCGGCCGAGCTTCGGTACTGGAAAGACGCGGGGGTCGATCCCAAGGCCTCGGCTGGCGCTTGGTATCGCGAAACCGGTTCAGGTATGGGGCCGACGCTGAACATCGCCGCGGCGATGAACGCCTATGTTCTCACCGATCGGGGCACCTGGCTCAATTTCCGGAACCGCGGGGAGTTGAAGGTGCTGGTCGAGGGCGATGAACGCCTGTTCAACCAGTACGGCGTGATCGTGGTGAACCCTGCCCGTCACCCGCATGTGAAACTGAAGCAGGCGCAAGCCTTCGCCGATTGGATTGTGTCTTCTGAGGGCCAGCAGGCGATCGCCGACTACCGGATTGGCGGCGAAGCGCTGTTTTTCCCCAACGCAAAGCGCTAACCCAAAAAAGAGGGGTCCGGGCGACTGGTTCAACAGCCTGCCGAGACCCCGTGAAAGGCGCCGGGGGATGCGATACGAAATCAGGCCGGTTCGCTTGCGATCTTGAGCCCCAGTTGATTGGCTGCGATCACCGCCTGGGTTCGGTTGCGTGCCCCGAGCGCACGCAGGACCGCGCTCACATGAATCTTGACGGTGCCTTCGGCAAGATCCAGTTCGCGGCAGATGAGTTTGTTGGGCAGACCCCTGAGGATCAGTCGAAGCACGTCGCACTGGCGCCCGGTGAGGCCTAGACTTCGCGGATCGCGCGAGGCGGGGCGTGCGGGTTGCGCGCGAGACATCGCGTTATTCGGAGTCCAACCCGTGTTCGTGACAACCTCCTTGGGCACATACATGTGGCCTGCTGCCACCATCTGGAGCGCATAGCGAAGCACGTCGTGGTGAACGGTTTTGGGTATGAAGCCTTGCGCGCCCAGATTGAGGCAGCGCATGATGGTGTCGCGTTCGCCATCTGCCGACAGCACCACCACCGGCGTGTCGGGGCGCAGCAGTCGCAGGCCCTGCAGGGCATCGTAGCCGTCGCTGTCGGGGAGCCCGAGGTCGAGCAGGATGCAGTCGACGCGGTTGCCTTCGGCGAGGAGCCGACGGGCTTCGCCGTAGCTTGCCGCGAATTCGACCTTGGAGTCGGGTGCGACGGTTTCCAATGTGTAACGCAGTGCGTCGCTCATGATCGGATGGTCATCGACCAGCAGAAAGCGTTTGGCCGGACGATGCATGAGGGAGTTCGAAAGGTGCATGTCGTTCTCCTTGAAGGATGTTGGTTATTGGTTGACGAAGTAAAGTACGCCCGATGAATGATGATTGGCGTTTCTGCGTAGCACCAATGATGGATTTCACGGATCGGTTCTGCCGGTACGTGCATCGCGCGTTCACTCGACGGGCGCGTCTATACACCGAGATGATCACCACCGGTGCGCTGATTCACGGGCAGCGTGACCGATTGCTCAGATTCGATCAGGGCGAGCATCCGGTGGCGTTGCAGATTGGCGGATCCGAGCCCGACGATCTTGCGCGTGCTGCAGCCTGGGGCGAACAGGCGGGCTACGACGAAATCAACCTCAACTGTGGTTGCCCCAGCGAACGCGTGCAGCGTGGGGCGTTTGGCGCCTGTCTGATGGCCGAGCCCGATCTGGTTGCCGACTGCGTGCGCGCAATGCGCGAGGTGGTGAAGGTGCCGGTCACAGTCAAGCACCGGATCGGCCTTGACCGGGACGAATCCTATGATTTTGTCGCGCGCTTTGTTGATCGGGTGGCGCAGGCGGGGTGCAAGGTATTTATCGTGCATGCGCGAAACGCGTGGCTTCAGGGGCTGAGCCCGAAGGAAAACCGTGAGGTCCCGCCGCTTCGCTATGAGACGGTCTATCGGCTCAAGCGTGACTTCCCTTCACTCACGATCGTGATCAACGGTGGGCTGCGCAGCCATGAGGACGCTCTCAAACAACTCGACCATGTCGATGGCGTCATGCTGGGACGAGCGGCCTGTGATGATCCCTGGCTGCTCGCGCGCGTGGATTCACGCTACTACGGTGCGGTCGACCCGATCGATGACCGGTTGCAGGGACTCGAGGCGATCCGGCCGTTTCTGGCCCAGCAGGTGGTTGAAGGCGTATCGGCGCGCGCGGTGCTCAGGCATGTGATGGGGCTCTTCAACGGGTTGCCTGGCGCGCGTGCGTGGCGTCGAACCCTGAGCGATAGCGCGGTGTTGGCGCAGTATGGCGCGGGTACGCTGGATCAGGCGCTCGCGCGAATGCTTCGCACGTAGGCGAGAATGGCAAGAAAAGCGATCGCCGCGAGACCAGCTTCGATGGTGCCAAGCAGCACACCTAGTCCCTGGTCACTGGCGGCTCGTACCAACCCTTCCATCAGATAGATCATGACGATCATCGACCACCACTGGAAGACGCGCACACGGCCCGCATGCAATGCAGGCAAGGCAAGAGCCAGGGGAATGACCTTGAGGGAAAGCAGCCACGCGCCGGGACGCAGCGGCGCAAGCCATAGCTCCCAGGCGAGACCAAGAATGATCAGCGCGACAAAGCAGCCAACGACAAGACGTCTGAGGGTGATTGTTGAAAGCACGCGTTCAATTATAGAGGCGAGCCCGCGATGACCTTGTCGCTACGCCGGTTACCCATCGCATGGGTAGGCCGCGATCGTCGATTGCGGTTCATCCGGGAGCAGGTTGTCGGCGCTCGCTCGGGAGTGATCTGTGCTTGAGCATAGAGCAGGCGAGGCGACGTTTCGCGAGCGGACTCGGCGCCTGGTGCTCGACATGCTTCGCCGGGCGCGACGCCTGCGTCTGCAGCAGACCGCCGCCAGCCTCGCGTTTCTCTCCCTGTTTGCGGCCGTGCCGGTACTTTCCATTGCGTTGTCTGTGCTGTCTGCCTTGCCGGTGTTTGAACGGCTGCAGGAAAGCGTTCAGGATTTTTTGCTGCGCAATCTTTTTCCGGAAGCCTTCAGCGAGACTGTCATGGGCTATCTCGAGGAGTTCGCGGGGCGGGCGAGTCGGCTGTCAGTCGTGGGCGGCATTCTGTTCTTCATGACCGCAGTCACGGCACTGCGGGTGATCGAGACCACGATGAATGCGATCTGGAGCACGGCAAGGCGACGATCCCTGCCGCACCGGATCGGGCTTTATTGGGCGCTCCTCACGCTTGCGCCAATCGCACTTGCGGCGGTGCTGGCTCTAAATAGCCGTGTCATCGCCGAGCTGATGAGTGGCGTGGAAGTGGTCTGGGTGCAGTCGATCTGGTTCGCAGCGCTTCCCTGGCTGCTGGGCGCAGTAGGGCTGTGGCTCATGTTTCTGCTGCTGCCGGCGGTACGTGTGGTTCCGCTTCATGCGCTGGTGGGCGCCTTGCTGTCGGGCTTGCTGCTGGTGTTGCTGCAGCGCGGCCTGGGCTGGAGCGTTCGTCAGTTGCCTACCTATGAGGTGGTGTACGGTGCGTTTGCCGCGTTGCCGCTGCTTCTGATCTGGTTGTTCCTCGCCTGGGCGGCTGTGCTCGCGGGCGCGCTCCTCGCAGCGAGCCTGCGGCACTGGTCTGCGCCGCTCGATGAGCCCACGCCTGATGATTCGCCAGGCACCCGATTCGATGACGGGGTCGCGGTGCTGCGGGCGCTGCTTCAGGTCTTTGCAGGTCAGCATGTCGCTGGCAATCCGCAGGTCATCGCAGTGGCCGCGTACAGTCTCGCCGAGCACTTCGGGCACAACGCCCAGCGCGCCGAGCAGGCTGCCGAGATGCTGGAGCGCCTCGGGTATGTCATCCGGCTGGTGCATCTGGCCGGGCGCCCATCCATGCCGGGTCTGCCTCATCTCGAGGGGCACCGAAGGCGCGCGGGTGTGTCCGATGTCTGGTCCGAGCGCTGGGCCTGGGCGGGTTCCCCGGAAGCGCTCACGCTGCGACCGTTGTTTGACGACCTGTGGTGGGCAGGGCAGCCCGGTGGGGCCGCTGCCTGGCAGGGTGCCCGGCTCGACCAGCCTCTGGGTCAGGCGCTTGCCGGCTGAGCGTCGGGCTTGAATCGCAGCGAGCGGGTGAAGCGGTGCAGCGCTTCAAGCACCGCGTCAGGGCGTTCGCTCATCAGCGCATGGCCGCTGCCCGGCACCTCGGTGATTTGCGGAGCGGGCAGATGCTGTGCGCGGGCTGATTCGGTCAGTGCCGTTGCAAGGGCCTTCGCTGCCTTGGGCGGGGTCATCATGTCCCGGCTGCCGAGGACCATCAATGCGGGGCAGGCCAAGCGGCGCGCCGCATCAAACGCCTGGTCGTAAGCGTTGCAGGCGGAAAAATCGTTGAGAAGCACCCCTTTCGCCTGGCGCTCCATCAGTCGTCGGTTCTGGACGAAGATTGAAAACCCAGGCCCGGGGCACCCCGGTCGCGCATTAAGGGTGGCGTGCGACCAGGCGTTGATCATGTCGAATGCGCGCGGTTCGTCGGTACGAGCGGCCTCGAGTAGCGCGTCGGACACCTTCATGGGCGCTGCTGAAGCCACCAGCGCAACGCCAGCCGCCACCTCGGGGTGGTCGGCTGCACACTGCAGTGCCACCAGCGAACCCATGCTGTGCCCGCAGAGGAGCGCCGGCCCAATGCCGCAGGCGCGGGCCATTGCAGCGACCCAGTCCGACATGCGTTCGATGGTGGGGAGCGGCGCACCAGCGCTTCGCCCGTGACCTGGCAAGTCAAGCGCGAGCACATCGAAGCCGTGGTGCGCGAGATAGCGCGACTGCAGGATCCAGACGCTATGGTCATGCTGGGCGCCATGAATGAACATCACCGCGGGCCGGTTGCCGCTGACTGATCGGCCGCCGGTGTAGGCATAGGCGGAAAAACCGTCGATGTTGACGTGCATGATGGTTGATTCCTCCTCAGCCGCGCTCGGCTGCTCTAAAGGCGGCCTTGAGGTCAGCGATCAGATCGTCGGGATCCTCGAGCCCGATCGACAGACGCAGGGTTCCTTCGCTGATGCCGGCGGATGCTAGGGCGTTGGCATCCATCCGGAAATGGGTCGTGGAGGCGGGATGGATGACGAGCGAACGCGCGTCGCCCACATTGGCCAGATGCGAGAACAGCCTCAGCGCCTCGACGAAACGCCGGCCGGCCGCACGATCGCCTTTGAGGTCAAAGCTGAAGACCGCGCCGCAGCCTCGGGGCATCAGCCGCGCGGCCAGTGCGTGGTCGGGGTGCGAGGGGAGTGCCGGATAGGACACCCTCGCCACCATGGGATGCTCGGCAAGGAAGTGGGCAATCCGGACCGCGTTTGAGACATGGCGTTGCATGCGGACGGGAAGGGTTTCGATGCCCTGCAGGATCTGGAATGCATTCATCGGGCTCAGGCAGGCGCCGAAATCGCGCAGCCCCTCGCGGCGCGCGCGAAGCAGAAAGGGGGCTACTGTGGATTCTTCGGCAAACACCATGCCGTGGAAGCCGTCATACGGCGCGGTCAGTTCAGGAAACCGTCCCGACGCGTCCCAGTTGAAACGGCCGGAGTCAACCAGCAGGCCGCCAATCACTGTGCCGTGGCCGCAAAGAAACTTGGTGGCCGAGTGGAACAGCAGGTCTGCGCCGTGCTCGAAGGGGCGAAGCAGCCATGGCGTTGTGAAGGTCGAGTCGACCAGAAGCGGAATGCCCTGCGCATGCGCGATGTCGGCCACCGAGGGTATATCGAGCACGTCCAGGCCGGGATTGCCCAGCGTTTCGGCAAACAGCAGCCGGGTGTGTGGTCGGATCGCTGCGCGCCATTCGTCGAGATGCCTGGGATTGACGAAGGTGGTTTCAATACCGAACCGCGCCAGCGTGTAGTGGAGCAGGTTGTGGGATCCGCCGTACAGCGCGCTTGATGCGACGATGTGCGAGCCCGCCCCCGCGATGGTGGCGATGGCCAGATGCAGTGCCGCCTGACCACTGGCCGTGGCGATCGCGCCGACCCCCGCCTCGAGCGCAGCGATCCGTTCTTCGAGCACCGCCACCGTGGGATTGCTGATCCGGGAATAGACGTGACCAGCCTGCTCCATGTTGAATAGGCCGGCTGCATGATCAGAATCGCGAAACACGAATGACGCCGACAGATAAATGGGCGTGGCGCGCGCGCCGGTGTCACTGTCAGGGGCCGCGCCAGCGTGCAGGGACAGCGTATCGAATCCGTAATAGTCGCGTTGGCTCATTTTGAGAGTGCATGAAGTGGCCGGCGCAGTATGAACATGCGACCGACAGGGGTCAATCCAGGCAATTCAGGCGGTTTGGATAGAATTCAGTCATGAAAATTCTGATCAGCAATGACGACGGTTATCTGTCGCCGGGAATCGCGATGCTCGCGAAGGTGGCCTCACGTTATGGTCAGGCGGTTGTGGTTGCACCGGACCAGGACCGAAGTGGCGCCTCGAATTCGCTTACCCTTGATCGACCCCTCACCGTACGGACCGCGCCAAGCGGCTTCATGTACCTGAACGGCACCCCCACCGACTGCGTTCACATCGCCATCACCGGCATGCTGGGGTGGCGTCCCGATCTGGTGCTGAGCGGCCTGAACGACGGTGCCAACATGGGTGACGACACCATTTACTCAGGCACCGTCGCCGCAGCCATGGAAGGCCTTCAGCTGGGGGTCCCCGCCATTGCGTTTTCGATTGTGCAGAAGGGCTTTGCCCACCTCGAGGCAGCTGGCAGCATCGTCGACCGTATCGTGCGCCGCTGGGTCGAATCGCCGCCCGAAGCCCCCATGCTGCTGAACGTCAACATTCCTTCGTTGCCCGAAGACAAACTCGGGCCTATCCGAACCACCCGCCTCGGCAAGCGTCATTTCGCCGAGCCAGCCATTCCGGGACGCAATCCGCGCGATGAGCCGATCTGGTGGATCGGGCCGCCCGGTTCCGCCCGTGACGCGGGCCCTGGTACCGATTTTCATGCGGTCGAGTCGGGCGCGGTGTCGGTGACGCCGCTGGAAGTCGACCTCACCGGCTACAGTCGCCTCGAACGGGTGGGCGGATGGTTGGCTTCGGCTTGAAGCCGAGTGGGTGTGCTGTTCGCGGCAGCGTCCGTGTGTCCTGACGGGAGAATGGCTTGAGCAAAATGGCGCGCTGGATGGATCAGGCGGCCATTCCGCGACCGTCAGCACCCAATCGCTCGAGGCGCAGGGTGTCGCAACCCGATTCCACCGAGCGGCCAGTTGACGCGCGTTCGGCCGCGGCCGAATCGGCTGAACCCGGCCTGGTCTCGGACGCAGTTCGGCTTGCGATGGTGGAGGGCCTGCGGCGAGCCGGGGTGCGCGATTCGGCCGTGCTCGAGGTCATGCGCAACGTACCCCGACACCGCTTTGTCGAGCCGGCTTTGTCGAGCCGTGCCTACGAAGACGTGGCGCTCCCCATCGGCCATGCGCAGACTATCTCGCGACCCTTCACGGTTGCCCGCATGATCGAGCTGTTGGCTGCGCCGCTCGAGGTCACCGCGCGCTCGGCCGCGCGTGTGCTGGAAATCGGAACGGGCTGCGGTTATCAGGCGGCCGTGCTCGCTCGCCTTTTCGGCGAGGTGGTGTCGATCGAACGCATTCGCGGCTTGCACGAACAGGCCCGAACCAACCTTCGCAGCCTGCGTATTGCCAACCTGCGCCTGGTCTTTGGTGACGGGCAACTGGGTGTGCCCCAGGCTGCGCCCTATGACCTGGTGATTGCTGCCGCCGCGGGCGAGAGCATTCCCGAGGCCTGGCTTCAGCAGATGCAGATAGGCGGGCGTCTGATTGCGCCCGTATCGGGAGGGAAAGGGCAGGCGCTCCACCTGGTTGAACGAAGCGGACCCGATCGGTGGCAACTGACCGTGCTTGATGCGGTACGATTTGTGCCTTTGCGGGACGGTACGGCGTAAGCTTCGTCCCGCGCCAGCCAGTGTCGCCAACACACCCCATGACGCCTCACACCACGGATTTGAAAGCCCGGACAGCCGGGCGAGCACGCGCGAGGCCGCTGCCGGCCTCGCTTGTCGCGTTGGCGCTCGCTGCGCTGCTCGCCGGTTGCGCGGCGCCAAGGCCCGCGCCAGTCGAAAATCGTTCGTCGACGCCGCCCCCTGCATCGGGTACGGCTACCGCGAGCGCGCCGCGGCCTGCCGCGACCACGCCGCCGCGGCCCGCTCCCTCTGCTTCCGGGGCTCCAGCCAGTCGGGCAAGTTCGTCAGGCGCTGCTTCGCCTTCTTCCGGCCAGGGGTCGTCGGGATCCACCTCGCGTACGCCAGCGGCGCAGGCCTCGCCGGTCAAAGTGACGCCGCTTGAACCGGTTCGCCCCGCGGGCACGGCCGATTCTGCCAGCGACACGGTGCCGTCGCTGGTTCGTTCGGATGCGAGTGGCACGGCGCAGCGCGCAGACGCGCCTGCGAGCACAACGGGCCGTCCGTCGGTTGCAGGGGGCGCGCCGTCTGCCGCGGCTTCTTCGGCATCCTCCTCGCCGTCGGCCACCCCATCGCAGTCCGCACCCTCTGCGCCGGCAGCCCCGCAGGGGGCGCCGGCGGCGGCCGCGCCTCCGGGGCCGATCGCTTCAGCTGCGCCGTCTGCGGCGTCAACCGACCCCCAGCGGTTTACCTGGCCCGCATCGGGTCGCGTGCTCGAAGGGTTTTCCGAGCCGCGCAACATGGGCATCGCTATCGAAGGGCAGCCGGGTGATCCGGTCTACGCGGTGGCCGAGGGCAAGGTGATTTTCAGCGGGGTGGGGCCACGCGGTTACGGCAACCTCATCATCGTCAAGCATGAGAACGAACTGCTGTCGGTCTACGCGCACAACCGGTCGCTGGTGGTTCGGGAAGGCGATCAGGTCGCGCGCGGTCAGAAAATAGCCGAGATCGGCGACAGCGACGCCGACCGCCCCAAGCTGCGGTTCGAGATCAGGCGCGAAGGGCGTCCGGTCGATCCGTCCAAATATCTGCCATCCCGTCCCGGGCAGTAACCACCCTCCGGCCTTGCGCCCGGAATCCCATGACGCCCGTTCTCGTCTTCGATATCGAAACCATTCCTGATGTCGCGGGGTTACGGGCCGCCTGGGGGTTTGATGCTGCGCTGCCCGATGCCGAGGTGGCAGAGCAGGCGTTCGCGCGTCGCCGCGAGCGTACCGGCGGTAGCGACTTTCTGCCGCTTCACCTGCACCGGGTCGTGGCGATCGGTTGTCTGCTGCGTGATGAACGCGGGGTTCAGGTGCGGTGCCTGGGCCAGCCCGACGAGAGCGAAGCGCGACAGATCCAACAATTTTTCCGACTGATTGATCGGCATACGCCGCAACTCGTCACATGGAACGGCGGCGGCTTCGATCTGCAGGTGCTTCACTACCGGGCGCTCGTGAACCAGGTCCAGGCTGCGCGCTACTGGGATCAGGGCGAAGACGACCGCGACTTCAAGTACAACAACTATCTCAGTCGTTATCACAGCCGCCATCTCGATCTCATGGATCTGCTCGCCCTCTACAACGGGCGGGCAAGCGCCCCGCTCGACGAACTGGCACGTCTGTGCGGCTTCCCCGGCAAATTGGGCATGGATGGATCGCAGGTCTGGCCGGCGTGGCAGGCAGGCCATATCGCCGAGATCCGCAACTACTGCGAAACCGATGTCGCCAATACCTGGTTGCTGTTCTGCCGGTTTCAGTTGCTGCGGGGTCACTGGTCACCCGAGCGGTACCAGGAGGAAATCGCACTGACACGTGGAGCCCTGGCGGGGCTTGCTGCCGAGCACGAACACTGGCGGCAATTTGTCGCGGCGTGGCCGCAATGAGGCGTGCCCCCCGCGCAGCCGATCCGGTTCTCGTCGATCTCGATATCGAATCGCTCGATCTGGAAGCGCAAGGGGTGGCGCACGCTGACGGCAAGGTGGTGTTCGTATCGGGCGCACTTCCGGGCGAGCGTGTTCGCGCAGCGCTCAAGCGCCGCAAGCCCCGGTTCGATACGGCCGATACGGTTGCCGTCCTCCGCGAGAGCAGTCAGCGAGTGCGGCCGCGCTGCGCGCACTTTGGGGTCTGCGGCGGCTGTTCAATGCAGCACCTTGATCCGCTTGCCCAGATCGCGGTGAAGCAGCGTGCGCTGGAAGATCAGCTTCATCATCTGGGAAACGTCGCGCCCGATACCGTTCTCCGTCCGATCGCCGGCCCGACCTGGGGGTATCGGTACCGGGCTCGGCTGTCGGTTCGCCACGTCCCGAAAAAGGGCGGGGTTCTGGTCGGATTTCACGAACGCGGTTCGAGCTACGTGGCCGATATGTGCGAGTGCCATGTGCTGCATCCGCGGGTGGCCGAGTTGCTTCTGCCCTTGCGCCAACTGGTGTCGGAACTGACCCTGCGTGACCGTTTGCCTCAGATCGAGGTGGCGGTGGGTGAGACCGCAGGATCGCGGCCATGCATCGCACTGGTGCTCCGGGTGCTGCAGGCACTTACAGAAGACGATCGCGTGCGGCTGCGGCAGTTTGCGGCGGCTGAAACGGTTGAACTATGGCTGCAACCCGCGGGGCCCGATTCAATCGAACTGCTCTGTGATGACCGGGGCGGCGACGGCGGTTCATCGCTCGCCTACCCGCTCCGGGAGTTCAACGTGGTCATGCCCTACCGGCCCACCGACTTCACCCAGGTCAATCACGCCATCAACGAAGTACTGGTGCGGCGCGCGGTCGCGCTGCTTGCGCCCGCGCCAGGCGATCATGTTGCCGATCTCTTCTGTGGCCTGGGCAATTTCAGCCTTCCGCTCGCACGGCGGGCGGCCACGGTGCTGGGCGTGGAAGGCAGCCCTGTGCTGGTGACCCGGGCGGCCAACAACGCTGCGCTGAACGGTCTCGCTGATCGCACACGGTTTTTGGCGCAAAACCTGTTCAACATGGATCCCGAGCGCTGGCGCGCGCTGGGGGATTTCAATCGTGTGCTGATTGACCCCCCGCGTGAGGGGGCGCTCGAGGTATGCAAGGCGATTGCCGCGCAGCCGGCGGAAGATACCCGCCACCGGCCGCTGCGCATCGTCTATGTGTCCTGCAACCCCGCCACCCTGGCGCGTGACGCAGGCGTGCTGGTGAATCTGGGCGGCTATCGGCTATCGGCTGCGGGTGCGGTGAACATGTTTCCCCACACGTCACACGTGGAATCGATCGCGGTCTTTGACCGCACCTGAGTCCGGAATGAAAAAGGCCACGCGTGAACGTGGCCTGGTTCGCTGCGCTCCGCCTGGAGCGCAATGCCGATCAAGAGGGTGGTTAGTCGCGATCGCCGCCCACGATACCCAAAATGGCGAGCAGGTTGCTGAACACGTTGTAGACGCTCAGGTAAATCGAAAGCGTTGCCGTGACGTAGTTGGTTTCACCGCCATTGACCACCCGCTGCAGGTCAACCAGGATGAATGCCGAGAAAATTACCACGGCAAGCGCGGAGATGGTGAGCATCAGCGCCGGCATCTGCAGCCAGATGTTGGCGATCGCGGCCACCAGAATGACCAGGAAGCCCACAAACAGCCACTTTCCAAGGCCGCTGAAGTCGCGCTTGGAGACGGTGGCAACTGTTGCCATCACGCCGAAGATGGCGGCTGTTCCGCCGAATGCCGTCATGATGAGCTGGGCCCCGTTGGCCATGCCCAGCACGTTCCCGATGAGGCGGGACAGCATGAGGCCCATAAAGAATGTGAAGCCTAGGAGCAGCAGGACACCGATGCCGCTGTTCTTGAAGCGCTCGATCGCAAAAAAGAAACCGAAGGCGACTGCGAAGAACACCAGCAGGCCGATGAAGGGGCTGCCGGCAAAAAAGCTGAAGCCGGTTCGCACGCCGATCCAGGCACCGAGGACGGTGGGGATCATGGACAGCGCAAGCAATGCGTACGTGTTGCGCAGAACCCGGTTGCGGGCGGCAACGTCGATCAGAACCGACGGGCTGCTACCGAACGTATTGTCACCATATTGCATGGCAGAAACCTCCGAATGAAGACGATCATTATGTGCGCGACGGTTGCCCGATTTTCAAGGGAAGCCGCAGGGCGGGCAGGGTAATCACGCAGCGCCCGCCTTGCGGTGCCGGGGCGCAGGGGTATTCGCCCCGCTTTGCCCCGAACGAAGGGCGCTCCTGTGATAGTATCTTTGGTTCTGCGAATTGCAAGCGAAAGTGTTTAATCTGTCGCAACAATGCATCGCAAGTTGTTCATTTAAAAGAATTCCTGGAGCCACCATGGCGGTTGAGCGCACTCTTTCGATCATCAAACCCGATGCCGTCGCGAAAAACGTGATTGGTCAGATCTACAGCCGGTTCGAAAACGCTGGCCTCAAAGTCATTGCCGCCCGAATGACCCAGTTGTCGCGGGCCCGGCAGAAGCTTTCTATGGCGTTCACCGTCAGCGCCCTTTCTTCAAGGATCTGGTCGATTTCATGGTGTCCGGTCCGGTCATGATCCAGGTGCTGGAAGGTGAAGGCGCCATCGCGCGCAACCGCGACCTGATGGGCGCGACCGATCCCAAGAAAGCGGCACCCGGCACCATTCGTGCCGACTTCGCCGACAGTATCGATGCCAATGCGGTGCATGGCTCGGATGGCGAAGAAACCGCCCGCAACGAGGTCGCTTTCTTCTTCCCTGGCCTCGATATTCATTCGCGCTGAGGTCACGTGATCCTGGTCGGTTCGCATCGTCTTGCCCGGGCCGCCCTCGCGGTCGTCCCGGGACGATGAGGGGGCCGTCATGCAGTCGCGGGTCGAAATCCTGGGCCTGTCTCCGGATGCGCTGACCGCCGCTTGCGGGCAGTGGGGTCAAAAGCCCTTTCGCGCGAAGCAGTTGCTCCGTTGGGTTCACCAGCGGGGCCAATCCGATTTCTCCCTGATGACCGATCTTGCTCGCGATTTCCGCGAGCTGCTGCAGGCTCATGCGCAGGTGCTCACGCCGCCTGTGCTCCGCGATCATGTATCGGCCGATGGCACACGCAAATGGCTGCTTGATGTGGGCAGCGGCAACGCGATCGAAACGGTTTTTATCCCGGAAACCTCGCGGGGCACGCTCTGCGTGTCCACGCAGGCCGGCTGCGCGGTGCATTGCCGATTTTGCTCCACCGGGCATCAAGGTTTTTCGCGCAACTTGTCCTCCCATGAAATCATTGGCCAGCTCTGGCTTGCACTCCGGGCGCTCGAACGGGACGGTGTGAATGGGCAGGTTCCTCTTTCTTCAGACGAACTCGAGGACGACGGCGACGCAACCGAGCCACGCTCGCGGCTGATCAGCAACGTGGTCTTCATGGGCATGGGCGAGCCGCTGCAGAACTATGAAGCCACGCTGGCGGCGCTTAGGATCATGCTGAGCGACCACGCCTACGGGCTGTCACGACGGCGGGTCACGGTGTCCACCTCGGGCGTCGTACCCATGATCGACCGTTTGCGCCTCGATTGTCCGGTGGCGCTTGCTGTGTCGCTGCATGCGCCCAATGACAGCCTGCGCGACCAGCTGGTGCCCATCAATCGCAAGTACCCCATCGACGAACTGCTGGAAAGTTGTCTTCGATACCTTGATCGCGCGCCGCGCGATTTCATCACGTTCGAATACGTGATGCTTGATGGCGTCAATGATGCTGATGAGCACGCCGAACAGCTTCTGGAGCGCGTGCGGCGGGTGCCGTGCAAATTCAATCTCATCCCGTTCAACCCGTTCCCAGGCTCGGGTTTGCGCAAGTCGCCTGCGGAGCGCGTGCGGCGTTTCGCGCAGCGACTCTCCGATGGCGGGCGGGTCACCACGATCCGGCGCACCCGGGGGGATGATATCGATGCTGCGTGCGGGCAGTTGGCCGGCGAAGTCCGTGACCGCACTGGCGTAAACGAACGGATTCGTCGCCGGGTCATTCCGCTCGCGGAGGCGCAATGAGCTCGGATGCTGTCGCCGGTGCCACCGCGCCGGGGCCGGAAGAGGGCAGCGCGGCGGCCGGGTCTGTCGTCGCCATCGCATCGCTCGCCGAACTGGTGAAGCTCCGTGATGCCAGGGGTTTCAGTGCTTCCCTGGTGTCATCGCGGCTAAGGCTCGCGCCGCGGCAGATTGCCGCCCTCGAAACGGGCGACTGGGCGTCGCTTCCAGGTCGAACCTTCATCCGCTCCAGCTTGCGTTCCTACGGCCGGCTGCTCGAGGTCGATGTGGCGCCGCTCCTTCAGGCAATCGAATCCGACTTGCCCGGAACCGATGTGCTCAAGCCCGACTCCGAGCTGAATCGCCCAATGCCACGAGAGGGGGCCCTTGGTTTTGGTGGCAACGGTTCAGGCAGCCGATGGGTGTGGATGCTTCTGCTGGTGGGTGGTGTCATCGCACTGGCGTTTTTCTATGGCGGCGGTGCAACGCTCCTGAACCGCAATCTCAAGGCGCCGGCTTCCGAGGCAACATCAACGGCTCCGTCGGGCGAGCGGTTGTCGCAGCCCACCGAGGCAGGGGCAGGGGCGAGCCCAGCGGGAAGCGCAGCGCGGCCCGACGCGTCGCCGCAGGTTGGCGGGTCGGTAGCCCAGCAGGGCACGCGCCCGACTGCAGGCGCCGGTGCGCCCGCAGGCGCTGGTGCACTGACCGGGGGCGCAATCGCCAGCCCTGCAAATTCGCCTGTCACGTTGCCGGGCGCGCCCCCCAGCACGGCGACCGCCGCCGCTGCGGCGCCCCCAACCAGCACGCCTGCGTCAGCAACTGCGTCATCAACCATGCCACCGCTGTCTTTGCAGGCGACCAGTCAGCAGCCCGCAAATCCGCAGTCCGCTTCGTCTGCACAGAGTGTCGCCGCGCCCGCTGCGCCGGTGGCCGCGCAGGGCGCTGCCTCTGCTTCAACCCCTGCAACCCCACCGCCTTGGCCCGCTTCGGTTGTCGTGCCGCGCGCTGCGGGCGCATCGGGTGGCGCGGGGGTGCCGCTTAATCCCCTGGTCATGCGATTCCCGGCCGATTCCTGGATTGAAGTGAGGGACGCGTCGGGTGCGATCCTGGTCACCGGAACGCAGCCCCCCGGCACGGTCCGCGAGTTGAGCGGTGAGCTACCCCTCTCGCTCATCATTGGCAACGCCGGTGGCGTCGCAGTGACCTGGCGGGGCGTACCGATCGACCTCGCTCCGCACATGCGGCAGGGCATTGCAAGGTTCCGGATCGAGTGAGGCGATGATGAACGATGCTCCCATGGCGGTTGGGCCGCTCAAGCGTCGGCAAACGCGTGCCATGACCGTTCGCTGGCAAGATCATTCGGTGGTGATGGGTGGCGGCGCGCCGGTTGTTGTGCAGTCAATGACCAACACCGATACCGCTGACGCCATCGCAACCGCCATTCAGGTCAAGGATCTGGCCAGGGCGGGGTCCGAGCTGGTCCGCATCACGGTCAACACGCCGGCCGCTGCTGAGGCGGTGCCTGCCATCCGGGATCAGCTCGACCGGATGGGGGTCCATGTGCCGCTGGTGGGAGATTTTCACTACAACGGACACAAGCTGCTGCAACAGGTTCCGGGGTGTGCTCAGGCGCTCTCCAAATACCGCATCAACCCGGGCAACGTCGGGGCAGGCCGGCGCCGCGATGACAATTTCGCGCAGATGATCGAGGTTGCGTGCCGCCATGAGAAGCCGGTGCGGATCGGCGTCAATTGGGGCAGCCTCGATCAGGACCTGCTGGCAAGACTGATGGATACCAACGCGGCGCGGTCCAATCCCTGGGACGCGCAGAGTGTCATGCGTGAGGCGCTGGTGACCTCGGCGCTGGAGAGCGCTGCGCGGGCCGAGTCGCTCGGGCTGCCGGGGAACGCCATCACGCTGTCTGCCAAAGTGTCCAATGTTCAGGATCTGGTGGCGGTCTACCGCGCGCTCGCTGCGCGCTGCGACTATCCGCTTCATCTGGGCCTCACCGAAGCCGGGATGGGCAGCAAGGGTATCGTTGCCTCCACCGCCGGCATCGGTGTGCTGCTTCAAGAGGGAATCGGCGACACCATTCGCGTGTCGCTTACGCCAGAGCCGGGGGGTGATCGCACGCGAGAGGTGGTGGTCGCTCAGGAAATTCTCCAGACCATGGGACTGCGTGCATTTGCGCCCCTGGTGGTGGCCTGTCCCGGATGCGGCCGCACCAGCAGCACGTTTTTTCAGGAACTCGCCTCCAGCATCCAAAGTTTTCTGCGCGAACAAATGCCCATCTGGCGCAGTCGCTATCCCGGCGTTGAGTCCATGCAGGTGGCGGTCATGGGGTGTGTGGTGAACGGGCCAGGCGAAAGCCGGCATGCCGATATCGGCATTTCGCTGCCTGGGGCAGACGAGGCGCCGGTGGCGCCGGTCTTCGTTGACGGCGAGCGCACGGTTACGCTCAAGGGTGAGCGGATCGCCGAGGAATTTCAGGCAATCGTTGAAAACTATGTACAGCGCCGGTACGGTGCTGCGCGCGACGTGGAACACGCGTGAAGCCTGCCGTCGGGCGGGTTGTTCACAGAGCAATCGTGTCTGCCGCCCCCGGCAGCGCACGTGATTTTCGGAGGAACTGGGTTTGAGCGACAGACTGCAGGCGGTCAAGGGCATGAACGATGTGTTGCCCGCCGACGAGCCCTTGTGGCGTCGGTTTGAAGAATCGGTAGCCTCGAGCATGCGCTCCTATGGCTATCGGAGAATTCGCACGCCCATCGTCGAGCCCACCCGCCTGTTTGTTCGCGGTATTGGCGAGATGACCGATATCGTCGAGAAGGAGATGTATTCCTTCGTGGATTCACTCAACGGTGATTCCCTGACCCTGCGCCCCGAAAATACCGCAGGGGTGGTCCGTGCGGTCATCCAGCACAACCTGCTCCACGAAGGGCCGCAGCGCATGTGGTACACCGGACCCATGTTCCGGCATGAACGGCCGCAAAAGGGACGCTACCGGCAGTTCCATCAGGTGGGTGCAGAAGCCCTTGGGCTACCCGGACCCGATGCCGACGCGGAAATGATTCTGCTCTGCCAGCGGCTCTGGGACGATCTCGATCTGACGGGTATCTCGCTGGAACTCAATTCCCTGGGGCAGCCCGAGGAGCGACGCGCGCATCGTGATGCGCTGATCGCCCACCTCGAAGCTCACCATGAATTGCTTGACGACGACGCGCGGCGCCGTCTGCATGCAAACCCGCTACGCATTCTGGATTCCAAAAACCCTGCGATGCAGGGCCTGATCGAGGCCGCGCCCAAGCTGATGGATCACCTGGGGGAGGCCTCGCGCCAGCATTTCGACAAGCTCCGGCGCCTGCTCGATTCGCAGAATATTCCCCACCGCGTGAACCCACGGCTGGTGCGCGGGCTCGACTACTACAACCTCACGGTATTCGAGTGGGTCGCGCCCATCGGAGGCAGTCTGCTCACTGTATGTGGTGGCGGGCGCTACGATCCGCTGGTCGGCATGCTGGGCGGGAAGCCCGCGCCGGGCATCGGCTTTGCGCTGGGGGTCGAGCGCATCCTCGAACTCATGCGCGAACAATCGGTGGAGACCGAGACGGGGCAGTGCGACATTTATGTTGTCCACTCGGGCGAGGACACGCTCGCGGCTGCGCTGCACACGGCCGAGCGACTGCGCGATGCCGGCATCGATGTCCTGATGCACGCGGGGGGTGGCAGCTTCAAGTCACAATTCCGGCGCGCTGACGCGAGTGGTGCGCAATTCGCAGTGGTGCTCGGTCCCGATGAGCTTGCCAGGGGCGAAGCGGGGCTCAAGTGGCTGCGTGACGAGGGGGCTGCCACAGGCTCGGGGCGTCAGCAGTCAGTTCCCCTGGAAACGCTTCCCGACAGCGTCATCGATGCGCTGCTGAGCGATGCCGATGACGACTTCGAGTTTGACGAACCCGAGCGTCAGGATGACCCTGATGATCGACAGATTCACTGAGCGCAGGAAGTTTCACTGATGGCGTATGACCTCGAAGAACAGGAACAGCTGGAAAGCCTCAAGGCATTCTGGAAGAAGTACGGCAACCTGCTGATGACAGCACTCACCGTTGTGCTGCTTGCCGTGGCGGGCTGGCGTGGCTGGGGCTGGTATCAGCAGCAGCAGGCCGCTGAGGCGTCGCTTGCGTGGGATGCGCTCAGAAAGGCGGTTGCAGCCAAGGACGTGGCCAAGGTCCGCGAAACGGCAGGCACACTCTTTGAACGTTACTCGTCCACGGCCTACGGGCAGATGGCTGCCCTGCTGGCGGCTCGCGCTTATGTCGAGGCGGGTGACACCAAGTCGGCCCGGGTACCGCTCCAATGGGCGATCGATCACGCGAAAGACGAAGAGTTCCGTCATGTGGCACGGGTGCGGCTTGCGGGTCTCATGATCGACGACAAGGCCTATGACCAGGCCCTGTCGCTTCTGTCTGCCAAGGCACCCGATCGTTATCAGGCGCTCTACGACGATCGTCGCGGTGATCTGCTCGTCGCGCAGGACAAGCCTGCCGAGGCGCGCGCGGCTTATCGCCAGGCGCTTGATCGGCTTGGACCGTCAAGCCCGATGCGCGGACTGGTGCAGTTGAAGCTTGATGCGCTTGGGCCTGCGGAGGGTTAAGGGGATGCTCATGCAACAAGGCCATCCGGCCAGTGCTGCCGTCCGGCTGCCAGAAGCGATCGGCAGGCGCTCGCTGCTTGCTGCCGCGTTGTTCGCTGCCACGCCGCTGTCGGGTTGTGGCGGCCTTGCGATCTTTTCGTCGGGCCGGGCAAAGATCCCCGATCTACCGCCGGTTCAAGGCGGTGGGTCGATTCGGCAGGCCTGGGATGCGTCGTTTGCGGGCGCTCCTGGCTTCCAACCGGCGCGTGCCGGTGGCAAGGCGTGGGTGGCTACGCCCTCGGGTTCCGTGGCGGTGCTCGACCCCAAAACGGGCAGTGCCGACTGGCGGGTTGATGTCGGCCGTGCGTTGGTCGGGGGTATCGGAACCGATGGACAGATCGGCGTAGTCGCCGCGCGCGACGGCGCATTGATCGCGTTGGGCCCCGATGGCAAACAGCGCTGGGCGGCCGCGGTGGGCGCAGAGGTCGTCACCATTCCGGCCGTCGGCCAGGGTATCGTCGTCGTGCGCGGCAGCGACAACCGCGTCACTGCATTCGATGCGAGCAACGGCGGGCGTCGCTGGAGCTTTCAGCGGCAGGCGCCGTCGTTGGTGCTACGACAGACCGGCGCCATCGCGATGGACGCCGCGCAGGTTTACGTCGGTCTGCCGGGCGGGCGAATGCTGGCTGTGGCCGCTGATTCGGGCGCGCAGCGCTGGGAGGCGGCAGTCTCGGTTCCTCGGGGCTCCAATGAAATCGAACGGATCGCCGATGTGGCGGGTGTGCCGGTTCTCGCCGGTAACGATCTTTGCGCGGCGGCGTTCCAGGGGCGGGTTGCCTGCCTCGATGTCGGAACGGGTAGAACGCTCTGGTCGCGCGACCTGGTGAGCGCCGCCGGCGTTGCGGTCGACGAAAGAGCACTCGCAGTATGTGACGAAAAAGGGCATGTGCATCTTTTTTCGCGAAGCGGTTCCAGCATCTGGCGACAGGAAAAACTGGCGGGGCGCGGACTGTCGGCCCCGTTGCTCGCGCCGGCTCATGTGCTGGTGGGGGACAGTCAGGGTGTGGTTCACCTGCTTCGCCGCGACGACGGCGCACTGCTTGCCCGAATCGATCTCGGGCGGCCATTGTCGGGCGCCGCAATCCGCTTCGAGTCGATCGCATTGGTGCAGACAATGGGCGGCGCGCTTCATGCGCTCGCCTTCGAGTAGCCGTGGCAAGGCTCCCCGTTATCGCCCTGGTCGGCCGCCCCAACGTAGGCAAATCAACGTTATTCAACCGGTTCACGCGGTCGCGTGCCGCCCTGGTGGCCGATGTACCGGGGCTCACCCGCGATCGCCAATATGGCCGCGGTCGGGTCGGCGAGCGCGAATTCATCGTGATCGACAGCGGCGGCTTCGAGCCGGTGGCCCGTGAGGGTATCGCCGCCGAGATGGCCCGTCAGACCCGCCAGGCTGTCCTTGAGGCCGATGGCGTGATTTTTCTGGTCGACGGACGCGAGGGCCTGACGCCGCATGATCTTCAAATTGGCGTCGAGCTGCGTCGCACCGCCCAAAACGTGCTGGTGGCGGTCAACAAGACCGAAGGCATGCGTCGTGAAATCGTTGCTGCGGAATTCCACGAGCTGGGACTGGGAACTCCGCTGTCGGTATCAGCCTCGCATGGAGACGGCATTCCCGATTTGGTCGATGAAGCGCTCGCGTCGTTCGATGCCGCAGTCGCTGCCCGCGACACCCCGCAGACCGAAACCGCCGACGCCAGCGGCGTCGGTCAGAGCGATACCGGGGTGGATCCCGGGGCCGACATCGAGGCCGACACCGAACCTGACACAGAGGCCACCGAGCCCGGCATGGTTCACACCGTGCGCGTTGCGGTAGTCGGGCGGCCCAATGTCGGCAAGTCAACCCTGATCAATACCCTGTTGGGCGAGGAGCGGCTGATTGCCTTCGATCAGCCTGGTACGACCCGCGACGCGGTGGCGATTGATTTCGAGCGAGGCGGGCGGCCCTATACCCTGGTCGATACTGCGGGGCTGCGGCGCCGGGGGCGGGTGGACGACATGGTCGAGAAGTTCTCGGCTGTGAAGACGCTTCAGGCGATCGAAGACGCCAACGTCTGCATTCTGCTGCTCGACGCCACAGATCCCGTGTCGGATCAAGACTCGGTGATTGCGGGGCATGTGCTGGAGGCGGGCCGGGCGCTCGTGATTGCGGTCAACAAATGGGATGCGGCCTCGCCCGCACAGCGCGACCGGCTCAAGATCGACCTTGATCGGCGAATGCATTTTCTGAGCTTTGCGAAACTGCATTTCATCTCGGCGCTCAAGGGCGCCGGGGTGGGGGCGGTCATGCGCTCGGTCGATGCTGCGCACGCTGCGGCCTACGCGCGGTTGTCCACGCCGCGCCTTACCCGGGTGCTGCGTGATGCGGTCGAGCAGCAGGCACCGCCGCGTCGCGGCCCGATTCGCCCCAAGCTTCGCTACGCGCATCAGGGCGGGCAAAATCCGCCTATCGTGGTCATTCATGGCACGTCGCTAGACCGCATTCCCGACACCTATCGGCGCTACCTCGAATCCACCGTTCGTTCTGCTTTCGGCCTTCAGGGAACCCCGCTCCGGATCGAGTTCCGGACCGGCGCGAATCCCTACGCTCAGCGGGGCTGATCGGACGCTGCTCGCAGGCATTGGCCTCGGTGCCAGGCGCGGGCGATCACGCCGCCCGGTCGGGCTCGGGGGCAGCGGGGCACGACGAGGCTTTTTCGGCTACATTTCGGCAAGTCTTTCCTCTTTCCTACTACAACTACAGGCCAGGCCATCATGAGCAACAAAGGGCAACAACTACAAGACCCGTTCCTCAATCTGCTCCGCAAGGAGCATGTACCGGTTTCCATCTATTTGGTGAATGGCATCAAGCTGCAAGGGCAGATCGAATCGTTCGATCAATACGTCGTGCTCCTGCGGAACACCGTCACCCAGATGGTCTATAAGCACGCAATCTCTACTGTCGTGCCGGGGCGTGCGGTCAACTACTCGCACGAGAGCACCGAAAACTGAGTTCGACCTCGCCTGAGGCGGTGCGCTGCCTGCTGGTATCGGTTGCGCTGGGGCGCGAGCGGCCAGACGCCAACGCGTTGGAGGAACTGAGCGCGCTCGCGGTGTCGGCAGGGTATGACGTGATCGAGCGCGTGCAGGCCCGGCGTGACCGCCCGGATGCCGGCCTATTCGTGGGCGCAGGCAAGGCCGAAGAGATCGGTGCGCGGGTAAAAGAATTGGGCGCAGCGGTTGCGATCTTCAATCAGGAACTCTCGCCCGTTCAGCAGCGAAACCTCAGCCGGCTGTGGGACTGCCCGGTACTCGACCGGACGGAGCTGATCCTCGACATTTTCGCGCGCCGGGCGCGCAGTCACGAAGGCAAGCTTCAGGTGGAACTCGCTCGGCTTGAACATCTGTCCGCGCGCCTGGTCCGAGGGTGGACCCACCTGGAAAGACAGCGAGGCGGCATTGGTGTGCGTGGCGGGCCGGGTGAAACCCAGCTCGAACTCGACCGGCGCATGCTCGGCGTGAAGGTGAGGCGACTGAGGGAGCAGCTTGAGCAGTTGCGCCGCCAGCGTCGCACGCGAAAGCGCGCGCGCGATCGCCGGCCGGCGTTCTCGATTTCGCTTGTCGGCTATACCAATGCTGGAAAATCAACGTTGTTCAACGCACTGACGGGGGCCCAGACACTTGCCGCCGACCAGCTGTTTGCGACCCTGGACACCTTGACCCGGCGGTTGCAGTGGTCCCCCGGCGTCCATCTTGTCATTTCCGACACCGTGGGATTTGTCCGCAATCTGCCTCACCAACTTGTGGAGGCTTTCACGGCCACCCTGGAGGAAACCGCCGACGCGGATTTGCTGCTGCATGTGGTCGATTCCTCTGCGCCCGATCGTGATGAACAGATTGCGGCGGTTGATCGCGTGTTGCGCGAGATCGGTGCAGACAGCGTGCCGCAACTGCTCGTCTACAACAAGATTGATGCAAGCGGACGTGCTCCCGGTGCGTCGCCGCACCCCTGTGGTAGCATCTTCGAGGTTGCGGTAAGCGCGCTGACGGGCGCCGGATTGTCCGATCTTCGGCAACTCATCATGACGCACCATCAGTCCTGGCTCGACCGGTCCGCCGGCCGCCAAGCGGTTACGGAAACCCCCTCCCATTGATCATGCCCAAGCTCTTTCGAATTTTTTCGCTCAACGATTCCGGCTGGGGCCGCGGCAGCGGCGGCGACCCGAAGCCCCCGCCACAGCGTGGTGATGGGCCCCCCGATCTCGATGAACTCTGGCGCGACTTCAACCGCCGGATCAACGGTCTGTTCCGCAAGGCGGGCGGCGGCGCGCCGCCTCCAGGCGACGGATCGTCGTCGCCATCGGGATCTGGGCGTGGTACGGGTGTCGGGTTGATCGCCATTCTGGTGATCGGTGCTGTGCTCTGGCTAGGCAGCGGGTTTTATATCGTGCCCGAGGGCAACCAGGCCGCGATCATGCGGTTCGGGGAATTCCGCCATCTCGAAGAGCGCGCAGGTTTTACCTGGCGCTGGCCGACGCCGGTGGAGGCGCACGAACTGGTCAATGCCCAGCAACTGCGTCAGGTTGAGGTCGGCTACCGGAACACCGTGCGAAACAAAACGCTTCGCGAATCCCTGATGCTCACCAACGATCAGTCGATCGTCGATATCCAGTTTGCCCTGCAGTACCGCATCGGCGATGTTCGGGCTTTTCTCTTCAACAACAATTTTGGCGGCGTGTCCGAAGACGCGGTGCGGCAGGCGGCTGAAACCGCCATGCGCGAGGTCGTGGGTCGGCGCACCATCGATCAGGTGCTCTACGAGGAAAAAGAACAGGTTGCCAAAGACGCACGGCAGCGTGCCCAGGCACTGCTCGATCGCTACACATCTGGCATCACCCTGGTGGATGTCACCATCCAGCAGGCTCAGCCACCTGATCAGGTACAGGACGCGTTTGAAGACGCCAACAAGGCGGCCCAGGATCGCGAGCGCCTGATCAATGAGGGGCGTGCCTACGCGAACGACATCATCCCGAAGGCGGGGGGGGCGGCGGCACGGCTGGGCGAAGAGGCCGAGGGTTACCGTCAACGCCTGATCGCCACGGCGCAGGGCGATGCAGCGCGCTTCCGGCAAGTGCTGACGGAGTACAGCAAGGCACCACAGGTGACCCGTGACCGCATGTACACCGAAATGATGCAACAGGTGCTCACCAGCACCAGCAAGATCTATATCGATTCCAAGGCAGGCAACAATCTGCTCTATCTGCCGCTCGACCGGTTGATGCAGCAGATCGGTGCCGCCGATGCCCAGAGTTCAGGCCGGCCCGCGGGCGGAAGTGACTCGCCCGCACCGGTCAGTGCGCCCCCGCCGCCGTCGCCGCGTTCGGACGGCATCCGCGGCCGTGACCGCGATTCGCGCTGAACCGGGAGCCCACAACCATGCATCGAATCATTCCTGCTCTTCTGGCCGTCGCCCTGTTGCTCGCGGTGCTGCTGTCGGCTGTGTTCGTCGTCGATCAGCGGCAGTACGCTGTCGTGTATTCGCTGGGTGAGATCCGCCATGTCATCGACAAGCCGGGTCTGCACTTCAAGTGGCCGCCACCTTTCCAGAACGTGGTGTACTTTGACAAGCGCATTCTTACGCTCGACACCGCTGAGGTCGACCGGTTCATCACCTCCGAAAAGCTCAACCTGCAGATCGATACCTTCATCAAGTGGCAAATCGTCGAGCCAAAGAGTTTTATCCGCTCGGTGCAGGGCAGCCAGGGCGTTGCGGCAGACCGCATTTCGCGGAGCCTGCGTGATGCGCTGAATAACGAAATCGCCAAACGCACCGTCTCCGACATCATTTCGGGCGAGCGCGACAAGATCACTGAAGCGGTTCGCCAGAAGGTTGACGAAGACTCTCAGCAAATCGGCGTTCGCATCATCGATGTGGGTCTCAAGCGCGTCGATTTTGCCCCTGAGGTTCAGGTGCGGGTATTTGATCGCATGCAGTCTGAGCGCAAGCGCGTAGCCAACGAACGCCGTGCCACAGGTTCGGCGGAATCGGACAAGGTGCGAGCCGATGCCGAGCGTCAGCGTGAGGTCATCCTTGCCGAGGCCTATCGCGACGCCCAGCGCGTCAAGGGGGAGGGCGATGCCCGGGCGTCCGCCATCTATGCGGAGGCCTTCGGACAGAACCCGGAATTCGCCGATTTTTACCGTAGCCTCGAGGCGTATCGCGCCACCTTCCGCTCGCGCAGCGATGTGCTGGTGCTCGACCCCTCCTCCGACTTCTTCCGCTACCTGCGCAGTCCCACGCCGCCGCGCCCTGCGCGCTGATTTGATGACCGATCTCTGGCCGCTTGTCCTGGGATTGGTCCTGGTTCTCGAGGGCCTCCTGCCACTGCTCGCTCCTGGCAGTTGGCGAACATTCTTCGTGCGGGTGGCAGCCATGCGGGACGGTCAGATCCGGTTCATGGGAATGATCGCCACAGTCATTGGCCTCGCGCTCATCGGGTTTTCTGAACTAAAATAGCGGGTTTTGCCCGTTTACAACCGCCTGTCTACAACCTGGCCCCGGTGACCATGGCCCGCTGGCTTCTGCCCGAAAACATTGCCGATGTCTTGCCATCGGAGGCGCGTCGAATTGAAAATCTCCGACGCGCATTGCTCGACCTCTTTCGACGCTTCGGCTACGAGCTCGTCATTCCGCCATTGATCGAGCATCTGGATTCGCTGCTTACGGGCTCAGGGCGCGAACTGGGCGGGAAAACCTTTCAGCTGGTTGATCAGATGTCCGGGCGTACGCTGGGCGTGCGGGCCGACATGACGCCCCAGGTGGCCCGCATCGACGCGCATCTTCTCAACCGTGCCGGTGTCACTCGTCTCTGTTATTCAGGGTCGGCGCTTCATGCCAGGCCGTCGGGGATCTTTGCCTCGCGCGAGCCACTGCAGATTGGCGCCGAGCTGTTTGGTCACACCGGGATCGAGGCCGATCTCGAGGTGGTCGAACTGATGGTGCGCGCTCTGGGTGAAGCGCATGCCGGCGCTGTGCGAATCGATCTGTGCCACATGGGCATCGTGCCGGCGCTGCTTGAGGCGTTTCCACTTGACGCTCAGGCGCTCGATCCGGATATCGAGTCGTTGTACGCGCTTCTTCTCTCCAAGGATCAGCCCGCACTTGCCGAACGCTTCGGTGCCCGAGCGAGCGAGCCGTTTGCGCGCGCCATCCTTGCCTTGCCTGCACTCTATGGCACGGTCGGTGGCGCTCACGGATTTGGCGTGATCGAGGCTGCCCGGCGCGCGCTGCCCGACACGCCCGCCATCCATCGTGCGCTCGACGAACTCGAGCGGCTGTGCGCATCACCCACCTGGGCGCGGTTTCCGGCAGTCACCCTGTCGATCGATCTGGCCGACTTGCGCGGCTATCGCTATCACAACGGGGTCAGTTTCGCGGCCTATGTGGCGGGTCGCGCCGATGCGGTGGCTCGCGGCGGTCGTTATGACGGGGTGGGTCGGGCGTTCGGCCGTGCGCGCGCAGCCACTGGTTTTTCGGTTGAGTTGCGGGAACTCGCGGGTATGCTTGCGCCCGCTGATCCCGATCCCGCCATTCGGGCGCCCTGGTCTGACGATCCTGCGCTCGCGGCGCTGATCGCCGAACTCAGGGCTGCTGGCGAGGTTGTCGTGCAGGTACTGCCTGGCCACGAAGAAGAGCAACAGGAGTTCTCCTGCGATCGCGAGATCGTGCGGCGCCAGGGAAGCTGGCAACTGAGTCCGCTCGCGCGGACCACATGACGGAGCCGACATGGCGAAAAATATCGTGATCATCGGCACCCAATGGGGTGACGAAGGCAAAGGGAAGGTGGTTGACTGGCTCACCGAGCGCGCCGCGGGGGTGGTGCGGTTTCAGGGTGGGCACAACGCGGGGCATACCCTCGTGATCGGGGGCCGCAAGCAGGTGCTGCGGCTGATCCCCTCGGGCATGCTGCGGCCCGGAGTGCGCTGCTACATTGGCAATGGTGTCGTGCTGTCGCCGCAGGCGCTGTTGCAGGAAATCGATGAACTCGAAGCCGCCGGTGTCGACGCCGCGAGCCGGCTCCGGGTGAGTAACGCCTGCACGCTCATCCTGCCCTACCACGTCGCTCTCGATCGGGCGCGCGAGGCCAAACGCGGCGATGCCAAGATCGGCACCACCGGGCGCGGCATTGGGCCCGCTTATGAAGACAAGGTGGCGCGCCGCGCGCTGCGCGCAGCCGATCTGCTTGCGCCAGAGCGATTCCGCGCCCGGGTGGCGGAAGTGCTTGACCTGCACAATTTCGTGCTCAAGCACTATCTGGGTGCTGAGCCACTCGATGCTGCACAAGTGGCTGATGAGGCGCTCGCGCTTGCGCCGCGTCTTGCGCCGATGCTGACCGATGTACCCGACGAGCTTGCAGCGGCCATGGCGGGCGGTCAAAGTCTGTTGTTCGAGGGGGCTCAGGGGGCGCTCCTTGATGTCGATCACGGCACCTATCCGTATGTCACGAGCAGCAACTGCGTGGCCGGTGCAGCCGCAGCGGGTGCCGGGGTTGCACCGTCGTCGCTTCACTATGTGCTCGGCATCGTCAAGGCCTACACCACACGCGTCGGTTCGGGACCGTTTCCCACCGAATTGCATGATGACGTTGGCCGGCACCTCGCGCAGGTGGGCAAGGAATTCGGATCGGTCACCGGGCGGCCCCGCCGCTGCGGCTGGTTCGATGCGCCGGCGCTCAAGCGGTCGATCGCGCTCAACGGCATCGGCGGGTTGGCGGTGATGAAACTCGATGTGCTAGACGGGCTCGACACGGTGCGGCTCTGCACCGCCTATCGCCGAGGCGACGCGTTGTTGTCAATGTTGCCGGCTGGTGCTGACGCGCTCGCAGAGTGCGAACCGGTTTACGAAGATCTGCCGGGTTGGAAAACCTCGACGGTTGGCGTCCGTTCGTGGGCTGACCTGCCAGTCAATGCCCAGCGCTATCTGCACCGACTCTCGGAGGTGGCGGGCGCCCCCATCGATATGGTGTCCACCAGCCCCGATCGTCTCGATACGATCGTGCTGCGCGACCCATTTACTGCCTAGACTGACCTTTCGGAGCGATTGATGAAAGACCTCTATGTGTCCTGGGACGAATACAACCGACTGATCGAAAAGCTTGCGCTCAAGGTCTGGGAATCGGGGTGGACGTTTGACGCCATTTTGTGTCTTGCCCGCGGCGGCCTCCGGGTGGGTGACGTCATGTCGCGGCTCTTCGACAAACCGCTGGGTGTGCTGTTCACCAGTTCCTACCGCGAGAATGCAGGAACTACCCAAAGCCGTCTGCTGATCGCCGACCACATCAGCAGCGCTGCGCCCATGCCGTCAGGTCGCTGGTTGCTGGTTGACGATCTGGTCGATAGCGGCGCAACGCTCGTCGAGGTGATTCCGCACCTCCGCGCGAACCGTCCCGACGTTGAAGAAATCCGCAGTGCGGTGCTCTGGCGAAAGGGTGCCTCGGTGGCCGAGCCCGACTATTACATCGAGCATCTGCCGAGTAATCCCTGGATTCACCAGCCGTTTGAAGAATATGACCACATGAGCCCGAACGACCTGAAAGCGCGGTGGGGCTGACAGAAGATGGCGTCCACGATTCATGCGCCGGTCTTGATTGCCGGCGCAGGCCCGGTCGGTTTGCTGGTGGCGCTGCAACTCGCACGAATGGGTGTGGGTTGCATCGTGGCGGAGGCAGAGCCTGGTCTTACTCATGACCTGCGCGCCGGCACGTTCCATCCGCCCACCATCGAGATGCTCGAGAAGGTCGGGGTGGCTGCGCCGATGCTCGAACTGGGGATCAAGGTGCCGCGCTGGCAGTCCTGGGACCTGGCGCATGGCATGGTGGCTGAGTGGGACCTGTCGCTGCTCAAGGACGACACGCCCTACCCGTTTCGTCTGCACCTCGAGCAGCACCGGCTCACGCCCATCATCTACCGCCTGCTGCAGCAGTATCCGCATGCGCAGGTGCTGTTTGGCCATCGGTTCGAGAGCATGGCGCAGCACACCGATCATGTCGAAGCGAACCTGGTGACCGATACAGGCCGGGTGTCGATCCGTGCCGACTGGTTGGTGGGGGCTGACGGCGGCCGCAGTCAGGTTCGAAAGAGTGCCGACATCGAGTTTGCGGGCTACACCTGGCCCGAGCGATACAGCGTCATCAGTACCCGTCACGATTTTGCCCTTCATGGTTTTCGAGAAAACGCCTACATCAGTGATCCGGTGCAGTGGTGCGCGGTCTTCAAGATGCCGGATGAGGGGCCGCCAGGGCTCTGGCGCATGACCTTGCCTGTCGGCGCCGATGCCACTGACGAGTCTGTGCTTGCCGGGCCGTATGCGCAGCACTGCATCCGCAGGCTGACCGGGCACGACGATTCGGTGGAATATCCGTTGGTGCACCAGAGCATCTACAGCGTTCACCAGCGGGTTGCAGTGACCATGCGCAAGCATCGGGTTCTGCTCGCAGGCGATGCGGCGCACGTCAATAATCCGCTCGGCGGGTTCGGCCTCAACAGTGGCATTCACGATGCCCTGGCGTTGGGCGAGATGCTGGCAGCGGTTGTCTCAGGCGCTGAGGATCAAGCGCTGCTTGATCGCTATCATCGTCAGCGTCATACGGTCAACGTCGAGTATGTGCAGACGCTGTCGGTGCGCAACAAGCAGAACCTCGAGGTCAAGGATCCCGCCGAGCGTGCGCAGCGAATCCGGATGCTTCAGTCAACTTGCGCAGATCCGGTGAAGGCGCGCGATTACCTCTTGAACTCTTCCATGATCAACAGCATCCGCCGCGCGGCAACGATTGATTGATCGCCGCGCCGGAGGCACCGGAGGTTTCTGATGGCTCACGTGATTCGTCGCTCCCTGCTCGCCCTGGGTGCCGCAGGCGCTGCATCGTCGGTCCTGCCTGTTCGGGCCCAATCGGCCTGGCCCAATCGCGCCGTGAAGGTGGTGGTGCCGTTCGCGGCAGGCGGCAACACCGACTCCATCGCCCGACTGCTCGCCGAACGCTTCACGCAAGCGCTGGGGCAGCCTTTCGTGGTGGAAAACCGCGTTGGTGCGGGGGGCGGGCTTGCGATTGATTTTGTCTCGAAGTCGGCGCCTGACGGCTACACGCTGCTGGTTGGCGCGATGGCCAATCTGGCCATTCTTCCGGTCATCAACAAGGTCACCTTCGACCCGATTCGCGATTTCGTTCCGATCAGCAACATCGGCAGCAACCCCTTCGTGTTGGGCATTCATCGCTCGGTACCCGCCACGAACGTACAGGAATTCATCGATTACGTTCGCAAGAATCCCGGCAAGTTCAACTATGCGTCGGGTGGGTCGGGCAGCGTGTCCCATCTGTCAGGGGCGTTGTTCGTAAAGCGGGCGGGCATCGAAATGGCCCACGTGAGCTACAAGGGCGGTTCGCAGGCCGTGGTGGATCTCCTTGCTGGCAATGTTCAGATGTATTTCGGCAATTTTTCCGAACTGGTGCCGCATGCGAGCGGCGGGCAGATCCGCCTGATCGGCGTCTCGAGCGAACAGCGCGTGGCCCAGTTGCCCAATGTGCCCACCATTTCAGAGTCGGGGCTCGCAGGCTTCAAGACCATCACCTGGAATGGGCTGCTCGCGCCGGCTGGCACGCCCCAGGCAATTGTTGATCGCGCTGCGTCGCTCACCCGTGAAGTGGTTGCTAGCGAGAGCGCGCGTGCCCGCTTTGCGCAGATCGGCGTTGATCCGATCGGCAGCACCCCGGCCGAGTTTGCGGCCACGCTGCGCGCCGATCTGCAAACCTGGGCTGAGGCTGCCAAGGTTGCCAATCTCAAGATGGAGTAAGCCTGATGACCGGTGCTTCAACAGGACGAAGCAGTCTCGACGCGCTTGCCACCCGCGCGAAGATCGGCGTGATCGTACCGGCCACCAACACCGTTGTGCAGCCCGAGATGGAGTCGATGCGTCCACCGGGGGTGACCAACCATGTCAGCCGTATGCTGCTGCCGCCCCGGCCTTATGACGACATGAAGGAGTATCGGCAGGCGCTGGAAACCGAGCGGGGCGGTCTTGAGGAGGCGCTCGATCTGGTCATGAAGTGTGAGCCGCATGCGGTGGCGCATGGTCACTCCATTCATTCGTTTCGGGGGGATCGGGTCCGGGCCGAGGCCGAGCGGCAGCGACTCGAGGCGCTGAGCGGCGGGGTGCCGTTCATCACCCCTTCGGTGGCGGTGCTCGAAGGTCTGCGAGCCATTGGCAATCCGCAGGCGCTCGGCGTGCTCACGCCTTACTGGCCGCCGGCGGATGCGCTGATCGCAGAGTTCTTCACCGCGTGCGGATACCGGGTGCTTGCCACGCACGGGCTCGAGTCGAAGGGGCCGATTTCGGTCGCACAGTTCACGCCCTCGCAGATCCTGGCGGGTTTTGACCGCCTCGCCGATACCCCGGGAATCGAAGCCTTTGTTCATGTGGGCACCAACCTGCCAGTCAGTGCCATGACGTCCCAGATCGAGGCACGCCTCGGGCGGCCGCTCATCGGGGTCAACGTGGCGACCTATTGGCTCGCCCTGCGGCGTGCGGGCATCAGTGATGCGTTAAGCGGCTTCGGGCTGCTCGCGGAACGTCACTGAACGTCTCGGACTCGCCCACGTATCGCGGGCCCGGCCGGGCTTGCATGCCCGGCCTTTCGAGTCCTCACGCAAAGCACGCAGGTGCTTTGCTTTCTGGGCACATAAAACAAAAAGGCCGGCTGCGCCGACCTTTAGAATGGTGCCCAGAAGAGGACTCGAACCTCCACAGTGTTGCCACCGCTAGGACCTGAACCTAGTGCGTCTACCAATTCCGCCATCTGGGCTTCGACAGCCTTGCGGCAATCGAGGCGCGAATTCTAATGAAGATCGATGGATTGTCAAACCTGAGTCGGGTCAAACCATGCCCGCTCATCCGGAGGCGCTGACGAGTGACTGAAGCAGACCGGGCTCCGCCCACCCGCGAAACCATCCTTGAGTGCTTGAGGGTGGCTGATGTGCCGCTCACGCCCTCAGACCTTGCGCAGCGCCTGGGCGTGACCGCTGCGCAGAGCGGTCCGCTGCTGCGCCGCCTCGCAGCGATGGAGCGCGATGGTCAACTTCTGCCCAACCGAAAGGGCGTGCTGCTGCTCGCGACCCGGCTCGATCTGATCGCCGGGCGGGTCCAGGGGCATCGTGACGGTTTCGGCTTCCTTCTGCCGGACGCCGGTGGGCCCGACCTGTTCCTGTCGCCTCGTGAAATGCAAAAGGCGATGCACGGAGATCGGGTGCTGGTTCGCCGGGTGGGCTACGACTCGCGAGGCAGACCCGAAGGCAGCATCGTAGAGGTGACCGAGCGTGCGCATCGCCGACTGGTGGGGCGTTTCGTCAATGAGCGCGGCGTGCACATCGTGATTCCGGAAGATCAGCGGATCAAGCACGACATCATCGTTGCACCGGCCGACACGGGCGGTGCGCAGCACGGCCAGGTGGTGACGATTGAAATCGTGAGCCCACCTGCTAACGGCGCGCCGCCTATCGGTCGTGTGGTAGAGGTGCTGGGTGAGATCGGTGATCCCGGCATGGAAATCGAAATCGCGGTCCGGAAGTTCGATGTGCCGCATCAGTTCCGGCCGTCAGCCGTTGAGCAAGCCTCGCGGTTTGCCCCGCGGGTGCGCCCCGCCGATATTCGCGACCGCGTCGATCTGCGCGATGTCCCGCTGGTCACGATTGACGGCCAGGATGCGCGTGATTTTGATGATGCCGTTTATTGTGAACCCATCGAGTTTGACGCGCAGGAGATGCCGGTCCTGGACGGCGGGCTGGGCGGTGGTGCCGAAGCATGGGGGTCGGGCGCGGGCATGGAGACATCGCACGCTGGCGCGGTTGCAGCAACCGACCCGGCCGCGGCCAATGCCAGCCCCGCGGTGGGCAGACGTCGGCGCGCGGCCACCCCTAAACGGAAGGAGTCCGGATTCCGCCTGCTGGTTGCGATCGCCGATGTGTCCCACTACGTTCGTCCCGGGGACGCGCTCGATACCGATGCGCTGGAGCGTTGCACGTCAGTCTATTTCCCGCGTCGCGTGATTCCAATGCTGCCCGAGGCCCTGTCGAACGGGCTCTGCTCGCTGAACCCCAACGTCGACCGGCTGGTGCTGGTCTGCGATCTCGTCGTGGACCAGCAGGGACGCATCCGTGCCTACCAATTCTATGAGGCCGTGATGCACTCGGCCGCCCGGCTCACCTATGACGAAGTCTGGACGCTGCTTTCGGGAGCCTCGGGGCCGCGCACCAATGTGGCTGCCAATCGCGCAGCGCTCCTGCCCCACCTGCAGCAGTTGCACGAACTTTATCGCGTGTTTGCAGGCGCGCGGTCGCGGCGAGGCGCGCTCGAACTCGACACTGTCGAGACCAAAATTGTCTGCGATCCCCTCGGGCGGATCGAACGGATCGTGCCATCGGTGCGCAATGACGCGCACCGGCTGATCGAGGAGTGCATGCTGGCTGCCAATGTATGCGCGGCTGATTTCTTGCAGCGCCGCGAGCATGCGGGGCTCTATCGCGTACACGAGGGGCCAACACCCGAGAAGCTCGCGCGGCTGCGCGAGTTCCTGCGCAGTGTGGGACTCTCGCTAGGAGGTGGCGATCAGCCCACTCCTCACGATTACGCCACCCTGGCTGCGGCTGTGCGGCTGCGACCCGACAACGTATTGCTTCAGTCCATGCTTCTGCGCTCGATGCAGCAGGCGATCTATTCGCCTGACAACAGCGGCCACTTCGGTCTCGCCTATGCTGCGTACACGCACTTCACCTCGCCGATTCGTCGCTATCCCGACCTGCTTACCCACCGGGTCATCAAGGCGCTGCTGCGTGATGCCCGCTATCAGCCCCGGGTCGATGAATCCGCCGAGCCTGGGCTGCTGCTTCAACCGCTCGCCGAGCCCCGCTCGGCCGAAGCCAGCGCTTCGCGTGGCAGGCATCGCGCCGCGGAAAATCAGCATGCTGAAGTGCTCGAGACCTGGCGTACGCTCGGTGCCGTGTGTTCTGCCAACGAGCGTCGGGCCGACGAGGCCTCGCGCGATGTCGAGGCCTGGCTCAAGTGTCAGTTCATGCGCGAACGGGTTGGCGAACAGTTTCCTGGCCGCATCACGGGTGTTGCTCCATTCGGTTTATTTGTGACGCTCGATGATCTGTTCGTTGAAGGGCTGGTCCATGTGTCCGAACTCGGAGGCGAATATTTTCAGTTCAACGAGTCAGCACACGAACTTCGGGGCGAGCGTACCGGTCGGCGTTTTCGGCTCACCGATGAACTGGCGGTGCAGGTGTCGCGGGTTGATCTCGAGGCCAGGCGAATCGAATTCCGGATGGTGCAGCGCGCCGTGGAGTGGGGGAAGGGTGCGCCACGGCAACGGCCTGGCGGCAGGGTGGGGATCGGCGACACCGGTCCGGATGTCGTGCCCGCCATCGCCGCAGACGGCGCGCCCGACCAACCCTCGGCTGTCGACTCGGGGACAAGGCGTCCCCGCAAAGCAGCGCCCGCCAAAACCGAGTCCGTCGAGCGAGTAAGGAGCGATCGGCTGGCTGCCCGCCGTAAACGCCCGGGTCCCCCGCGGCGCAAAGGCCCGTCGGGTCGTCGCAGCAAGAGAAGGTAACAAGCCATGAGAATTTTCGGCTTCCATGCGGTGCTGGCCCGCCTCAAGCGCGACCCTGGCGGTATCACCGAGCTCTACGTTGATACCGGCCGGAACGACCCCAGGATGCGCGAGTTGGAGCGGCTGGCTCAAAGCGCTGGCGTGAGCGTGCACGGTGTCGATGGCCAGCGCATCGAACGCATGTGCCCCGGCAAGCGCCACCAGGGTGTCGTCGCTTTGTCCGAAGTGAGCGTGCCCAGCGTCACGCTTGATGAGTTGCTTGCGGGGCTGGACACCAGCCCGCACGCCGCAATCACCCTGTTGTTGCTGGACGGCGTGACCGACCCGCGCAATCTGGGTGCCTGTCTGAGGGTGGCGGACGGGGCGGGTGTCTCTGCGGTGATCGCGCCCAAGGATCACGCTTGTGCGCTGACCGAGACGGCGATTCAGACCTCGAGCGGGGCCGCCGAGAGTGTTCCCTATCTCATGGTGACCAATCTCGCGCGCACCATCGACACGCTTCAGGAACATGGTTTTCATGTGATAGGTGCCGCCGATGAAAGCGCAGACGATCTCTACGAGGTCGAGTTGGATGGCCGCATCGCCTGGGTGCTGGGAGCCGAGGGCAAGGGACTCAGGCGGTTGACAAGAGAGCGTTGTGACCGCCTGGTGCGAATTCCGATGCACGGACAGGTTGAGAGCCTGAACGTCTCGGTGGCGGCCGGGGTGGTCCTGTATGAAACGCTCAGGCAGCGACAGCGACTGAACCGCGTTCAGCAGGCAGACTGACTGAACAGCGCGTAAACCGGCGGGGCGAGCGCCGCGCCCTGCCGGCGGCGCTGCTGCTCGCGAAAGCGCCAAGGGGGCATGGGCTCGGGCTGCGCCCACAAGCCCAGCCCGGTGTCGCGAGCCCGTTGTTCGGCGCGTGCGTACTCGCGCCGGTCGCGAGGTGCCTGCTCGGATTCATAGCGCTTGTAGTGCCAGGCCATGCCTGCGCGGACCTGTTCCAGGCCCACGTCGGTTTCACCGACCAGCACTCGGGCCACGGTACGGCCATAAGGGTCGCGCTTGACCGGAATGATGGTGAGCGGTTTGTCCTCGACGAGCGCGAGCAGCGATCGGCGCGCGACATCGCCATAGGGCTGGTTTTTTTCCGGCGCATCAATGGCCGACAAGCGAACCGGGATCCGTCTGCCGTCTTCGGTACGAACGACGAATGAATCGCCATCCGACAGATGCTGAATGCGTGCCTGAAAGGGCGCCTCGCGCTCGGCGCGGTTCGGCGCTTCGATGTAGGGCGGGGTGCCCGCCCACTGAGCGAGCGCAGCCGCCGGGGCGATCAACGCAAGGAGCGCAACGATCAGGTTCATGCGGCCGATTATAGGTCGGTCAGCCGTTGCGATCAGCGGATTTGTGCGGGCGCAAGATGCGCGCCCTCCGGTCGCGGGACACTGCCTGCTTGATCGGGTGGGCGGGCACGCGGGGTGTTCGCACCGGATTGTCGGGAGCGGAAATGAGCAACGTTGGAACGATCATGTCGCGCGAACCTGTCACCTGCACTGAGGATCTTCGCCTGCAGCAGGTGGCTGCGCTGATGCGATCCAGGCATGTGGGGTCGGTAGTGGTGGTGTCGGGAGAAGGCCTGACACGGCGTCCGGTCGGAGTGGTCACCGACCGCGATATTGTCGTGGAGGTGGTGGCAACCGGCCTGGATGCAGCAGCCATCACCGCGGGTGACATCGTCGTGCGCCCTGCGGTGACTGCCCACGATAGCGATTCATTGGGTGAGGCGATACAGAAGATGCGAAGCCGCGGGGTCAGGCGCCTGCCGGTGGTTGATATTCGCGGCGAACTGGTGGGTGTGCTGAGCAGCGACGATCTGTCACAGGCGCTCTCGCACGAACTTGCCATGTTGGTGCGGGTGGCCGAGCATCAGCCCTCTCAGGAAGCGCGTGTGCGGCCCTGATCCTTTGCGTTGTCGCGCGACGGCCGAGTGCTGAGCGACGCCAACACGGCCCTGGTGAGCCGTAGTGCTCGCCAGGCCAGCCACCCCGCTGAAACGGCCGCCTGCGTGACAACCCGTGCGCGCCGACTCGTTGCCAGCGCCAGGGCAGCCATGATCACGACGCCAATACCGAGCGCGGGAAGCGGTGTGCGCGGACGTGGGTCGGTCCGGGGTGCAATGAGCGATGTGAACTGCGCCGCGATGCCTTCCCGCTGGTGGGCGATTCGCTGTCGAATTGCCGCCACCCGCGCACGCGGCGAGTCAGGCGCCGTCGACGCCCGCCGGTCCATCTCAGGAATGATCATGACCTGGGCTGGCCGCTCGCGAAGGCGGAGGCCCGCGTTCGGTGCCGGTCGTTTGAAGGGAATCCAGGTCGGCACGAAGCTCGGCCAGACTCCCTGAAAAAGTGCCGAACCGAGCGAGCCGCGCGCTCCACATGAACAGTCCTAGCGCGGCCAGCGCCAACACACAGGCTGCGATTGCCGCAGCTAAGGCGCGCAACGACTCGGGAACGGCCATGACTGTTGCGGTGACCGCAGTCAGTACCGCGAGGGACATCAGGGCGACAGCGGCGAGCCCTGCGAGCAACGCTTGCAAGGCGCTGGCGACCAGCCATTCGACCTCGGTTGCGACCAGCGCGAGCCGCGTGAGCACCAGCTCGCCGAACGACGCGCCGACCGCGCGCAGCCGGGCTCCGAACCCCCCTCCGGAGTTTTCCGGCTGCATGTCGGGCTCAGCGTCGCATGATCAACGCCCCGAGCAATAGCCCGGCGCCTGCAGCCATGCCGACCGCTGTCCAGGGGTGGACATGGACCGCATCGTTCGTCCGGCGAGCGGTATCTCGAGCGCGATCAAACAACTGGTGCTGGCCGTTCCAGATCTGCGCTTTCGCCTGCTTGATGCTGCTCTCCAGACGCTCCCGCATGTCCGTGACACCTTCAATCCCCTGGCGCTGTGCGGCGTGCAACAGATCTTCGGCATCGCGGACCAGCGTTCGCATGTCTTGCGCAAGCCGCTCGCGTGCCTCGATGCCTGTTGGTGCTTTTTCTACCTTGTCCATGTGGACCTCCGGAGTGGTGTGATCAGCGGAACACGAGCACTGGAATCGTGGAATGCGTGAGCACCTTGTGCGTCTCGCTACCAAGAACCAGGGCACTGAGCCCACGGCGTCCGTGCGACGCCATGAAGATCAGATCGCAGGCCCGCCCGCCCGCAATATCGATGATGGCTTTCCACGGTTGGCCGTGGCGGATGGAGACGGTGTCGTGGGTGACGCCGGCCGCACTGGCGCGCGATTGCGCGGCGCCCAGTACCGCTTTGGAAGTTTCCTCGGTCGCCTTCATGAAGTCTGTGAACGACGCCTGGGCTGCAGAGGGGAACTCGACAAATGCGTCGACGACATACTCGGGCATGACATGCGCGAAGGTGACTCGGGCGCCGGTTTCCTTTGCGAATGCGATGCCCTGTTCGACTGCCTTGTCGGACAACTTGGACCCGTCGGTCGGCAACAGGAGGTGCTTGAACATGTTTAGGTTCCCCGTTTTGTTGAATGAATACCGCTCGGGTGGATGCTAATCACCGCTGCGACAGCGTCCTTGACACGGCGCAAATCACGCTTGAATTCGCGCGATCAGGGCTGACATCAGTGCTGGCGGGATGCCAATATTGATGCGTCGCAATACCGGTGTTTGTTACCGTCAGGACGCCTTGGGTTACAAGCCGTTACAGAGTGTTGTTTGATCGCAATCAAAGCGGGGTTCTCCCTCGATAAAGTTTGATGGACGCTGCAACAGCGATCCAACTCAACAGCATGGGAGATAACAGTGAGCGATATCGGATTCCAAGCGCAGATTTCTGCATCGCAACAAGGCGGGAATCGACCTGTCGGGGCGCCCGTCGATTCGCAGCCGTATCCGAGCGCGAGATGCGCGATTCCGCTGCCACCTTCGGTGGATCTGCTGATGTCGCGAGTGGGCGGCCAGCGCCGCCGCCTGCGCCGCGGCGACTACCTGTATCGCTACGGCGCGCAGTTCCACGCCCTGTTCGGCGTGCATGCAGGATCATTCAAGACCGTGCTTCTCACGGAGGATGGGCGAGAGCAGGTCACCGGCTTTCACATGGCAGGCGAGGTGCTCGGTGTTGACGGTCTGGGGGCCGATGTCTACAGCGGTGACGCGATCGCGCTCGAAGATGGCGAAGTGATAGAAATTCCCCGAGACACGCTCGATACACTGGTGCGTCACGAGCCGCTCCTCCAACGCGAACTGTTCCGTATGCTCGCTGGCGAAATTCAGCGCGAGCGTGCGCTGATGGTGTTGCTCGGATCGATGCGCGCCGAGGAGCGGATTGCGGTGTTTCTGCTGAACCTGTCGCAGCGCATGGCGTCCAGGGGCTATTCGGCAACGCGGTTCATTCTGCGTATGACGCGAGAAGAAATCGGCAGCCTGCTCGGGCTCAAGCTTGAAACGGTCAGTCGGATCCTGTCGCGTTTTCAGGCCGAAAAAATGATTCGCGTTCACAACCGCGAAATCGATCTTTACGAAATTGACCGTCTGCGCGCGGTGGTGGGCCGAAGTGATGCGCGCCGTGACGAGGCGGCAGCCTGATCGCGCGCCTCGATGGCCCGTCGTACCATGCGGGCCAGTTGTTCGATGCGGTAGGGCTTACCGAGCAGTTCGACGCCGCGCGACAACGCGGTATCGAGTGACAGCGTTTGCGGCGCGTAGCCCGAGGTAAACAATACGGCGAGCGCTGGTTGCTGCGCGAGTGCCTCTCGCGCCAGGTCTGCGCCGGTCATGGGGCCGCGCAGCACCACATCGGTGAACAGCAGGTCGACAACCGGATCTGCCTCAAGCAGGGCGAGCGCCTGCGGGCCGTCGGCTGCTTCGATGACCTGATAGCCGAGTCGGCGAAGAAATCCAACGGCCACGGTGCGTACATCGTCGTCATCCTCCACGACAAGCACACGCTCGGTGCCGCCCTCGGCTGCATCGTGTGGCGCGAGCGTTGGAGCGTGCTCAGCCGAGCTTACCGTGGGCAGCATCATCCGGATCACGGTCCCCGCGTCCGGACTGCTCTCCACTTCGACATGGCCGCCCGACTGCTTTACAAAGCCATACACCAGGCTCAGACCCAGCCCACTTCCCTTGCTGGTGTCCTTGGTGGTGAAGAAGGGTTCGAAGGCACGCGCAAGCACCTCGGCGGTCATGCCGCTTCCTGTGTCGGACACCGTGAGCAGCAAGTAGTGACCCGGTGCCAGATCGCGGCGGCGGGTCATTGCAGCGCCGCCGTGGTGAAAATGGTCCGCGACCAGCGACAGCCGACCCCCTGCAGGCATGGCATCCCGGGCATTCACGGCGAGGTTCAGTAGCGCGGTGTCCAGCATGACGGGGTCGGCGCGTACCGATGGCATGTCGGCGCTGCAGCGGGTTTCGATATCGATATTGGGGCCGAGTGTCCGGCGGAGGATTTCGGCGAGTGACTCAAGCCACGCCGCGACATCGATGGCGCGCGGCTGCAGCGTTTGTCGCCGCGCAAACGCGAGGAGCTTCCGTGTGAGGTCAGCGCCGCGGCCGGCAGCGCGGAGCGCAGAGCGGATCATGGCGGCGGCGGTGGGATCGTCAGGGAATCTTTCCTCCAGAATCTGCAGATTTCCTGACACCACGGTCAGCAGATTGTTGAAGTCATGCGCAACGCCACCCGTCAGCTGGCCAAGCGCCTCCAGCCGCTGTGACTGAAACAGCTGCTCCTCGGCGCTCTGTCGTTGCCGCAGCGCCCCGAGCGTGTTGGCGAGCGCCCGTAGAAAGCTTCTATCCTCATTGGTGAAGGTGTCGCCCGCCTGGCCGAATGCGCCGATGAGGCCGGATCGATTGCTGGCGTCGGGAATTGTGCAGATCATTGCGCTGCGAAGCCCGGCATGCCGAAGCGCAGAGGCGAAGTTGGGCGAGATCTGAGCGGGGTCTTCAATCAGCAGCACAGGCTCGGCGTGCTCGAGTGACAAAGTCGCCATCTGCTCGCCGATCAGGGGCAGGAGCGGAGCGAGCCGATTGCTGTCGTCATTGCAACCTGGGTCGAGCGCAAGCTGCCCGGGCGTTGCGCCGCAGCGGGCGATCATCACCGCGTCGCAGCTGAGGTGTTCGCGAATCAGCTGGCATGCGAATCGAACCTTGTCGGAAACTGTCTGGGTGCCAAGGGCCAGCCGGCCGAACTCGGCTACCGCCTCGGCGCGATTGGCCCGCTCAATCGCCTGCTGCGCGCGGCGCAATTCGCTCACGTTTCGGATGTTCGCGCAGGTGAGCTGGAGTCCGTCGACTTCCAGCGGGCTCAGACTGATTTCAACCGGAATCTCGGTCCCGTCTGCGTGAAGCGCGCGCAGCGTGGTGTTGATTCCCATTGGCCGGGGCACCGCATGTCCAGCGTATGAGCGTCGGTGCTGGCGGTGTGCGGTACGAAGCCGCGCCGGCACCAACTGGTCGACGGTCATACTGCTCAGCTGATCGACTGCATAGCCGAACATCTGCGCGCACTGGGCGTTGGCAAGGACAATCCGACCCGATGCATCGACCACCAGCATGGCATCGGCTGCGGTGGCAAAGATTTGCACGAAGAGCCGGGGCAGACTCTCGTCGCGCACCTGGGCAGTCGATTGCCGCTTCAAGCCGGATCCCGGGCTCATTGTTGGGTCACCTTCGGTGCAAACAGATAGCCCGCGCCGCGCACCGATTTGATGAGCACCGGACGGGTGGGATCAGACTCGATCTTGCGGCGGAGCCGCCCGACCTGGACGTCGATCGCCCGGTCGTAAGGGCCGGCCTCCCGGTGATGAAGTGCGTTCATGATTTCATCGCGACTCAGCACGCGGTTGGGGTGGCGCGCGAAGATCATCAGTAGGTCGAATTCGCCACTCGTGAGTTCAACCACGCGCCCACCTGGCGCGGTGAGTCGGCGGGCCGAGGGGTCGATACTCCAGCCTTCGAAGTCGATGGCTCCCGGCGGTTCTGTCGGCCTGGGTGAGCGGCGTCGAAGAACTGAGCGGATTCGCGCGAGGAGTTCGCGCAGATCGACCGGTTTGGCGACGTAGTCGTCGGCGCCGAGCTCCAGTCCCAGGATTCGATCGACCGGCTGGCCGAAGCCGGTGATGATGATGATCCCGACGTCGCTGTCCGCACGGATTTCTCGCGCGAGAACAAGCCCATCGGCATCCGGCAGGCGCTGATCGAGCAGGATGAGGTCGATAGGATGGGTCGTCAGGACCGCGCGGAGCGCCTTGGCATCGGCGGCCTCGAGCACCGTGTAGCCGACGCTGCCCAGATACGTGCGCAGCAACTCGCGAATATCCTCGTCGTCATCCACTACAAGGAGATTTTCGGACATGGCGCAAGGGCCCGGCGGGCGGCAGTAGGCTTGGAGCTTGGAGGGGCGCGGGCACCCCGGCTGCGTCAAGTGTAGCAGCGCGCGCGGGCCTATCGGGCGGCGTGGTCCCGATTCTGGAGGGCGTCCATGAGCGCGAGCTCGTTGACTGGTTTGTGAACCAGCTGCAGGCCGTGCGCGAGGGCTTGCCGCTCGAGGTCGGCGGAGGTGTCGGCGGTGAGCAGCAGGCATTGCAGATCGGGCCGGGCCAGGCGGGCGGCGAGGGCAAGCGCCAATCCGTCGGGTTTGCCGTTGAGGGTGCAGTCCGTCAGGAGAAGCGCCCAGTCGCTCGATGACCCGAGCCGCGCGAAGGCCGCGGAGGCATCAGTCGCGACATCGGTCTGCCAGCCGCGTGCCTCGAATAAAGACTGGAGAGCCTGGGCCACGTCCGGATCGTCATCGACCAGCAGCACTTTCGCCCGGGTGGCCGATGGCGTGCTCGCCCCAGGCGCTGCCGAGGACTCGATGGGGGCAAGGCGATTGAGTGTGGTGGGCTCGGGGCGACGCTCGGTTGCCGCGCGCATCGCGTCGTCGGGGGCCGCGCGATCGAGGGCGAAGCTGAGTTCGAAGCGGCTGCCACGCGTTCCGTCGGAGTGCGCGCAGATCCGGGCATCGAGCAGTTGGGCGAGCCGGCGCACCATCGCCAGACCGAGGCCGAGTCCGGGCGGGGCGCGACGATGAGGCGAGCTGATCCGCACGTGTTCATCGAAAATTCGTTCAAGGTGCTCCGGCGCAATGCCAATCCCTGTGTCGGTGACGCTGAGCACGCAGCGCTCACCCCATGCGGCCGCGAGCGTGACTGCACCGCGGTCGGTATAGCGCATGGCGTTGTCGAGCAGGTTGCGAAGCAGTCGTGCAATCAGAATCCGGTCAGCCAATATTTTGATGGGTGCGCTGGTCACCAGGAGCGTGAGGCCGCGTTCATGCGCGCGGGGCTCGAATTCTTCGCGCAGCGCCTCAAACAGTTCTTCCACCGACAGCCATTCGTGCTGCGGCTGCATGGTGTTGCTTTCCAGCCTAGACAGATCAAGCAAACTGGCAAGCAGATCGCTAAGCGTGGTCACCGATCGGTCGACCGCCGAAATCAGCGGCAGGAGCGCCGGGTCCTGACAGCGCTCACGGATCAGCGTGATGAGAAGGCCGAGCGACGTCGCGGGCTGTCTCAGATCATGGCTTGCAGCCGCCAGGAAGCGTGCCGCGCTGCGGCTTGAACGAACTGCCTGCTCGCGCTGCTCTGAGAGCCTCCTCGCCAGCTGCCGGATGCGATGCTTGCGACGCATGGCCTGTAACAGTGCTCGGCTGAGCACCGTGGACAGTTGCGCGAGCAGCGCCCCGTAAAGCAGCACACCCGTGGCCACCAGGAGCCCGGGTACGCCTGGGGCAAGCGCCCACGCCACGGCGAGCTGCGCGAGTACTGCGCCGCCAAATAGAAGCGCATGGCGCGGAAATGGGGCATAGGTCAGTACACCGAGCGCCAGCCAGGCAAAGATCAGCACGGTGAGGATCAGGCGGGTGGTATGGTCGACCTGGGCGAAGAAGAGGCCTGCGCAGGCGCCGATCAGCAGTCCGCTGAGCCCCGCAGTGAGATTGAAGACGCCGGCAATCGATACCGTGTCTGCGTCGTCGCGACGGCGTCGGGTGATGAACCGTGCGGCGCAGACCGATCGCAGGAGGAGCGTTGCGCCCAGCAGCAGGCTCCAGGCGATGAGCTGATCGGCGGCAATGCCAGGGTGCAAGGTGACCAGCACCAGACAGATCATCGGTATGCCGATGGCGGGTTCGAGAAGCGCCTGGCGCGCCTGCAGTTGGCACCGCTCTGCAAGCATTCGGACGGCCAGCTGCTGGTGATCGGCGCGGCGCTCGGCGGCGGCGCCACTGGGGGGCTGTTCGGTCATGGGCGTGTGCGGTGCTGCGGAGAGCAGCGAAGAGGGTTCGGGCGAACGACGGTCGAGTCTAGAGGGCGCGGACTCGCTGGAATGCAGCCAGGCAGTCGAGGCCTTCTGGCCTAGGCGCTAGCGGGTTGCTCCCCGCGCGTCACAGAGCACATCGCGAGCAAGAGCGCCGGCGCGAAAGACGCTCATCCCCTTGAGACCTGAGCGCCAGGCAGATCGCAGCAGTCGGTCCAAGCTCTGGACGGAATCCGATTCCCGAAGGTGAACGGTCTTGCTGATCCCTGCATCGACCCATGGTTGCAGCGCCGCGACCATCCGCAGATGGTCCACGGCCCGCAGCGTCGAGGCGTCACACCATGCTGCGGGGAGTGCGGTGTCGCCGGGACGGAGCGCACGAAGGCGGCGCAACGCATGATCGTCGACGGACCGCACGATCTCGCTGCCATCGGGCATGGCGATCCGCCGCAGGATCTGCGGCGCGAAGACCGGTTCGATTCCGCTCGACACGTTGTCGGCCATCGCGAGCGAAATTGTGCCTGCCGGTGCGATCGCAAGCAGATGCGAGTTCCTGAGACCATGCTTTTCGATGCGCCGCTTGATGAATTCAGGCAGACGCGAGGCGGCGTGGGGAGGGCTCAGCAGGCGATGGGCGTCAAAGACTGGAAACGCGCCGCGCTCGATCGCCAGTTGCACCGAACTGCAGTAGGCGGCGTTGCGAATCGTTCGAAGCATGGCTGCGGCGGCGGTGCGGCCAGCGTGGCGGTCGTAGCGCAGGCCCAGCATGAGGAGTGCGTCGGCTAAACCGGTGACGCCCAGTCCGACTCGCCGCGTGAGGCGTGCCTCGCGGGCCTGCATCTCGAGTGGCCAGCGGGTGAGTTCGATCACATTGTCGAGCGCCCTCACGGCGACATGTGTCAGTTGGCGAAGCGCGGCGAGATCCACGCGGGCGGCCCGGGTGAAGGGCCGACGCACCAGTCGGGTGAGGTTGATGCTCCCAAGGTCGCAGGCGCCGTAGTCGGGTAGATACTGCTCGCCGCAGGGGTTGCAGGCGCGCAATTGCTCGATATCGCCCAGATTGTTGTCGCGGTTCACCTGATCGATGAACACGATTCCGGGGTTGCCGGTGTCGAGGGCGGCCTGAAGTAACTGGATCCAGAGACGGTGGGCTGCACTCTGCGGCGAGGGTTGGACCTTCCGTGTCCGGGTTGCCGAACCCGTGTCCGGATCGAACGGACAGTCTCCGAGCGACTGCATGAATGCATCCGGGATACACACCGACAACGTGACCGTCTGCAAACGGTGGTGACGCTTGAGATCGATGACGGCAGGGCTGTCGGGATGATCGATATCGACCAGCGCCATTTGCGCCGACCGTCGCGCGCCGGTGGCTGCGAGCCTGCGCCCGTTCGACTCCATCTTCATGATCACGCTCACTGGATCGAGACCCGATGCGTGACCAGCGATCGCACGAGCCGGCAGATCGCTCAGATTGACTCCCACCCCGCCCCCCATCCGCAGTGTGCTTGCCATTTCGCGCAACGCGTCGTCAACGCCTGGTCGTCCGCTGGCATCGCGGCCGCAGCGCCGCGGGGCCATGGGCTGAACGAAACAGTTGATGAGGGTCGCCGCCAGCTTGGTGCCGGCCCCGGCATGGATGCGGCCACCGGGAATGAAGCCCGCCCGCATGGCGGACAGAAATTCGCGCTGTCGGCGCGACCGCTGTGAGGGCTGCTCGACCGAGGCGAGCGCACCGGCGAGCCGCTGGCGGATGTCGTCGGCGGTCTGCTCGCTCGGCTGTGCGTAGCGCAGGCGCCGGATGTCGTCACATACCGGCTGAGGGTTGTCGGTGAGCAAGCGATCTCGAGGGGCTCTGTGGTTCATCGGGGTCAGTCAATTGAATCGCCGTGAGCGCCCTGTACAACTGACTTGCTGCGGGTCAAGGCGGCCCGCGCAAGGGCGCCGACAATCGGTGCCGTTGTTTGCTACAGGGATCTCTTCGAATTGTCTGCGCGTCATGTTGGCTGGTGGTTGCTCGGGATCGTCCTGCTCACGCTTGCGCTTGACTCGGGGCAGTGGTGGCGTGACGAGCAGCGGATCGACTACAGCGAGTTTCTTCAGCACCTTGAATCGGGCAATGTGAGCGAACTGGAGATTGGCGAATCGCTGCTTCGCGGCCGTTACGTTCGAACACCGGATCACGGCGTGTCGCGCTTCGTCACGAGGCGAATTGACCCCCTGCTTGCAGAGCGACTCGCGCTGCGTTCGGTGTCGTTTCGTGCTGCGCCCGAAGCCCCGGCACTCGGGGTGCTCCTTGCCTGGATGATCGGCGCCGCGCTGATTGCGGTTCTCTGGCGGGCCGCCGCCACGCGGGCTGGCTTCGGTGCAGGGGGCGCGTCGTCGCTGCTGTCGATTGGCCGCAGTCGGGCGAAGGTGTATGTCGAGACCGGTGTGCGGGTGAGCTTTGAGGATGTCGCCGGGGTCGATGAGGCCAAGGAGGAACTTCGCGAGATTGTCGATTTTCTGAAGGATCCGAAGAGCCATGGTCGACTTGGGGCGCATGTGCCGCGCGGCATCCTGCTGGTTGGCCCGCCAGGAACCGGCAAGACGCTGCTCGCGCGGGCGGTGGCTGGCGAAGCGGGTGTGCCGTTCTTCTCGATCAACGGGTCCGAATTCGTCGAAATGTTTGTCGGCGTCGGTGCCGCCCGCGTGCGCGATCTGTTCGAGCAGGCGCGTGCCAAAGCGCCTGCGATCGTGTTCATCGACGAGATCGATGCCCTGGGCCGTGCTCGCGGCGCCTTCGGCCTGGGTGGTCATGACGAAAAGGAGCAGACGCTCAACCAGCTGCTTGCTGAACTCGATGGCTTTGACCCCTCGTCGGGAGTGGTGCTCCTGGCGGCCACCAACCGCCCCGAGATCCTGGACCCGGCGCTGCTCCGGGCTGGCCGATTTGATCGTCAGGTGCTGGTTGACCGACCCGACCGGCGAGGCCGGGTTCAAATCCTGAACGTGCACCTGCGGCGGATCCGACAGGCGACCGATGTGAGCGTCGATGCGCTCGCGGCACTGACGCCCGGATTCAGTGGCGCCGATCTCGCGAATCTGGTGAACGAAGCGGCCCTCCTTGCTACACGGCGGTCGCACACCGCAGTGAGCGCAGACGACTTTACCGCCGCACTCGAGCGGATCGTTGCCGGGCTGGAGAAGCGCAATCGCCTGCTGAATGCAGCCGAGCGCAAGACGGTGGCTTACCACGAGATGGGGCATGCACTGGCCGCGATGTCGCTCTTGCCTGGGGAGACCGTTCACAAGGTGTCGATCATTCCACGCGGCGTGGGGGCGCTGGGTTACACGATTCAACGTCCCACTGAAGACCGCTTTCTGATGACGCGCACGGAGCTGCGTAACAAGATGACGGTGTTGCTCGCAGGGCGAGCAGCTGAAGAACTCTGCCTGGGGGATGTGTCCACGGGGGCGGCTGACGATCTGCTTCGCGCTACACGGATCGCCCGCAGCATGATCGTTCAGTACGGTATGGATCCGACCTTGGGCCCACAGTCGCTCGACATGCCTGATACGCCCGAGCCCCTGCCTCTGCCGATGGCGACGCGTCCCCCGCTACAGCCTTCGGATGCGACCGCAAGGGAGATTGACTGCGCAGTACGCGGGCTGATTGAAGAAGCACGTGCGCATAGCGTGCAGATCCTTCGCGAGCAGCGCAGCCGTCTTGAGCGTGGCGCCGCCCGTCTGCTGGAGCGCGAAACGCTGGTGTTTGAAGAGCTGCGCGCGCTTTGCGAGGAGATTCCGCGCGAGCCCCCTGCCACTGGCGAACCGGTGGTGATCGGCAGCCGATGAGCATTCGGAAAGTTGCTGCCGATGAGGCTGCACCGCGCTGCGATCCCTTGTCGCTGGTGATGCCCGAGGGCGCCGTTGCGGACGATCCGCTGGACCCCCCAGGGCAGTCCGAGGCGATCGAATCGATCCGCTTTGCGGCAGGCATCCCGTATGGCGGCTTCAACCTCTTTGTGATCGGCCAGTCCAGCACGGGCAAGCTTGAGACGACCTCTGCGATTCTGCGAGCGATGGCTGTGACCGCGCGGGCGCCGGATGATCTTTGTTATCGCAACAACTTCGATGATCCGGCGCGCCCGCTCTGCTTGCGCTTGCCTTCAGGATGGGGGCCACGGCTACGCGATGCCCTCGCGCTACTGATCGATGAACTCAAGACGGCCATACCGGCAGTGTTCGACAGCGAGGAGTATCAGGC
>RFXC01000400.1 GCA_009921765.1 Betaproteobacteria bacterium | reverse complement strand
CCGCTGCCCGTGTAAATCAGGTGCCCCGAACCCAGATAGCTGTTGAGTTCTGTCAGCGTACCGGTGAGCGCAAGCGTAGCTCCGCTGGCGTCGCTGGAGGGCAGCGAATCAAGCGCGGTATCGCGCGCAGTGAGCGACCCCGCCCCGACCGCGAGGGAGAGCGTGTAGGCACCGGATACCGTACCGCTCACCAGCTGCAGCGGCGACCCGAGAAGCACGAGCGCCGACGCGAGTGCAGGAGTGGTGGCGAGCGACTGTGGCAATGACAGGCCAAGCACCGGCAGCTGGCTGGTTTCGGTGAGGGTGACCCCGGTCAAAGCAACGCTGGCCTCTGCCGAGCGCTTGCCATCGGTGCTGGTGAGCGTCGCCTTCAGACTGCCAGCAGAGCCGGTATAGCGCACGAACCCGGATGCGAGATAGGCATTGAGCGTTGCGGCACTTCCCACCAACTGCACGCGATGGGCGTCGGCCAGGCTGTCGGTGAGTCCACCGTCCACCGCTTCCAGCACGCTTCCCGACGCTGCCTCAAGCAGCAACGTGAGCTGACCGACACCCGCCAGCGGCTCAGCCCCCAGGGTGACCGGCGAGGCGGTGCCAGGAACCACATACTGGGTTTGCGCCACCGTGAGTGCGGGCTGTGCGGCGATCGCAGCCACCAGCTGGCTGCTCGCGCTCAGCAGCGCCTTGGCGCCCAGCGTCAGGCTGGCTGAAAGCGCCACGTTGCCCGCACCCTGGTAGGTCAGATGACCCGAGCCGAGATAGGCATTGAGCGCGGTGATCGTGCCGCTCAGACGCACACCCTGCGTCACCGTGCTGACCGTCAGGGATGACGCCGAATTCGCAGTGAGCGTACCGGTTGCTGCGGTGAGGGTGAGCGCGTAGGTCCCTTCAGCTGCATCGCCGCTCAACGCGGCGCCGATCACCAGCGGCGACGACGTGTTGGGCGTAATCGTGAGCGCCTGCGGCAGTCGCAACGCCATGGTTGCGGGTCCGCTCACACTTCCTTCGGCAGCGAGTGTGGTGATGAGGATGCTGCCCGTCACTGGCATGGTGCCAAGCAGCGCAATGCGCAACTCGCCATCAAAGCCCGTGTCATAGCGCACAGCGCCAGCCGTGCTGAAGAACGCATTGAGTGCTTCGGCGGTGCCGCTGAACCGCGTGGCGGTGTAAACGGTGGTATCCGCTGTCTTGGTGAAGCTCTGCCCGCTTGTCACCGTGATCCCGGCCGCGGGGGTGTTGCCACCACTCCACTGCAGTCTGGCGGCGGGGGCGAACACGTCCACGCTCAAGGTGCCCGCACCTGAAAATGCTGCGTTGCTCAGCACCAATGGGGCCCAGACACCCGGGGTGGTGTGAATTTCAGCCGGCAGCACCATCGCGCCACTGCTCACCGTGCTGGTAGGCTGAGTGGGTACCGCGAGCGGCATCACGGTTTCTGCCTTGAGCGCACCCGTACTGTCGGTGAGCCTGAGCCCGAGCGAGGTGGCCGCGCCCATGTAGCGCAGCCCCCCCGGTTGAGCGAGATAGCTCGCCAGGGCTGCAGCCTGTCCGGTGAGCGTCAGCCCCGTGGCAGTGCCCCCTGCAGCGACACCCTCCACGCTGCTGGCTGAAAGCGTTCCGGCCGCCGCGGTCACGAGGAGCGTGAGCTCGCCGGATCCGGACAGCTCGACACCGGTGAACACCAGCTGCGAGGCCCGGTCGGGCGTGATGAAGAGGCGCCCCGGCAACTGCACAAACGCAGGGCCTGCCACCTGGCTGTCCGGCGCGCCAAACAGCGGGATTCGTGCAGTCGACGTGGCCTCGCCCGATTTCACCTGAACCGTGAGGGCCTGATCCCCTGCAACGATATACGTCACCCGGCCCGGTGCGCTGAAGTACTGTCCCAACGCAAACGCCTTGCCCGTAAAGCTGCGCGACATGCTCTCGTTTGAGCCGGTGATTGCGATCCCCGACAGAGGCTGCGCCTGAAGACTGCTGCCGGCCTCGCCGGTGAGGGTGACGGTGATGGTGTTGGTGCCTGCGCCAAAGGCATCGGGCGGGAACACCACCTCACTGGGAATGCCCGGGCTCACGACCAGGCTGCCCGGGAGATTCAGCGGCGGACTGCTCGATGTCTGCGATGCGGTCTGATCCGCGCCATCAAGCTGGTCGATGATCTCGGGCTCACGCCCCGCGGTAAAGACACCGGGCACCACCGACATCAGCCGCGGCGTAACGATGGTGAGCGTCCCGGCAGCCTGCAGCGCATCAATCTGCGTCAAGCCCTCCGCACTCACGACAATGCCATCGCGCGCGCCAAGCGTCGTGCTCACCGCTCCACGCGGCAGGCTGGCGCCCGCAGCCGAGACCGGAAGACTCAGCGTGCTGTCGCTGTGCAGAATCAGCGTATTGGTTTGAAGCGCCGTGGCAAGGCTTGCCGCTGGCACGTGCACACGTGCCGCTCCCTCAACAAAATCGACACCTTCACCCAGTCGCAACGCACCACCCGAGCGGTATTCCGTGCGCTGTCGGCCGGTGAAGAGGCGACCGCTGCTGATGACGCCAGCCGCCACCACGCTCACCTCACCGAGATCGCTCTGAAGCGCATCGAGCGCGTTGCTCGCCAGGAGCGCGATATCCCCCAGAAGCGAGCTGAGGCTC
>RFXC01000399.1 GCA_009921765.1 Betaproteobacteria bacterium | reverse complement strand
GGCGTCATCCGCTAAATCAACACCGGTTCCAGGCCCGGTTTGCGGGCTTTGTCGATTCCGGCTAGCGTAGCGGGTTGGCCGTCTGGCCACCGCCAGTCGGCCCACATTTTGTTCATGGGGTGCTTACATGATGTTCACGCAATTGCGCAATGCGGTGATTCTGGGGGCAGGGCTCTTGTGCTCGGCAACCTCATGGGCTTCGGGCGAGCCACACGGCGCACATCATCCTTCCTTGAAACTCTCCACGGGCGTCTTCCACTGTGATCTCAATCGGCGCGTCGAGATTCGGCAGGTGGCAGAAGACCGTCGTTCGGCGATCGTCTACTGGGAGCGTCGCAACTACACCATGCAGCTGGTCGCCACGCAAACAGGCGCACTGCGCCTCGAAGACAAGGCCAGCGGGCTCACGTGGATCAGCATTCCGGGTAAATCCATGCTGCTCGACACCAAGCAGGGCAGGCAGCTCGCGAACGAATGCCGCGCCTGAACCTGCGTTGAACGCCCATGAGTCCTGAAGCGAGTCAGCCGGCCGCACGAGCGCTCGAGTACCCGTTTTCTTCGAAACCCGCGCTCGGCGAGACCATCGAGGTCGCACCCGGTGTTCTCTGGATCCGGATGACGCTGCCATACACGCTCAACCACATCAACCTGTGGGCGCTTGAAGATGGGGACGGCTGGGCCATTGTTGATACCGGCGTCCGGGACAAGGAGACCACCGACGCCTGGCGGAAAATCTTTGCAAACGGCTTTGGGGGTCGCCCAGTTACGCGGGTATTCGTCACCCATATGCACCCCGACCATGTGGGCATGGCCGGGTGGCTCGTGCGGAGGTTCTCCTGTCGGCTCTGGATGACCCGCGGGGAATACCTCACATGCCGGGTGCTGGTGGCTGACACTGGGCGCGAGGCGCCGACCGAGGGTGTGTCGTTCTACCGAAGGGCAGGGTGGACCGATGATCAGCTGGAAACCTATCGCACGCGATTCGGGAGCTTCGGCAAGTCGGTCTACGCACTTCCAGACAATTTTCGTCGACTGCACGACGGCGAAGTGCTCACCATTGGCGAGCGGCAGTGGGAAGTGGTGATCGGCAACGGCCATTCACCCGAACACGCCTGCCTGGTTTGCCACGACTCCGGGTTGCTGATCTCCGGCGACCAGGTCCTGCCGCGTATTTCATCGAATGTTTCTGTTTTTCCTACCGAGCCGGACGCAGATCCCCTCGGTGACTGGCTTGCCTCGATCGAGCGTCTGCGGCAGCGAATTTCACCCGATGTGCTGGTGCTGCCGGCCCATAACGAACCGTTCCTGGGCCTGCACCAAAGGCTCAACCACCTTGAACGCACGCACCTCGAGTCGCTCGATAAGCTGGAACAGGCGATTGCCCGCCGTTCGCGGGCTGTTGATGTGTTTGCTGCGTTATTTGCCCGTTCGATCGACGGCGACGATGCGCAATTGGTTTCCATGGCAACTGGCGAAAGCCTTGCCCATCTGAACCGGCTGCTCCATGCCGGGCGTGCCCGAGTGGAGGACGATGGGCAGGGCGTTGCCTGGTATTCGCGAGTCGACGCCTGAGCGAGCTGAAATTCCTCGCGCGCCCGATCTCCACTTTATTTTACATAATACAAATTATACGAACTATCGGATCTGGGCCGCGGCGTCAAGGCTCTGGCCAGGACGGTCGTCTTGCAGTTGGCCGTCGCGGAACATGATCACCCGATTCGCAAACGCCGCAACGTCGGCTTCGTGCGTCACAAAAAGCACCGTCTGCCCGCGACGGTTGAGGCCTTGAAGAAGCGCCATCACCTCCAGCGAGGTTCGCGAATCCAGCGCACCGGTGGGCTCGTCGGCGAGTACGATTTGCGGATCGTTGATCAAGGCCCGTGCGATCGCGACGCGCTGCTGCTGTCCGCCCGATAGCTGTGCCGGGGTGTGGTGCTGCCGGTCGCTGAGACCAACGTCGTGCAGTGCGCGCCGGGCGCGCTCCAGTCTTTCACGTTTGCCTATGCCGGCGTAGACCAGCGGCATGGCAACGTTCTCGAGCGCACTGGCGCGTCCAAGCAAATTGAACTGCTGAAACACAAAGCCAATCCGCCGGTTTCGCAACGCCGCGAGCGCATTGCCGGACAACTGATGAACCGACTGACCCGCGAGTCGATAAATGCCGCCGCTGGGCGAATCCAGGCATCCGATCAGGTTCATGAACGTGGTCTTTCCAGAGCCAGACGGCCCCATGATTGCCACAAATTCGCCGGCCCGAATGCAAAGATCAATGGGCCTGAGCGCCTGAACGTCACCCGCACCGGTTTTGTAGGTCCGTGAAAGGCCCTGGAGCTCAATGACAGGAATGGGGTTCGCTTCTGGCACGATGACAATCCCTGAAGGCGCGAAACCGGTCTACCTATCGGGAGGCCGGCGTGCGCAGGCGCACTACGGTTGCATTAGAACCGCTAGCGGACTGGCGCGGCGCCCGGCGGATCGGCGGGGATGCTGAGCGTACGAGAGAAAAACAGGGGCTCGCTATCCTTGGGCGGCTGCTTGGCTGGCGTCTCGCCCGCTGCGACCGTTGGCGCTGGCGCAACTGGCCTTGACGCCGCAGGTGGAATGGGCGCGACAGGCTTGGTCGCGGCGGATGGCGTTGGCGCCGGCGCCGGCGCCGGC
>RFXC01000398.1 GCA_009921765.1 Betaproteobacteria bacterium | reverse complement strand
GCGTAGCAAAGAAGCGCCAGATGCGCGCTACGGTTCGGATCGTATTCGATACGCTCCACCTTGGCGACGATTCCATCCTTGTTGCGCCGAAAGTCGACAATTCGGTATTGGCGCTTGTGACCACCACCCTTGTGACGGGTGGTGATGCGACCGAGGTTGTTGCGCCCCGAGCCCCGGGTTTGGCTCTCGGTCAGCGCATCGACCGGGCGTCCCTTGTGCAGATTGGGGTGAACCACCTTCACCATCGCCCGGCGACCGGGCGAGGTGGGCTTCATCTTGGCGATAGGCATTTACGCGGCCTCCGCAAAATTGATTTCCTGGCCAGCCTTGAGACTGACATAGGCCTTGCGGATATGGCGCCGACGACCGGAGAATTTCCCGAAACGCTTGGCTTTGCCCTTTTGGTTGAGCACCTGTACCGACTCGACCTCTACCTTGAAGAGCATTTCGACTGCCGCCTTGATTTCCTGCCGCGTGGCGTCCTGCAGCACGCGGAAGGTGATCTGGTTGTTGCGGTCAGCAACGAAGGTTGCCTTCTCGGAGACGATCGGCGACACGAGCACCTGAGTGAGTCGCTCCTGGTTCATGCGAGCATCTCCTGGACTTTGGCGAGCGCCGCCCGCGTGATCAGCACCTTCGAGAAGTGCACCAGCGAGACCGGGTCGGCATGACGCGGCTCCACCACCATGACGTGGGGCAGATTGCGCGCGGCCAGCAAAAGGTTTTCATCGACCGTGTCGATGATGACCAGCACCGACGCACCGTTCGCCCCAAGCCCCATCGCCTTGATCTTGTCGGCCAGCAGTTTGGTCTTGGGCGCATCGATTGCGAGACCCTCCACCACCGCCACCCGATCCTCGCGAGCGAGCTGCGACAGGATCGAGCAGACCCCGGCGCGGTACATCTTGCGGTTGACTTTGTGCGAGAAGTTTTCTTCGGGCGAATTCGGGAAAATCTTGCCGCCACCACGCCAGAGCGGCGACGAGGTCATACCGGCGCGCGCGCGGCCGGTCCCTTTTTGCCGCCAGGGCTTCTTGGTGGAATGACGGACTTCGCTGCGGTCTTTCTGAGCGCGGTTGGCGCTGCGCGCATTGGCCTGAAACGCCACCACCACCTGGTGGATGAGCGGTTCGTTGTATTCGCGACCGAAAATGGTGTCGGGCGCTTCAACTTTCGCGCAGGCCTGGCCGCTTGAATCGAGCAGATTCAGTTCCATGGTCAGGGGCCTCCTCAAGCCTTGCCGGTCGAGCGCCGGGGCGCGGGAGCTTTGACTGCCGGGGTTACGATCACCGAGCCGTTCTTGGCACCCGGCACCGCACCGCGCAGCATGAGCAATCCGCGCTCAGCATCAACCCGCGCAACGACGAGGTTTTGCACGCTGCGGGTCACTGCACCCATGTGGCCCGCCATGCGCTTGCCCGGAAACACGCGGCCCGGATCCTGCGCCATGCCGATCGAGCCCGGCACGTTGTGCGAACGCGAATTGCCATGGGAGGCGCGGCCCGAACCGAAATTGTGGCGCTTGATGGTGCCCGTGAAGCCCTTGCCGTGCGAGGTTCCCTGCACGTCAACCTTCTGGCCAGCCTCGAAGAGACCCGCCGGAACGACCGCCCCGGGCTGATAGCCCGACGCGACATCGGCTTCGACACGGAATTCACGCACGACGCTGCCCGCTTCGACGCCGGCTTTTGCGAAGTGTCCGGCTCGCGCTTTGGTGACACGGCTCGCGCGGCGCTTGCCAAACGCGATCTGCACCGCGTTATAACCGTCGGACTCGACGGTCTTGATCTGGGACACGCGATTGTCGGACACATCCACAACAGTCACCGGAACAGCGTCGCCGTCGTCGGTGAAGATGCGCATCATGCCGACCTTGCGCCCCAACAGGCCAAGGGTCATTTTTTTCTCCAATCCCGACTGCAATTGGCCGGGTGTGTTGCATCGATTCCGGTGGCAGGAGCGTATTCAGTTGCTGCCCGCTTCCCGCCCCGGAATTCCGAAAAGCCTTCGATAATAACTCAGATCGCCGGATCCACCAAATCGAGGTGATTCTGCCGATCAATTCAAGCGGTCGATTCCGCGAGGCTTCCGGGCAACTCGAGACGCCCGAGCGCCCTCGCGCCCTCGACTGTCGGGTTTATCCGCGCCAGCCGTCAGCCTGCTGAACGTAGATCTTCACATCGACGCCTGCGGGCAGATCAAGCTTGGTGAGCGCATCGATGGTCTTGTCGGTGGGGTCGACGATATCCATCAGTCGCTGATGCGTACGCATTTCAAACTGATCGCGGGAGGTCTTGTTCACATGCGGCGAACGCAACACATCGAAGCGCTGGATCCGGGTGGGCAACGGCACCGGGCCGCAGACCACCGCGCCGGTGCGCTTGGCGGTGTCAACGATTTCAGCCGCCGATTGATCGATCAGGCGGTAGTCGAACGCCTTGAGGCGAATACGAATTTTCTGGCTTTGCATGGTGAGACATCCTAAAGAACGATGCAGCCTGGGCTGCGGTCAAAAGAACGAGGGGCAGCCGTCTGCCCCCGCGCGGACTCGCGCGTACGCCTGCTTACGCGATGACCTTGGCGACGACGCCTGCACCGACCGTGCGTCCGCCCTCGCGGATCGCAAAGCGCAGCCCCTGCTCCATCGCGATCGGCGCAATCA
>RFXC01000397.1 GCA_009921765.1 Betaproteobacteria bacterium | reverse complement strand
GGTGGCGCGGCAAGGTGACGCAAAAACGGCGGTACATCCTGGTCCTCGGGACTCGAACGAGGGGGCTCGGGCGAACGTGTCTGCGGAGCGGCAGCAGCCTCCGAAGGGGCGGGGGACGGTACCGCCCGCGCTTGCTGCGGACGCTCGCCTGCGGCCGAGGATTTGAATGACTCAAGCAGCGAGCGGCCGAACTCGCGGTCCGCGCGCGGCGCGAACACGCGCGCAGTCTGAACCGGCTCCGGAGACTTTGGCGCCTCGGAGGGGCTGTCGGTATCGACCGCCACCACGATCTCGGTCATGCCGTTGACCCGCTGGTTGGAAACGATCAGGGCGTCGGGGCCAAAGGTTGCGAGCACCTGCTCGGTGGCGCGTCTGGCATCTTTGGCAACTACCCGTTCAAGTCTCATCTAAGCCTCCTGGCTTACTTCTTGGGCTGAACCTCGACCGTCGCGATCACGCGAACAGCCTGGTCTTCTGGAATTTCGCTGTAGGACAAAACCGTCAGGTCTGCGATCCGATGACGCACAGCCCGTGCCAGCCACGAGCGTAGGGGAGGCGACACCACCAGCACCGCTGCATGACCTTGCTGTTCGACAGCACGGGCGTTGTCGCGCATCGCGGCAAACAACCGCTCGGCGAGGTCCGGGTCGAGCATCACATTGCCGCCACCGCTCTGCTGCACAACGTTCTGGAGCAATTGCTCGAGAGACGGGTCCAGCGTCATGACCTGCAGCAGCTCCTCGGTTTCAAGGAGGTCCTGCAGGATCATGCGGCCCAGGCGCGGGCGTACCAGTCCGGTGAGTTGATCGGGATCCTGCGTGCGCGAGGCGGCCTCTGTCAGGGTTTCGACAATCGTCCGCATATCCCGGATGGGTACCGATTCGCCGAGCAGGTTTTGAAGAATCCGGGTGATCACGCCGAGCGACAGTTTCCCGGGTACCAGGTCCTCGACCAGCTTTGGATACTTCGCCGCGAGCTTGTCGAGGAGCTGCTGGGTTTCGTCGTGGCTCAGCAATTCGGCTGCGTTCTGTCGCAGGATGGCATTCAGGTGGGTTGCCACGGCGGTGCTGGGATCCACCACGGTGTAGCCGAGGGTTCGGGCATAGTCGCGCTGGGTCGGGTCAATCCAAACCGCCTCCATGCCAAAGGCAGGCTCGCGGGTGGCGATGCCTTCGAGCTTTCCATGAACCTGACCAGGATTGATCGCAAGATCTTTCCCGACCTTGATCTCGCCTTTCCCCCGCACGACGCCATTCAGAACAATGTGATAAACGTCCGGATTGAGGCCCAACGAGTCGCGGATCCGCACCGGCTGAATCAGGAATCCCAGTTCCGCCGACAGTTTCTTCCGAACGCCTTTGACCCGAGCCATCAATTGGCCGCCGCTCTCCGCATTGACGAGCGGGATCAGGCCGTAACCGATCTCGATGCCAATCAGGTCAACCTGTTCCACGTCATCCCAGCCCAGATCGGCAGGTGGCGCCCCTGGCGCACCTGGCGCGCCCGCTGCGCCGATGGTTCCCGCGCCGTCACCGGCGGTGCCGCCTGTGGCGCCCTCGGGTTTGAGCGAGCCCCGCTTCATCAGGTAGTAACCGATGCCCGTCGTGGCCGCGGCCAGGGTCAGAAACATGAAATGTGGCATTCCCGGCACGATCCCGATCAGGCCGAGGATGACCCCCGAAATCATCAGCGCGCCGGGATTGGCGAGTTGGGTCTTGGTCTGATCGGCCATCGTCTCGGCGGTGGTCACGCGCGTCACCACGATTGCGGTGGCGAGTGACAGGAAGAGCGCCGGGATCTGGGCAACCAGTCCATCGCCAATGGTAAGCAGCGTGTAGATCCGGGCAGCCTCGCTGAAGGGGAGATCGTGTTGCGCGACGCCGATCGCGAGGCCGCCCACGATATTGATGATCAGAATCAGCAGACCCGCGATGGCGTCCCCGCGGACAAACTTTGAGGCACCGTCCATCGAGCCGAAGAAATCTGCCTCCTGAGACACTTCCTCGCGTCGCTTCTTGGCCGTCGCCTGATCAATCAATCCGGCGCTCAGATCGGCATCGATTGCCATCTGCTTGCCTGGCATTGCGTCGAGGGTAAACCGTGCAATCACCTCAGATACTCGACCAGCACCCTTGGTCACCACCACAAAATTGACGATCATCAGAATTACGAAAATGATGAAGCCGACAACGTAATTGCCCCCGATCACGAATTCGCCAAAGGCCTGGATCACTTTCCCGGCGGCGTCATGGCCGTTGTGCCCCTCGACCAGCACCACCCGCGTCGACGCCACGTTCAGCGCGAGGCGCAGCATGGTTGCCAGGAGCAAAATGCCGGGGAACGACGAGAATTCGAGGGGTTTGGACGTGCCGATCGCCACCATGATGACGATCAGCGAAACGATGATGTTGAACGTGAAGAACAGATCGAGCAGCAGCGGCGGCAGCGGCACCACCAGCATGGCGACGATCAGCAGCACAAGCGCCGGAAGCCCCAGACCGGTGGGTCCCACGCGCGTGAGTACTTGTCGGAAATCCGACAGCGAAAGCGTTGCCATAGTGTTCTGAACGGGTCTCAGTGATTCAAACGGGCGCCGGTTCATGCTGGTCAAACCGGTCGGGGCTCAGTTCAGCAAGCGCCGTGCCATCGGATTCCCGACACGCGGGCGATG
>RFXC01000396.1 GCA_009921765.1 Betaproteobacteria bacterium | reverse complement strand
GTGGTCTTCCCGCAGCCGCTGGGACCCAGCAACACCACCAGCTCGCCCGGTTCGATGGTGAGCGATATGTCGTCGATGGCGCGGAAGGAGCCAAACTGCTTCACCAGTCGATCGATCACAACACGGGTCATCGGGCTTGCCTTCCAGACGGTTCGGTTGGAGACGGCCACTGACCGTCCAGAATGTCCCGGGTGAACTCGCCAGGCTGGCTTGCCGGGCGCAGGTGAGCGGGCGTGAGGCTGAAGGTCCAGGGGGGATCGCACAGGCAGAGCGTGCCCCATGCGGAGTCGTGGTTTCGGATCATCCCGTTGGCCAGGTAATGCTGGTGCCAGCGGTGGTCATCGAAGGTGGTGAAGGCTGCGCAGGGCACATGTGCTTTGCGCAGCTGCTCAAGCCAATGCTGCATGGGTCGGGTTTCGAACACGGCCTGGAGCCGGCTGATCAGCTCGCCGCGGTGACGCACGCGGTCGGGGTTTCGGGCAAAGCGCGGATCGTCTATCAGTTCGGCCAGGCCCAGCACCTCGCACAATGCCCGCCACTGGCGGGGAGATGTCGCAGACACGGCAATCGGTCGGTCTTGCGTGGCGAAGCTCTGATCGGGGACCAGGTAGGTGGTGGCGCTACCCAGCGGAACAGGGGGCTGGCCCGCGAGGTGCTCGGTCACCCGAATCCGCTGCAGGTCCAGGCCCGCTTCTATCATGGTGATTTCAAGGAGCTGCCCGGTGCCTGTGCGCTCGCGCTCGAAGAGCGCGGCCATGACCGATTGCACGATGTGAACGGCGGTGTTGACGTCAAAGTGTCCGTACCAGCGCCACCGTTGCCGCAGCCCGCCGGGCTCGCCGTTGACCGAGCAGCTGCCCGAAAAAGCCTGGATGTGGGGATCGGTTGCACCCAGCGTGGCCATCGGTCCGCGGGGACCGAAGCCTGACGCCGATGCATAAATGAGCCGTGGGTTGAGCGCCGAGAGCGTGCGGTAGCCAATGCCGATCCGGTCTGCCACGCCGGGCCTAAAATTTTCGATCAATACATCAGACTGTTGGACCAGTTGGTGGGCCTGTGCCAGCTGCTGCGGATCCTTCAGATTGAGTGTGATGGCGCGCTTGCAGGAATTGACCGCGATGTAGGTGGATGACAGTCCGCGCTTTTCAGGTTTGACGGCGCGGATGAAGTCACCCTCCGGCGATTCAAGCTTCAGAACATCTGCCCCGAGTTGGCCGAGTAGCGCACCGGCCCACGGTCCGACCGCGCCCTGGCTGGCGTCAATCACCCGCAGCCCGTGCAGCGGGCCCCTTTCGCTGGTTGCCACCGTCATGGATGTTGACCCGAGAACTCGGTGCGCACGGCGCCGGTGTGCTCGCCCAGTCGGGGCACCGGACCCAGAGGCCGCGCGGTCGAGGTGGAAAACCGTTGTGCGCGATTCATCTGCGAAGGTTGAGACGCATGGGGCTCATCGGCCCTGTCGACCACTTCCAGGAGGCGGACCTGCTCATGGTCGAGCACCTCGCCATAGTCGTTGAATTTCATCGAGATGCCGCCGAACCCGTTGATGCGCGCAGACGCCTCGGCAGCGGTGACGCTCGCAAACCAGGGTTCATAGACCTTGCCCGCGGTGTGTCGCCGGTCGCCGATATAGATTGTGGATCGCCAGTCGGCGTAGTCAGGATCCTCTGCAAGATGCCCCAAGCCGATCGACTCGATGAAGCGGACCCAGCCTTCGCGGTCTCCGCCCCGGAAGTCGTAGGTCACCTGTCCGTCGGCAGTCTTCCAGCCCACGTCGGGTGGCCAACGGGGGCCGTGAAGATGAAACCCCTGCCAAGCATCGGGTTCAACCTGCGCAGCCAGCAGGATCGACTTGAGCGACATCAGCGCCTTGAGAATGGACACCCGAATGAGCTGCCCTTGACCGTGCTGGTGGCGGTGCCAGAGCCCGGCGAGCATCGCCTGATGGGCGTGAATACCGGCACCGACCCCCGCGATTTCATAGCCGACCCGGCAGGGGTTGCCGCCCGGTTGTCCGACATAACGCGTGAAGCCCGACATGGCCTGAACCACCAGTTCCGATCCCGCGTGATGCTGAAATGGTCCGCGGTCACCCATGTCGTTGAGATCAACGATCACGAGATGGCGGTGGCGCTCCGCCAAGGCCGCCCAGTCGATTGCGTGCTCAGCCCGGTCAACGGGATCGGCGTGATAGATCACGCCATCGGCCCGCGCAAGGAGCCGATCGAGTTCGACATGCGAGGCGGGATCGCGAAGGTCTGCACAGATGCTTTGCTTGCCGCGGTTCAGGCCGCAGAACACCGCAGCCGTGTCACCGATCATTGGAGGGCCCCATTCCCGCGCGCGATCGCCCTCGGGCGGCTCGATCTTGATGACGCGCGATCCCAGGTCGGCGAGATGCAGGCCGCAAAACGGTCCTGCCACGCCCTCGGCGATTTCAATGAACGTGAACCGCTCGAAAGAGGGCAGGACCCCCTTGATGGGCTGCGCGGGTTGCACTTTCAGGCGCCTCCCTTGCCCAGCGCCCGTTCCAGGCCGACATTGAAGACCAGCCGCGTGCCAATCACCAGAAGCAGCATCAACGCGGTCTGGACGACACCGATCGCGGCGGCGAATTGATAGTTGCCTGCGTCCATGTAGTGCCAGGTCAATACCGACAGCACCTGGCTGCGATCAGAGTAGAGCAGGATGGAAGCCGA
>RFXC01000395.1 GCA_009921765.1 Betaproteobacteria bacterium | reverse complement strand
GCCATCACCAATCGGCCGCCCGTGGCGGCAAGATTCTTCACCCGAACTGCGCCCTGGCCTTCGGAGACCAAGGTCAGGTTGCCGGTGGTGTTGATCTGGGCAACGCCTGCCGAGGCACCGGTGATCGCGCCCTGCGCGATCACCAACAGCGCGCCAGCGCCAAGCGAAAGCGGCACGGCAGCACCATTGACATCGCGCGCATCGATCATCACATCACCGCCCGCGCGAAGTGTGAGCGCCATGCCGTCGGGCAGATCGCGTTCGATCACGATGTCATCGCCCGCATCAAGCTGGAGCGAGGCAAGCGCCGTGGTGAGCGACTTGACCGTGATGGTGCCGGTGGCGGCGATCCGCATCGCGGTGGCGCCGGTATCTCGCCATGCGTTCAGAAGTGCCTCATCCACCGTCAGGTCGCCGTCGATCAGGAGCGGCGCGGCACCCGGCCAGCGCGTCGCCACCGACGTTGCAGTGGTGTTGGAGTTGCTTGAGGCCGCCGCAAGCGACGCCGTCGCAGATGCCTCGATCGCAGGGGTCGAACCCAGCGTTGACGCGCTCCGCGCAAGCACGGTGATCGACGCAGGCAGAGTCGCGCCGGTGGGCGCTTCCCAGCGAAGCGCGCCCGGCTTGCCCATGAAGCGGGCGAGCGCAGCAGCCTCGCCTCGTACCACCAGCCGACGGGCATCGGTTGCCGCATCGCCTGAGGCCACCAGCGAGAGCCCAGTGGGCAACGTGGCCTTCAGTGCGCCAGCGCTCCCGCTCGGAATTTCAATGGTGACGGTCAGCTCCCCTGCACCCGAGACGGGCAGCCCGATCGGCGAAGATCCCAGGTTCAGCGCGGCGTCCGCGGCAACGGTCACCGTGGCCGGCAGCGCCACACGCGGCGCGTCCTGGATATCTTTGGTGGGCTCCGGCTTGGGGAACGAGATCGTGGAGACAAAGCTCGCAGCCGCGCCGCTTTGCGGTTCGGTGAGCGTAAGGCGCAGTTCGCGCGGCGTGGTTGAAGTCGAATCGGGTGAGGTGTAGCGAAGCGAGGTGGTGGTGACGGTGCGCAACCAGGTGTAGAGGGCTTGCGGCAGACCCGATACCACCAGGTCGTTGGTATTGTTGCCGCTTACCACCGTGACACCCGTGGCGTTACTTGCGCTGAGCGATCCGGCGCTGACCTGCACGCGCAACTGATGGGTGCGCGAAGCAAGCTCAGAGCCCGTGCCGAGGCTTGAACTGCCCACTGACGCCGGCAACACCAGCGGCGTGGCCACACCGGGCTTGGCAGACAGCCCGGTGGCAAAGCCGTCGATCTGCACGAACGACGCGCTCGCGCCGGGCTGCGCCACCTGGAGCGCGGTTGTGCTCTCGGCCAACAGCGCGCCGCCCACTTCGCGAACGGTCATCTTGAGCGTCGCGGTGCCTGCGCTGGTGACGCTGACGCCCCCGCCAGTCAACCAGGCATCCAGCGCATCGGCCGTGCCGGTTGCGCGCAGCGTCGTTCGATCATTGCCCTGCGCCTGCAGCGTGACGCCGCTTGCGGCCGCGCCAGTCAGCACCGCTTCTGTGGTGTCGAACACAGCGCCGCGGACATTGAGTCCGCTGTCGACGAAATCAGGGTAATGGCGCAGGTCTTCCCAGTTGGTTTCGGTCATGCCCCAGGCATAGACCCGGAACTCGACCGGGTCGTTGGAGACCAGCCCGCCGAGCTCAAACCGCCAGGTCTCGTTGAACGTACCCGGTGTGGTGTTGAGCGTGATGGTTCTCAGCGTCTGGAATCCGTCAACGCTCGTGGCGATCGCCGCGCGGGTCGCGCCCACGCGCGTGGTGCCCGAGTAGTTGGTGGTGCTCAGCGTGATCTGGTCGATCCGCATGCCCTTGTTTTCTGCAGGCGTGAGCTGGAAGCTCATGTACGCATCGCGGTTAGGCGTATTGCCGACCGCACCCACGAACGCCACCAGGCGGTTGCCGCTTGCGTTGTTCAAGGGGCTGGCGTTGGCCGCGGGTGGGCTGGTATAGCCCAAGTTCCGCCAGGTCTGGGTCAGGGGCGATGCGGCAAGCCCGGTGGCTACGTTGATCGCATTCAGCGGACTGAGCGCGTTGGGGTTTGCAGTACCGGTTCCAGCAGGGTCGTACTGAGCGATGCGCGCGGCGGTGCCGCCAAATGTGGGGGTGGTGCCGCCAGTCTGAAGGAGCGGTCCGGCCACATCGAGCGTCAGCTCCAGCTGCTTCGAGCCGGTGTAAGTGATCCGGTCGGTCCCGAGCTTGAGCGGCGTGGCCGCATTGCCTACGAACGTCGTGGAGGCGGGTAGCGTGAGTCGGGGGGCGGTTTGCCTGCCCACCGGGCCTGCGGGGTCGAACAGCAGCGCACTGGTGATGGTCTGCGAGTTGACCTGTCCGGTTGCGTCGGTGACGGTGAACTTGAGCGATCCTGACTTCAGCGACGCGTCATTCAGCACCGGCATCCGAACTCGAATCCCGGTGTCGGCGAGCGCGCTCCGGATCTGCGCCGGCTCGCCCTGCAGCGTGATCTGGCGGCTGGCGGAGCCACTCACGGTCACACCGGTCACCGACTGCGCGAGCTGCAGGCGACCTTCCGCGAAGCCGTCCGAATCGGTATCCACGTTCTGGGGCGGCAGCACCTCGAGCGAGACGCTCACCGCATGACTCAGGCCCGACAGCCAGTTTGCAGGAAGCTTCAACAGCGAACCGTTC
>RFXC01000394.1 GCA_009921765.1 Betaproteobacteria bacterium | reverse complement strand
TGCCCGGGCAGCGAGGCGTTCTTCGCCGCCTGTGCCCAAGAAGCGAACCGTACTCTGCTGGCCTGCAGTGACGAGCCGCTCGCCCATGTGCTCGACATGATCGGCTGGGGCAAGGTCGCGCAGCTGCTCGCGCTGGCGGCTTTCTTGGCGCTACCGTCAGTCATTCTGATGATGCTGTTCGGTCAGACGCGTATTTTCTTTGTGATGGCGCGCGATGGCTTGCTGCCTTTCGGTGAGACGCTTTCCAAGGTGCACCCGAAGTTCGGCACGCCGTACATCGTCACCTTGATCACTGGCTCTGCGGTCACGATTTTCGCGGCCTTCTTCCCGGTCGGTGTGCTTGCCGATATTTCCAATAGCGGGACGCTGTTTGCCTTCCTCACCGTAGCCGTGGGTGTGATGGTGTTGCGACGCCGCGAGCCCAACCGGCCGCGGCCATTCCGCACGCCGCTCATCTGGCTGGTGGGTCCGCTGGCTTTTATCGGCTGCGCGTTCTTGCTGTTCTCTTTGCCGCTGCGTACGCAGTTCACTTTCTTGTTGTGGACGCTCGTCGGCTTGCTGGTCTACTTCGCTTACGGTTACCGCAAGAGCCCACTCGCGAAGCCGCGCGCTTGATCAACACGCGCCGCATGAAAGGGATGCGCAGTGGCTGAGTCCGACGCCAAGCTCGCCAATCGGATCCTGCTCGGTCTCGTCGTCGGCGCTGCGGCCGGCGCGCTGACGCTGGTATTGGGCGGACCGTTCCCGGCGCTGCTCGACGCAGCGCGCAGCCTCTCGTCGCAGGTGTTCGACCCGCTAGGGCAGATTTTTCTGCGCATGCTGTTCTTTGTGGTGATGCCGCTGGTGTTCGCCTCGCTCGCCGCGGGCGTTGCCCAGCTGGGCGAACTCACGCGCCTCGGTCCGCTGGCCGTTCGCACCTTCACGCTGTTCTTCCTCAACATGTCGATCGCCTGCGTGTTCGGGCTCGTCATGATGAACGTGCTGCACCCGGGCGGCGCGGTGGCGGACGACACCAAGGCGCGCCTTCTCGAAGAATACGGCACGGCGTCGGGCAAACTGATCGAGAAGCAGGCGGCACAGCCCGGCATGAGCTTCCAGACCGTGGTCGACATGTTCATGCCACGTAATCTGCTCGGTGCAATCACGGGCCACGATCGGGCGCTGCTCGGCGAGGTATTGCCGCTGATTTTGTTCGCGATTCTGCTTGGCGCAGCCGCCTTGAGCTTGCAGGTGCGTCGACGCGAGCAGTTGCAGTCCGGGCTCGAGCTCATCACCGAACTGATGACGGGCATCGTGCGCTTTGCGCTGCTGCTGGCGCCGATTGCGGTGCCGGCGATGATCTACAGCGTCGTCGTCAAGATCGGCTGGGATATTTTGATCGCGCTCGGCGTTTTCGTGATCGGCTGTCTTGCGGTGATGCTGCTGCACCTGTTCGGCACGATGTCGCTGTGGCTCAAGCTTTTCTCGCGTTACGGGCCGAGCCAGTTTTGGCGCACCATTCGCCCGGTACTGGTCACCGCGTTTTCGACGAGCTCGAGTAGCGCCACCTTGCCCGCGGCACTCGCCTCCGCCCGTGACGATTTAGGCATCCGGCCAACTACGGCAGGTTTCGTACTGCCGCTCGGCACCACCATGAACATGGCGGGCACGGCGCTCTACGAGGGCTGCGTGGTGCTGTTCGTGGCGCAGGTGTTCGGTATTTCTTTGGGCGTCGGCGAGCAGATCACGCTGCTGCTGTTGGCCGTGCTTGGTGCCGTGGCTGCAGCGGGCATTCCGGGCGGATCGTTGCCGATCATCGCGGGGCTCTTGATTACCTTCGGCATTCCGCCCGAGGGCATAGGCATTGTGCTCGGTGCCGATCGGCTGCTCGACATGACGCGCACCATGGTCAACGTGGGCGCGGACATGGTCACGACCGCCGTCGTCGACGCACTCGAGGGGCAGGGACCCGCAAGCGGAGAGTCCGGCAACGCTTGATGCCAGTCGGCACGCCGCCTGCAAGCACGCCGCCTGCAAGCACGCCGCGTTGTTCGATCTGCCTCAGTCCTCGCGCAGCTTCGGCGTCAGATGCGGGGCGAGCAGTGCCACCATGGCTTCGTAAACTTTGGGCGAGGCGGCGATGATGTTGCCGCCCTGCTTGAAATCCCCACCCGACAGCGTGCCGACGCGACCGCCGGCTTCTTCGACGAGCAGCGAGCCCGCCGCCGTATCCCAGGGGCCGAGACCGATCTCGAAGAAACCGTCGGTGCGACCTGCGGCAACGTAGGCGAGATCGAGCGCCGCCGATCCCGGCCGACGCACGCCCGCGGTGTTCAGCATCACGTCCTTGAGCATCGCGAGGTAGGTATCGAGATGGTCGGTGTTGGCGCGATACGGAAAGCCGGTGCCGATCAGCGCACCCTCGAGCGTGCGTTGTGCGCTGACGCGGATGCGGCGATTCTCGAGGTGTGCGCCATCGCCGCGCGAGGCGGTGAAGACTTCCTGACGCATCGGGTCGTAGACCACGCCGTGTTCGATGCGACCGCGCACGCGGGCACCGATGGAGACGCAGAAGTGCGGCAGTCCGTGGATGAAATTGGTGGTGCCGTCGAGCGGGTCGATGATCCACTCGACGGGCCCGCTGCCCAGCTGGCCACTCTCTTCGCCCAAGAAAGCATGGTCGGGGTAGGCGCGGCGGATGGTGGCGATGATGTCCGCCTCGGCAGCCCGGTCGACTTCGGTGACGTA
>RFXC01000393.1 GCA_009921765.1 Betaproteobacteria bacterium | reverse complement strand
ACCTCGCCGCCAAAGATGAAGGTCACGGCTTCCGCAAGAAAAACAACCGCGACTTTTATTTGAAAACCGCCGCGACTTTTTTGGAGCGGATTAGCGCTTCGCGGTAGCGGGCGCCGGCCGCTTCGCGGTCTCGAGACCCGGGCGCTGCGCCGAGTAGTAAGCGGCGATGGCCTTGATGTCTGCTGCCGAAAGCTGCGACGCAAAGCCCGCCATGATCGCGTTCTTGCGCCCGCCACGTTGGTAGTCGGTCAGCGCGCGCACCAGATAGTCCGGATGCTGGCCGGCGAGCGTCGGGTATTGCGGCGTGATGCCGACGCCGTCGCTGCCATGGCAAGCCACGCAGGTCTGCGCCGCCTCGGGAGCCTTGCCCACCGGCTGCGATGACGAGGTCGGTTGCACCGCCGGACCGGCAAGAAAGGCAGCCATGTCGGCCAGCTGCGTATCGGTCCAGTTCGCCGCATTGGCATGCATGGTGGCGTGGCTACGCTCACCGCTGCGGTAGGCCTGCAAGGCGATCACGAGGTACTCGGGATGCTGACCCCGCAACTTCGGCACGCTGTAGGTGGGGTAAGCGTTGCGGTAATTCGGGATGCCGTGGCAGCCGAGACAGGTGTACGCGAGTTTCGCGCCACGTTCGGCGTTACCTTCGGACTGAGCGAACGCGGACGGTGCGGCCAACGCCGCGACCAAGGAAAGCGCCACGAGGAACTTCGACACCGTAACCCCCGGAACCAGTATCAAGCGAAAAACAGGCCGCGATGTTAAGGTTTCGGCGCCTGAATTGCCACCGATCAGGGGTTGCATGATCGCCCTCATCCAACGCGTCACCGAAGCCAGCGTCAGCGTCGCGGGCGAGCGAATTGGCGCCATCGGTCCAGGCCTGCTTGCTCTGGTCGGCGTGCGCCCGGCCGATGACGAGCAGACCGCGCAGCGGTTACTCGAGCGCCTGCTCGCCTACCGGGTGTTTGCCGATACCGAAGGCCGCATGAACCGGTCACTGAGCGATACGGGGGGTGGCTTGCTGCTGGTGCCGCAATTCACCCTCGCAGCCGATACCCGCAAAGGGAATCGGCCAGGTTTCAGCACGGCAGCGGAACCTGCCCAGGCAGCACGTCTATTCGAGCATCTGTGCGCCATCGCACACGCCGGCCATCCGCAAGTCGCCACCGGCCGCTTCGGTGCCGACATGCAGGTTGCCCTGGTGAATGACGGTCCGGTGACGTTCTGGCTGCAAACCCCGGAAAACGTCTAACATCGGCACATCGTCAACGCTGCAGACAGCAGAGGTCGCTATGGGAATCGGAATGCGCGAATTGATCATCATCCTGCTGGTGGTCCTGCTGGTGTTCGGCGCCAAGAAACTGCGCACCATCGGCGCCGACCTCGGCGCAGCCGTCAAAGGCTTCAAGAAAGGCATGGACGATGGCGATGCCGAAGAAAGCCTGAAACAGATCAAGCAGGAAGCAGCCGACGCGGATTTTCCGGAATCATCGGCCAAGACCGCGGCGAACAAGCCTGCCGATCGCAACGGCTGATTCCGCCCGCCGCCTGCGGGCCTGAGAAAACATGTTCGAAGTCGGCTTCAGCGAACTGCTGCTGATCATGGGCCTCGCGCTGCTCGTGCTCGGCCCCGAAAAATTGCCCAAAGTGGTTGGCGAGATCGGCCGGTGGATGGGCCGCGCACGCGCCATGGCCCGACAGTTTCGCGAGCAACTCGAAGACGAAGCGGCCGAGAGCAGTCGCCGCCGTGCAGCAGCGACGTCTGCGAACACAACGCCCGCAGCCGAACCTGCTGCTGCCGAACCTGCTCCTGCCGAGCCTGCTCCTGCCGAGACAGCGCCCGTAGACGCGTCAGTTACGCCGTCTGTCGCGGAACCCGCGCCCAAAGCAGGGCCTGACAACACGCCATGAGCGGCGAGCCCGAACAACTCGCCGAAGGCACGCTGATCTCGCATCTGCTCGAGTTGCGCGATCGCTTGCTGCGCGCATTTTTGGCGGTCATCGTGGCCTTCGTGCCAATCGCGTTCTTTTCCAACGAAGTATTCACGCTGGTCGCGCAGCCGCTCATCGACAAACTGCCCGCCGGTTCGTCGCTGATCGCCACCAGCGTGATCTCGCCCTTCATGACGCCGTTCAAGCTGGCGTTTTTCGTCGCCCTGTTCGCGGCCATGCCCTATGTGCTCTATCAGGTCTGGGCATTCGTGGCGCCCGGCCTTTATCGCCACGAAAAACGTTTCGCGTTGCCGCTATTGGTGTCGTCGATCATCCTGTTTTATGCGGGCGTGGCGTTCGCCTATTTCGCCGTGTTCCCCGTGATGTTCGATTTCTTTGCCAGTACCACGCCTGCGGGCGTGCGCATGATGACCGACATCACGAGCTACATGGATTTCGTGCTGACGATGTTTCTGTGTTTCGGTTTAGCCTTCGAAGTGCCAGTGGTCGTAGTACTGCTCGTACTCACCGGCCTCGTTAAAGTTGAGAAGCTTGCCGAAATACGTGGTTACGTCTTGATCGGCATTTTCGTGATCGCGGCACTGTTGACACCGCCGGATGCCATTTCGCAAACCATCATGGCTGTCCCGATGTATCTCCTTTACGAAGGGGGCATCGTGATGGCGCGGTTGATGAATCGCATGCGCAAAAAAGACTCGGGGGAAACTGTATGAATAATTCGAACGAAAAAACTTTTCTCGGACACCCGCGGGGTCTTGCCACCCTGTTCATGACCGA
>RFXC01000392.1 GCA_009921765.1 Betaproteobacteria bacterium | reverse complement strand
GATAAATTCAACGCCATGCCCTAATCGAGCAAGCGCTTTCGCAGTATTCGCTGGCCCACCACCAATCACAGCTACTCGCTCGCCACCATCGCTACTGGGCAATCCACCCGCGGCAGTCCAGTTGGCCCCGCCATCGGTCGATAGCCAGACCAGCTGAGTGCTGCCGCCCGCTGTGCCCGAGGCCAGTGCCACCTGTCGCGTGGGCGACACCGCAATATCGCGCCAGTCGAGCGGCTGACCAAGCGTCGGGCGAATGGCTTCACGCTCCGATGCCAAGACCAGCCCGAAATCAACGTCCGACAGCGAGAACCCCACCGCGTCAGCGCCCGGCGTATCGGAGCTGTCGATCTTGCCGTCCTTGTTGCTGTCGACCAGCGGACCGCCATTGATGCCTGCAAAGGCCTGAAGATCGGCGCCACCCACGGTGAGCACATCATGACTTCCGCGACTGCCGTCCGCCAACACCAGTTCGCGGGTGGATTTTTCGAAGCCCAACGAACCGCCCACATAGAAGAAATCGCCAACCCGGATGTCGACGTCACCCACGGCGCGCAGCAGATTGCCGCGGTCGCCCTGTACATCAATGCGATAACGCGCGCTCTGGCCAGTGGTCGGGTTGGTGCCCACCACAACGTCCTGCGGCGTTGCACGGAAGTCGATCACCTTTTTCAAGGGATCCACGGAGGCGGGAAGACCGAATACCTGGTTGGCTTCCACCGACAGGCGCCGGGCTGTCAGGTTGATATCGGGGCCACCGACGAACCGGATTGCATCTGCGCCTGCTTCGAGACCCAGCCAGGTCACGCCCGACAGACCTGCGGGCGCAGTGCCACGAGGCGTCATGATCGCGAGCGCGAACTGGCCATCCTCGAGCGAGAAACCGCGCGCCGCGGCGTTCGGCGTATCGGCAGAGGTGATGACGCCGTCCGCGTTGCTGTCGACCAGGTACGGACCATCCACCCCGGCGAACACGTCGATGTTGTCGCCGCCGAAGCTGAGCGCATCGACCAGTACCGAACTGCCATCGGCGAGCTTCACCGAGGTGCTGTACTTCTCGAAGCCCAGCATGCCGCGCGCATGGACGAAGTCGCCCAGGCCCACCTCGAACTCGCCCGAGGCGCGGATCGATTCGCCGCGCTGGCCGTCGATATCGAGCATGCGCGTGGTGCGATAGCCGGTAGATATTTCAACGGGCTTCGCCTTGAAGTCGATCACCTGGGAGCGCGAGTCAGCGCCAGACAGCGGGTTCTTCACCAGATTGATACCGACATCGATATGCCGGGCTGCGGCTGTTACGCCTTGCACGCCGACCAACGCCACTTCCGAGGCACTCGCCTCAAGTGCCACCCAGCGGCGCCTGCTGGACTTGTCATCAGCCAGGAGGAGACCAAACTCACCGCCGGTGGCAGTGAGACCAATCGCATCTGAATTGGCCTGGTCATCCAGATCGACCCGGCCATCGCCGTTCGTATCGATGCGGTAAGGCCCATTGACGCCTACAAACAGATTGAGGTCGGTGCCACCGATCGAAAGCATTTGCGTCTCGACCGTCTTGCCATCGGCGAGCTTGAAGCTGGGCGCAGATTTCTCGATGGCAAGCGTGCCGCTTGCGTGGAAGAAACCAGCGACCTCGATCTCCATCCCACCCGCAGCGCGGATCAGTTCGCCGCGCTGCCCGTCGAGCGTCAATTGCAGGCTCTTTCCGGTGCCCGTGGCGATCTCGACCGCACCGCTTACCGGCTGACCAGCCACCGTTCGTGTGCCGAAATCGATCACCTTCTTATCGGCTTCGGCGTCTGTAAAGCCATGTGCCAGGTTGATGTCAACGCCCAGCGAATGCACCTTCAGCTTGATGTCGTCGGGCAGTCCCACCATGGCGTCCACGCGCTCAATGCTGCCCGTGAGCGTTGTCCAGCGCTTGCCTGCGTAGGCGGTTTCACTTGGCTGCGGTTGGAAGAGCGCAAGCCCGAACTCCACGCCGCTCACGCCCAGGCCCCGGGCATCCGGGTTGACCTCATCGGTCGCTATCTTGCCGTCGAGGTTCAAGTCCTTCCGGTAGGGGCCAATGCCAACAAAGGCACTCAGATTGGTGCCGCCAATACTGATCAGTTCGGTTTTAACCTCGCTGCCATCGGCAAGCCGCACCGTTTGCGCGCGACGCTCAAAGCCGAGCGATCCAGACACCTCGAAGAAGTCGCCCACACGAAGTTCGACATCGCCCGTGGCTCGCACATACTGGCCCAGACGGCCATCGTGATCGATCTTGATCGAGCGCCCCGGACCATTGATCACGTCGATTGCACGTTTTCCATCCTCGGCAGCGAAGTCAATGACCTTCAGGCTGTCATCAACACCTTCACCTGTGCCCGTCACCAGATTGATGTCGAGCCCGATGTTGCTGACCTTGAGCGTCACATCCTGTAGACCGACGAACTCAACCCGACTCGCCGTTGCAGTGGCCGCGCCCCACTTCAGATCGGCAACCGCCGCCTGCCCGGCCACGGGCGAGAACAGGGCAACGCCAAAATCAACGTCTTCCATCACCAGGCCGAACGACCGGCTGTTGGGCGTATCGCTGCCGTTGATCACCCCATCTTTGTTGCTGTCGACCCAGTACGGACCGTTCAGTCCTGCAAACGCCCGGAGGTCACCGGCACCGAACGCCAGCATGTCGGCACGCACCGAGGTACCGTCAGCCAGCACTACATCCCGCGTTGACTTCTCGAAGCC
>RFXC01000391.1 GCA_009921765.1 Betaproteobacteria bacterium | reverse complement strand
TCGGACTCGCTGCCCCGCTCCCCCCTCCGGACAAGCGCCAACAGCACGGGGGCGGCCGGCGGCGGGGCGGTGGGATCCACGGGTCTCTCCGTCTCCGCTTCCGCCCATGCGGCCGATTCTGGCGCCGCCACGGTTCCGCGCCTGGGCTTTGCGCTTGCGCAGCTCAAAGGGCTCTACATCCTGGCGCAGAACGCCCACGGTCTGGTCATCGTCGACATGCACGCAGCCCATGAGCGGATCGTCTACGAGCGGCTCAAGCGCGACCTCGACGAGCGCGGCATCGCCCATCAGCCGCTGCTGATTCCAGCCACCTTCCGTGCCGACCCGCTTGAGGTCGCCGTGGTTGAAAGCGAACACGCGGCGTTTGAATCGCTGGGTCTCGATCTGAGTGTGCTCTCGCCCACTTCGATTGCTGTGCGCGGGGTTCCGGCCCTGCTTGCCCATGGCGATGTCGCTGCGCTTGCACGCGAGGTCATCGCCGAGTTGCAGGAACACGGCGCAAGTCGCGCGCTCACTGAACGCCGCGACGCGCTCCTCGCAGGCATGGCATGCCGCGCGTCGGTGCGCGCCAACCGTGTGCTGAGCGTCGCCGAAATGAATGCGCTCCTGCGCGAAATGGAGCTCACGCCGGGCGCCGATCAGTGCAACCACGGGCGCCCCACCTGGGTACAGGTCGGCATCGGCGAGCTCGACAACTGGTTTCAGCGCGGTCGCTGACGGCCACCGTCACCGACTGTCGATCCTCAAGCGCCCCTTCATCCGTGAACGTTCCCAGCGCCCGCACGCCGGCCGCACCGGCACCCAGCGACCCGGCGGCATCGGTCATTCTGTTCGTGATCGGTTTCATGGCGATGCAACCCATCGCCACCGATGTCTACCTCGCCTCGCTACCCGCCATCGGCGAGGCTTTCGCGGTTGGCGCATCGGGCGCGCAGCTCACGCTGTCCATCTTCTTTGCAGGGTTTGCACTGTCGCAACTGATCGTGGGACCCCTCGCAGACCGCTTTGGCCGGCGCCCGATTGCGATTGCAGGCTGCACGCTCTACCTGGGCGCATCGCTCGCGGGTGCATTCGCGCCCTCGCTTGCGGTGCTGCTTGCTGCGCGACTGGTTCAGGCCGTGGGTACCTGCTGCGTGGTGATCTGCGCGCGCGCCATCGTTCGCGACTGTCACGGCCCCGAACAGGCTGCACAGGTGATGTCGCGCGCACTGGCGTGGATGGCGCTTGCGCCGATCACGGGCCCCTTCATCGGCGGATTCCTGGAAGAAGCGTTCGGCTGGCGCGCCAACCTGCTCGCGATCGCGGCAGCCGGCGCAGTGATGCTGTGGTTCGCGCTGCGAAGCCTTGCAGAAACCAACCACCATCGCAACCCGCAGGCCACGGCGCCACGCGAGCTCGCGGGCACCTATGCGCTCATCATCCGATCGCGCACCTTCCTCACCTACACGTTCTTTGCCACCGGTACTTTCTGCGCGCTTTACAGTTTCATTTCCGGCTCACCGTTTGTGGCGATTCGAGTCCTCGGCATGGCGCCTCGCGAATTCGGACTCTTGTTTGGCGGCGTGGTGATCGGCTTCATCGTGGGCGCTGCACTTGGCCGACGCGGCCTGCCGCGCTGGGGCATCGCGGGCACCATCCGGCGCGGGGCCATCCTGCAGGCCACTGGGGGCGTGTCGCTCCTGGTCCTTGCGCTCCTTGAGGTCCAGACGGTCTGGTCGCTGATGGGCCCGATGTTCGTCATCCTGCTCGGTCACGGACTCGTTCAGCCCAGCTCGCAGATGGGCGCGATCGGTCCCTTCCCCCGTCAGGCAGGCGCTGCGGCTGCGCTGGGCGGTTTTCTGATGTACACGGTTGCGGTGCCCCTCGGGCTCGCGCTGGGCGCAAGTTTCAACGACACCATGCTGCCGCTTGCCATCGCCGTGGCAGTGAGCACCTGCACCACGCTGGCGGGCGCCCTGTTGTTGCCGGCCATGCAAAGGGAGGCTTCCTCACCATGAGGCCAGTGATGTTGCTCGGGCCCACCGCTTCCGGAAAGAGCGCGGTGGCGATGGCGCTTGCCGAACGCTTCCCGCTCGAGATCGTGAGCGTTGATTCCGCCCAGGTTTATCGGCTGCTCGATATCGGCACTGCCAAGCCGAGCACAGCCGAGCGTGCGCGGGTGCCGCACCATCTGATCGATATCGTCGATCCCGAAGACAGCTACTCGGCGGCGCGCTTTGCGGCCGACGCGCGCCGATTGGTGAGCGAGATCAGCGCACGCGGGCGGCTGCCGCTGCTCGTGGGCGGGACGATGCTCTACGCCAAGGCGCTTCGAGAAGGGCTTCACGAGCTCCCGCCCGCCAGCGCAGCGCTCCGCGCCGACCTCGATCGCGAGGCCGAACACGTCGGCTGGCCCGCACTCCATGCCCGGCTTGCCGGCGTGGATCCGGCCACCGCAGCGCGACTCGCGCCCGGCGATTCGCAGCGGATTCAGCGCGCGCTCGAGGTTTATCTGCTCACCGGCCAACCGCTATCGCACTGGATCGCACAGCAGCGATCGGACGCGGCGCCCCCGCTGGAGGCGATACGCATCGCGCTTGAGCCCTCCGATCGCTCGGTCCTGCACAAGCGGATCGAAGCCCGCTTCCGGACCATGCTCGCAGCCGGCCTGATCGACGAGGTCCGGCAACTGCGCGAACGCCCCACCCTCCATGCCGCGCTCCCCGCTCTTCGCAGCGTCGGTTATCGCCAGGTCTGGGCCTGGCTCGACCAGCCGGGCC
>RFXC01000040.1 GCA_009921765.1 Betaproteobacteria bacterium | reverse complement strand
ACGCTGCGTCCGCAGCCGAACTGGAGCGGGTGCGCGGCATCGGACCCGCGCTCGCGTCGCGAATCGTTGCAGCGAGATCGACCGGCGGACAGTTCCGGGATACCGATGATTTTCGGCGGCGGGTGCGCGGTGTGGGTGAAGCCAATCTGCGCCGCATGCTCGCGTCCGGGCTGGTCCTGGGCGGCACCGCCGTCCGGATTGTGCCCGCGAAGGCCGCAGCGCGTGACCAGGTCGATCTGGTGGTGGGGAACATCCCGGCCAAGTCTGAGTTCCGGGGGCTGGGGCGCATCGAGGAGGTCCGCTGCTGTGGCTCCCAGGAGGCTGGCGAGACGCAACGCCAGCGGGAGCCGGAGCGCGGGGCGGCGTCGGCTCCCGAATCGCCAGTGAAGGCCGGAACGGCGCTGCAGGCTGCCTCGCAGGCTGCCTCGCACGCCGCCTCGCAGGCCACATCGACCGCTCCAACCGAACCCGCGCCGCGCTCACGCCCGCGGCGGTGAGGAGCGCTGGCCTCGTACCAGGCTGCAAGCCTCGAGTCGCTACACTAGGCGCGGGAGATCCTCGCCTTGCGTACCACCACCCTCATCGATCGGCTGGGCCTGTACTGGCGGCTCGTGCGTTTGCACAAGCCGATCGGTACGCTGCTGCTACTGTGGCCGACCCTGTGGGCGGTCTTCATCGCCAGTTCGGGCCGCCCCGATGTCTATACGGTGTTCGCGTTTTGCCTCGGCACCCTTCTCATGCGGTCGGCGGGATGCGCCATCAACGACTTCGCCGATCGCGACTTCGATCGTCACGTCAAACGCACCCGGGACCGGCCGCTGACTGCGGGGCTGATCGCGCCCTGGGAAGCGGTGGCCGTGTTTGTGGTGCTTTCGCTTGCCGCACTCCCGCTGGTGTGGCCATTCAATCCGCTCACCTGGGCGCTCGCCGGCGTGGCTGCGTTTCTGGCCGCAAGCTATCCCTACACCAAACGATTTCTTGCCATCCCCCAGGCGTATCTCGGCATTGCCTTCGGCTTTGGTATCCCCATGGGATACGCGGCGGTGCTGGGTACGGTGCCGCTATCGGGCTGGGTGATGCTCGCTGCCAACGTCGCATGGGCGATCGCCTATGACACCGAGTACGCCATGGTCGATCGCGATGACGATCTGCGGATCGGAATCCGCACGTCGGCGATCACCTTTGGACGCTTCGACCTGCTTGCGGTGGTGACGTGCTATGCGCTCGCTCTCGCGCTTCTGGGCTGGGTAGGCCTGCTCGAAGGGCTCGGACCCGCCTATTTCTGGGGGCTTGCCGTGGCTGCAGCGCTTGCCGCCTATCACTTCACGCTGATCCGGTCGCGCACCCGAGAGGGGTGCTTTCGGGCATTCAATCACAACAACTGGCTGGGGGCCGCGGTCTTTGGGGGAGTGCTCGCCGATGCCTGGCTGGGAGGCGCCTGGCGCTGAGCGAGGCGCTGGCGCCCGCGTTTGAGCCTATCGCCCGAACTCGTCGCCCAGCTCGGCCCCGCGACGGGCCGCAGCCGCCAGGGCCCGCTCCAGCGAGGCGCCCAACCGGGCCTCCTCCATCACCGCCAGCGCTGCGGCGGTTGTGCCGCCCTTGGAGGTCACGCGTTCGCGCAGGATCGAAGGTGGCTCCGATGAACGGGCCGCGAGCTCGGCGGCGCCGCGAAAAGTGGCCAGGGTGAGCTTGCGCGAGTCGGAGGGCGATAGACCAAGTTTGATGCCTGCCTGTTCAATGGCCTCAATGAAGCGAAACACATAGGCCGGCCCGCTTCCGCTCACCGCAGTGACTGCGTCGATCAACGACTCGTCTTCCAGCCACAGGGTCTCACCCACGGTTTGCAGGATTGATTCGGCGGTGGCCCGGTCATCGGCGGCCACCTCGGGCGCGGCACACAGGCCGGTGATGCCCAGCCCGATCAGGGCCGGGGTGTTGGGCATGGCCCGGACGATTCGCCGGTGACCGGCAAGCCAGCGCTGAAGATCCGGGATACGGATGCCTGCGGCAACGCTGATCACCAACTGGCCTGATATCCAGGCTGCGCAGCCCTCGGCGGCCTCCCGCATCTGCTGGGGCTTGACCGCGAACACCACAACATCGGCATCCAGTGCGGCGGGCTCGGGCGCTGCAAAGCAGCGTGCGCCGAACCGTGCCTGCAACGGCTCGCGCTGCTGGGCAACCGGGTCGACAACCGATATCAGCGGGGCGTTCGGGGTCTTGCCGGCCAGTCCGCCGATCAGCGCGGTGGCCATGTTGCCGCCGCCAATGAACACTATCCGCATCGAAGTCTCCGTGAAGGTCGCATCGTTTGATGGCTGGCGAGGGTACCGGATTTCCGAGCCTTGCTTTGGGCCGGCATTCAGTCCCTGCGTATGAATTGTCTTGGCCTCAGGCCCATCAGAAAGAGCGCGCCCAGATAGGTGGCAGCCGCAAGTGCCACCAGCGACAGGACCAACACCGCGCGCACAAGCGGCATGGCCTGCAGGCTGATCCAGTCAAACCGTGGCACGCTGAGCAGAAGCAGGAGCGCCATCGCAGTGGCGGCGACCAACACTTTCAGCGCGAACAGGCCCCAACCGGCGGTGGGCTGGTAGGTGCCGTTTCTGAGGAGGCCGCGCAACAGCAGTGCCGCATTGCACCAGGCGGCCACCGAGATCGAGAGCGCGAGTCCGGCGTGCGCGAGCCAGGGCACGAAAATCAGATTCATGAGCTGGGTGGCGATGAGTACGACCAGCGCGATCTTGACGGGCGTACGGATATCCTGCCGCGCGTAGAACCCCGGGGCCAGCACCTTGACCGCGATCAAGCCCAGCAGCCCGACCGAGTAGGCGAGCACGGCCTGCCGGGTCATGGCGACGTCGTGCGCGTCGAACCGCCCGTAGTGAAACAGCATCGCCGTAAGCGGTTCGGCCATCAGCGCAAGCCCGACCATGCCGGGAATGGACAGCATCACACACAGTCGCAGCCCCCAGTCGAGGAGGCTCGCGTAGTCACCGGTGTCGCTGCGCTGGCTGGCTCGCGCAAGGGAAGGAAGCAGTACCGTTCCCAGCGCAACGCCGAGCAGCGCGGTGGGAAATTCCATCAGTCGGTCGCCAAAAGAAACCCAGCTTACGCTGCCGGGGGCGAGCCGCGAGGCAATGTGGGTGTTGATGACAAGACTCAACTGGGCCACCGATACCGCGAGCACAGCCGGCCCCATGCGAACGATGATGGCGCGGACGTCAGGATCGGCAAACGCCGCAAACGGATTCAGTCCGATCGAAGGCAGCATCCCGATGCGCTTCAGAGCCGGCCACTGCAGCGCAAGCTGGGCTATGCCGCCGGCGATCACCCCTGCCGCAAGAGCAAGCACCGGCGGATCAACTCGTGAGGAGAGCGCGAGCGAGGCGGCGATCATCGCAACGTTGAGCAGTACCGGTGTGAAGGCCGGCACGGCGAAACGCTTCCAGGTGTTCAGAATGCCCGCCGCGAGCGCCACCATGGAAATGAGCAGGATGTAGGGAAACATCCAGCGGGTCATCAGGATGGCAGCTGCCTCGGCTGACGGCTCCAGGCCGGCGGCCATCAGCCAGACGAGGAGCGGCGCGCCGACAATGCCGGCAAGCGTGACCGCCAGAAGCGACCAGAAAAGCGCGGTGGCGACCCGGCTCACGAAGGCGTGCGCCTGTTGGCTGTTGCCCTGTTCGGCCTGAAGCTTCCGTTCGGCCAGCATGGGAACGAATGCCTGCGAGAACGCGCCCTCGGCGAAGAGGCGCCTCAGCATGTTGGGCAGGCGGAAAGCCACGAAGAACGCATCGGTGGCGGCGGACGCGCCAAACAGGGTCGCGATCAGCGTTTCGCGAACGAGCCCGGTGATCCGGGAGAGCAGCGTAAAACCGCTCACCGTTGCCGCGGCCTTCAGCAGGTTCACCTCAAGCGCTCCGCGGCTGGCTGGCCCGGACAGCGCCGGATAATTGCAACCCTGCCATTGGGCAATTTGGCGGGTCGCCCGAAATCGGGTTAAACTTCAAAGCTTTCCCTTCGTCTTTTCCGGGTTCTCCGGATCTTTTCGGGATTGTCCCATGGCAAACATTGCGTCGGCGCGTAAGCGCGCCCGGCAGTCGGTCCGTCTCAATGCGCAGAACTCGAGCCAGCGCTCGACGCTTCGTACCGCAATCAAGAGTGTTCGCAAGGCGATTGGCGCCGGCGACAAGGCAGCTGCCACCCAGGTCATGCAGCAGGCTCAGTCGGTCATTGACCGCATCTCTGACAAGCGCATCATTCACAAGAACGCCGCGTCCCGTTACAAGAGCCGGCTGGCGGCCGCCATCAAGGCGATGGCCTGAAGACAGGGTAGGGCCATCAGGGCGCTGGCCCGAAGACAGGTCAGGGCCATCAAGGCGCCGGCCCCAAAGCGGCCAGGCGCCTGCCAAACAGGGCGGTGCCCACCCGGACGAGCGTTGCCCCCTCGGCAACTGCTGCCTCGAGATCGTCCGACATTCCCATCGAAAGCGTATCGAACCGGCTGGCATCAATGCCTTGAGCATTGAGCGCTAGCTGGATGCTTTCGAACAATTTTCTGAGCGCTGCAAACCGTGACCGCTGTAGCCTGGTGTCGTCACTGGGTTCGGGAATGGTCATGAGGCCTCGCAGCTGAATGCCCGGCAACCGGGCCACCGCCAAGGCAAGCGGCAGGGCTTCAGCCGGCTCGCAGCCGCTCTTGCTTGCCTCTCCCGATACATTGACCTGCACGCACACCTGAAGCGGTGGGCTGCCCGCCGGGCGCTGCTCCGACAGTCTGATGGCGATCTTTTCCCGTTCGATGGAATGAACCCAGTGGAAGTGCTCGGCGATCGGGCGGGTTTTGTTCGATTGAATCGGACCAATGAAGTGCCACTCGATCGGGCTGGATCCAGCAGCGCGAACGGCGGCAATTTTTGCCACTGCTTCCTGCAGATAATTCTCACCGAAAGCGTACTGGCCGAGCAGGGCGAGCTCAAGCACGCGCGAGGCGTCCCAGGTCTTGCTCACCGCAAGAAGCGATACCGAAGAGGGGGTACGGCCGGCGGCCGCGCAGGCTTGACGGATTCGGTCCTGAACGGCGGCCAGTCGCGAGGAAGCGGTGTCGTCTGCAGGCGATGAGGTGGGCATAGTCATCGGGCCGGACGGTCAAAGATTTCAAAACAGAACAGGCGGCACTCGATCGCGCCGTTGAAGAGCGGTGTGCGCCGCCTGGGCTGCATGCCAAGTTGTCGTGGAAGCTCCGGATCGGGCGAGAGAAAACAGGCGCGCCAGCCGCCGAAATGCTGACGCAGCGTGGTACCGATACGCTGCATGGCAAGCTGGTGCGCGCGATCGGCGGCGGTCATGGGTGCAGGGTCCTCGGCTGCGCTGGAGCGCTCGCCGGACGCAGGTTCATAGGGGGCGTGCAGCTGTGCATGGAGGCGCTCGCCGTACGGCGGGTTGGTCACGATGATGCCGCGCGGAGTCGCGGGCAGAGCCTGATTGGCGGGCGCTGGTGAGGGTGCGGCTGAGGGTGCGGGTGCGGGTACGTGCGCGGGTGCGGCCCGCGGTGCGCCGAAGTCCTCCACCTTCAATACGACCGCTCCGTCGGGAACGCCGGCACGCAGCAGATTGCGTCGCGTCCGCTCGACGGCCCGGGGATCGATATCGCCCCCGGAGATCGCAAGCGCCTGCTTTGAGGACACGACTGCCGCGCGGGACTCAGCCGCCTTCTGCTCGGCCGCCTGTTTCAGGTTGGCAAACGCCACGGCATCAAACCCCTTCAGCTTTTCAAACCCGAAACTGCGTTCCCGTCCTGGCGCAATGCCAAGCGTGTGTTGCGCGGCCTCGATCAGAAGTGTGCCCGACCCGCAGAGCGGGTCATGGAGCGGGGTACCCGGCTGCCATCCTGCGAGCGCCAGGAGTCCCGCTGCAAGGTTTTCCTTGAGAGGCGCTGCGCCAGCGGAATCGTCAACGCCGCGCCAGCCGCGCTTGAAGAGCGACTCGCCCGAGAGATCGAGATAGATCGTCGCGTCGATCGCATCGAGAAACACAAACACCCGGACATCGGGTGACCGGGTGTCGACGGATGGACGAGCACCCGCGAGTTCGCGAAAACGGTCACAGATCGCATCCTTCACCCGCAGGGCGGCAAAGTTCAAGCTGCGTAGCGGCGAACGATGTGCCGACACATCGACACGCAAGGTGAGGCGCTCGCTGAACCAGCGCTCCCACTCGGTTCGACGCACCAGCTTGTAGAGTTCGTCTTCGTCGCGGCAGCGGGCAGCCGCAACGCGCATCAGGACGCGGCTCGCGATACGGCTGTGCAGGTTGACCGACATCGCGAGTGCGGCGTCGCCACTGAACGCCACGCCGCCACCGGTGGGCTGGCACGCGTCAGCACCCAGCTCTGTGAGCTCCTGGGCGAGGGTCGGTTCGAGTCCGCGTGGGCACGGTGCAAACAGCTGCAGACCCGCGCCCGGACGCGGCGCGACGGGTTGCTGCGAGGTCTTATGTTGCGTGTAAGGCTGCCGTGGATTGAGCGGCTGTGGACGAGGTTGCTGTGGCCTGGGCTGCGGTGAACGCGGGCCGTTTCGGGGCGTACGCCGGTCGGAGCGGGGTGTTTCCGGTGGATGCGCCATGTCAGCCGCGCGCGCCGACGCGGCTGGCCAGTGCCCGCTCAAGGAAGTCGAGCCGATCCTGGCCCCAGAACGGTTCGTCCTGCCAGACATACCAGGGAGCGCCAAACACCTGGCGGGCGATGGCCTCCTTCGTGTTGGCCTCGTAGCGGACGATGGCGTCGGGACGCCGGGCAACAATGGCCTCCCCATCCAGGCCGGCTTCGGCGATCAGAGCGGCCATGACCTGAGGGTCGGCGATATTGCGCTCTTCGGCCCAGACTGCACTCAGCACGCGCCCGGCCAGATCGAGCGCAGCCAGGTCGCCATGATGCAGTTGCGCGCCGATCAGGACGAGCGCGGCATCGTCGCCGCTCACAGGAAAGAATCGGGGCTGCAGGTTGAGGGGGAGTCCCGTGATATCGCGCCAGCGCGCAAGCTCGACCAGCCGGTAAGCCTGCCGCTGGGGCGCGCGCTGGGGCAGCGGCAGCCCACCCGATTGCGGGAACACCTTGCCCAGATCAATCGGCATCATCCGGATCGGAATGGCCTGACCCGCGCACAGATCGCGCAGTCGCCGATGGCCCAGGTAGGTCCAGGGTGATGACGGGGCCATGAAATAGTCGAGCGTGTGGGGCACGAAGGTGTCCTCGGGAGTCAGAACGGTTTGACGACAACAAGGATCACCGAGACCACCAGCAGGATGACCGGGGCTTCGTTGAACCAGCGAAACCACACATGCGAATGGCTGTCGGTGCCGCTTGCAAGGCGCTTGAGCAGGCGTCCGCAGACATGGTGATAGGCGAGAAGCACAAGCACGATGGCAAGCTTTGCGTGCATCCAGCCGCTGCCTGCACCCACGCCATAGCCTAGCCACAGCCACAGGCCAAAAAGCAGGGCGAGACCCATGAGCGGCTGCATGAAGCGCCAGAGCTTTCGGGCCATGAGCAGCAGGCGCTCACGCTCGTCTCCCGCTTCGGGAACCATCGCGAGGTTCACGAAAATCCTGGGCAGATAGAAGAGCCCTGCGAACCAGCTGGTGATGAAGATGATGTGAAGCGCTTTGATCCAGAGGTAGCCGGTGCTCATCGGGTGAAGTCCTTTGGAAGCCGCGCGCCTCCGAAGCGGGGCGGTCAGGTGCGGATCTGTCCGCTGCCAAACACCACGAACTTGAGCGAGGTGAGACCTTCCAGGCCCACCGGGCCGCGCGCATGCAGTTTGTTGGTGGAGATGCCGATCTCGGCGCCCAGGCCGTACTCGAACCCATCGGCAAACCGTGTCGAGGCGTTGATCATCACCGAGGACGAATCGACTTCCCGCAGAAAACGCATGGCATGGCCGTGGTGCTCGGTCACGATGGCATCGGTGTGCTGCGAGCCGTAGCGCGCAATATGGTCGATCGCCTCATCGAGTCCGCCCACGACACGGATCGAAAGAATGGGCGCCAGATATTCGGTATGCCAGTCTTCCTCGGTGGCCTCGCCGCACGCAATGGATACCTTTCCAAGCACCGCCCGGGTGTGGGCATCACCGCGCAGTTCGACCCCCTTGTCGGCATAAATGCGGCAAAGCGGCGGCAGGATGCGCTCGGCGACCGATTGCGCAACCAGCAGCGTTTCCATGGTGTTGCAGGGCGAGTAGCGCTGGGTCTTGGCGTTATCGGCAATGCGGATGGCCTTGTCGATGTCGGCGTGATCATCGATGTAGACATGACAGATGCCGTCCAGGTGCCTGATGACGGGCACCTTCGCTTCGCGCGAGATGCGCTCGGTGAGCGACTTTCCGCCCCTCGGCACGATGACGTCTACCCAGCGTTCGGCCGCGATCAGCGCGCCCACCACCGCGCGGTCGGTGGTGTCAACCACCTGTACAGCGTCGGCGGGTAAACCGGCGGCGGCGAGCCCCTCTCGGATGAGTGCAGCCAGGGCCTGGTTGCTGTGGATGGCTTCGGAGCCGCCCCGCAGGATGGTGGCGTTCCCCGATTTGATGCACAGCCCCGCAGCATCGATCGTGACGTTGGGCCGGGATTCATAAATGATGCCGATCACACCCAGCGGCACACGCATTTTTCCGACCTGGATTCCTGATGGTCGGTAGCTGAGCCCGCTGATTTCACCGACCGGGTCGGGCAGCATCACGATCTGTTCGAGCCCCTCGGCCATGGTCTGGATGACGCGCGGTGTAAGGGCCAGCCGGTCGACGAAGGCCTGATCATGGCCGGCCGCGCGCGCGGCCTCCAGATCGAGCCGATTGGCGCGCGCCAGCGCTTCGGCCTCGCGGCGAATGGCCGCGGCGGTTGCGGTCAGTGCGCGGTTGCGGGCATCGGTTGATGAACGTGCGATGTCCCGACCGGCTGCACGTGCGCGCCGACCCAGGTCATCAACATAGGCGATGCTGTCGATTGGCTGCTTGTCCACGATGTCAGTTGTCTCCCGGTAGCGGGACGCCCGCCAGCCTCATCACGAGTCGCTCCAGGGCGAGCCAGGCATCGCCGTCGCCAACCCCTTTGAAGATTCTATCTGCGAGCGCTGCTGACCGCAGGGCCTGCTCGCAGTCGGCCATGGAAATACGGCGGGCGGCCGCCTCGAACGCGCGCTCGCGTGCGCCGAAGATACGCGCGCTGCGCAGCGCTTGCGCGAGCGCAAGTCCGGATGCGCGCGCCGCGTGAAGGCGCAGGAGCGTGCGCACCGCATCGCTGATTGCCCAGATGAGGAGGGGCGGCGCCTCGCCCTCCGCATGCAGACCCTCCAGGCTGCGGAGCGTGCGCTCACGGTCTCCCAGCAGCATGGCGTCAACCAGATCGAACGCGTCGTATCGGGCCACGCTCAGTACCGCGGCGCGCGCCTGGGCTGCGGGGATTTCGCCTTCGGGAAACAGGAGGCCGAGCTTGCTCACTTCCTGATGCGCGGCAAGCAGGTTGCCTTCGACCCGCTCGGCGATGAGTTCCAGGGTTGCGGAATCCGCCCGCTGCTTCTGGCGCCCGAGGCGGCCGGCAATCCAGCGGGGCAGTTCGCGCCGCTCAACCGGATAAACCGGCACGATCAGCCCGGCCCGTTCGATTCGTCCAAACCAGGCGCTTTCAGTGGTGGTGCGATCAAGCTTGCCGCTCAGAACCAGAAGCCTGAGCGACGCATCGGCCGATTCGGCGGTGCTCGCGATCAGTTCCCCGATTTCCTTCCCGGGTTTGCCGCCAAAACGCAGTTCCAGTAATCGTGCCGAGCCAAAGAGCGACAGCGACCCCGCCTCGGCGACGAACCGGTCGGTCTTGAAGAACCGGTCGACCTCGAATACCTGGCGCTCCTCCGCACCCGCCCGACGCGCGGCGGCGCGCAGCGAGTCGGCCGCCTCCTGGATCAGCAACGGTTCGTCGCCGTAAACCCAGGCGATCACCGGGACCTTCTTTGAAAGCGCCGCTTCGAGGGCATCGGGGCGAACCTGCGCCATGGCCGCTCAGCTTCTGGGCTTCAGCGCCGACAGTCTGCGCAGCAGCTGCTGGACGAAATCAGACTCCATCTCCCGGAACAGCAGCTCTTCTTCCTGCGCACGGTTGACCACCTCGATATCGCTCGAGGTGATTTCACGCCGCAACACAAGCTCGGTCGCTGGCATCCACTCCAGACCCTTGGCATCGGTGACCCGCACCCGGATTCGAAGCCGCAACTGGTATTCGCGTGGCCGCCCGGTGCTGGTGAAGCCCACAATTTCGCGCTCCCGCCGCTCATACAGCACCTCTAAGCGCGCGTCGGCTTCATCGACCCGTTCAACGATCGTGGTGTCGCTGTTTACCCGGATGAGCGCACGCAACTCGGAACCGATGGCGGAGTTGCGCGCAAAGCCCGAGTAGAGCTTGCGAAACGGGAGCTGGGCTGCCCCGCGCAGCTGGAAGCCACATCCCCCCAGCGCGGCGAGCGTGGCGCCGGCAACCATCAGCGCGCACCGCCGCGCAGCATCCGGCAGGGTGGGGGTGGCACGTATCAAGGCGGGCAGCCTGGCCTCAGATCACCACGTTGACCAGCCGGCCCGGCACCACAATCACTTTCTTCGCGGTGCGGCCCTCGGCATGGCGCAGGAAAATGTCGCTTGCCAGGGCAGCGGCTTCGATGGCGGTCCGATCGGCCGTGGCGTCAACCGACACGCTGCCCCGCACCTTGCCGTTGATCTGCAGCACAAGCTCGATGCGGTCCTGTTGCAGGGCCGACTCGTCGACCGTTGGCCAGCCTGCGTCGAGCAGGTCACCGTGGCGCGCGGCAAAGCCCAGCTCGACCCACAGCGCGTGGGTGATGTGCGGCACCACCGGATAGAGCGCCCGGATGAGAATGGACAGGCATTCGGCAAGCACCGTGTCGCTGGCGGGCGAGTCGGCGAGCTTTGCGCCTTCAATCGCGTTCAGCATCTTCATGGCGGCCGACACCACCGTGTTGTACTGCTTGCGCTGGTAGTCGTAGTCGGCCTGCCTGAGAATCGCGTGAATTTCCCTGCGCAGCGCCCGCTGGGCATCGTCGAGCGCAGCCGGGATCGCGCCGTCGGCGCGCGCCACCGCGGCGTGACGGTTGTGGGCAGCAGTCCAGAGCCGGCGCAGGAACCGGTGCGCGCCCTCGACGCCAGTGCCGGACCACTCGAGCGTCTGCTCTGGGGGCGACGCGAACATGACGAACAGACGCGCGGTATCGGCGCCATACTGGTCGATGAGCGATTGCGGATCGACCCCGTTGTTCTTGCTCTTGCTCATTGTGCCCACGCCGCCGTACTCGATGGCGCTGCCATCGGACTTGAGGCGTGCGCCAGTGACCTGGCCGCGCGCGTCGTGGACGTTTTCAACGTCATCAGGCCAGAAGTATTCGGTGCCACCCTTCTCGGCCTTCCTGAAATAGATGTGGTTCAGCACCATGCCCTGGCAGAGAAGATTCGAGAAGGGTTCGTCGAATTTCACCAGTCCGCGCGATGCGTCGCCCGGAAAGTCGCCGGTGATGTCCCGCATCACCTTGGTCCAGAATCGCGCGTAGAGAAGGTGCAGCACCGCATGCTCGATGCCGCCGATGTATTGATCCATCGGCATCCAGTAGTCGTTGCGCGCGTCGACCATTGCCTGATCGTTGCCAGGCGAGCAGTAGCGCATGTAGTACCAGGATGAATCGATGAAGGTGTCCATGGTGTCGGTTTCGCGGCGCGCGGGCTTGCCGCATTTTGGACACGCGCAGCGCAGGAACGCCTCATTCCGGGCAAGCGGGTTGCCGCTGCCGTCGGGCACCAGATCTTCGGGCAACACCACGGGCAGCTGTTCATAGGGCACGGGCACCGCACCGCAGTCGCCGCAGTGGATGATGGGGATCGGCGTACCCCAGTAACGCTGGCGCGAAATGCCCCAGTCGCGCAGCCGGTACTGGATGCGCTTTTCGCCCAGGCCCTTGGCCGCCAGATCACCGGCGATAGCCTCGATCGCGGCTTGAAAGGCCAGCCCGTCGTAGCGGCCGGACTGCACACAGTGTCCTCGCTGCTTGTCTTCGTACCAGGGCTGCCAGGTGTCCTGGTGAAAATCCTCGCCGTCAATTCCAATGACCTGCCGAATCGGCAGACCGAATTTGCGGGCGAACGCGAAGTCGCGCTCGTCGTGCGCCGGCACACCCATGACTGCGCCATCGCCGTAGCTGTAGAGCACATAGTTGCCAACCCACACCTCGATCGGCTCGCCGGTCAGCGGGTGGGCGACGGAAAGTCCAGTGGGAACGCCGTCCTTGTCGCGGGTGGCAAGCTCGGCCTCGGTGACACCCCCCTGCTTGCAGGCATCAATGAATGCAGCGATATCGGGATTGCGTGCCGCGGCGACCGCAGCGAGCGGATGTTCCGGGGCGACCGCCACGAAGGTGACACCCATGATGGTGTCGGCGCGCGTCGTGAACACATAGAGCTTGCCATCGCCCACCAGTTGGCCCGCGGCATCGCGAATGTCGTGCGGGAATGCAAACCGAACGCCGGTCGAGCGGCTGATCCAGTTTTCCTGCATCACCTTGACCCGCTCTGGCCAGCCCAGGCCTGACAGATCGGAGAGCAGTTCGTCGGCGTAGCGGGTGATGCCCAGGTAGTACATGGGGATCTCGCGCTTTTCCACCACCGCGCCCGAGCGCCATCCGCGGCCATCGATCACCTGCTCGTTGGCGAGCACGGTCTGGTCGACTGGATCCCAGTTGACGATACCGTTCTTCAGGTAAGCGATGCCGTGTTCGAGCATCTTGAGGAACAGCCACTGATTCCAGCGGTAGTAATCGGGTGAGCAGGTGGCGACCTCGCGGCTCCAGTCAATTGCCAGACCCATCGCCAGCATCTGCTTCTTCATATAAGCGATGTTGTCCCAGGTCCATTTCGCTGGCGCTACGTTGTTCTTCATTGCAGCGTTTTCGGCCGGCAGGCCGAAGGCATCCCATCCCATGGGCATGAGCACGTTCCAGCCCTGCATGCGCAGGTGCCGGTACATCACATCGTTGATGGTGTAGTTGCGAACATGGCCCATGTGAAGCTTGCCCGACGGGTAGGGCAGCATGGAGCATGCATAGAACTTGCCCTTCGGGAAGCGTGGGTCGTGTTCGATCGCACGATAGGCGTCGATCGACTGCCAGTGCTGTTGGGCGGCGCGCTCGATCGCGCCTGCGTCGTACTTCTCTTGCATGACTGGGAACCGGGCTCTGGGAAACCCTCGAGTTTAGCGGGTTCGCTGTCGGATGGCCCGGAGCGTCCGGCCGCAGGGCCGGCATGCAATGGCCGACTGCCCCTTCGCCATATTCGGCTGGCACGAGTTCTGCATGCGTCCAAGCTTGTATACAACATTGTGCACCATTCTGGTTCGAATCCCATGTCTCTTGCTGTTGACGAAGCTCGATTGATCGATTTGCGTGCCTGGCGGGCCGCGCTGCTCGCGGGCGCCGACGTCGGCGCACTGCTCCGCGCGCGTCATGCCCGGCTCGCCGCGGATCGGGCGCCTGCCGCCTGGATTCACCTCGCCGATTTGCCCGCGCTCGCCGAGCGGATCGACGCGCTGAATGCGCTGTCGAGACAGTCCGCCGACCGCGCGGCACTGATCGCTGCCTACCCGCTTTTCGGAATGCCCTTTGCGGTCAAGGACAACATCGACGCCGCCGGCATGCCGACCACGGCGGCGTGTCCGGCCTTCGCCAAGACGCCGGAACAAAGCGCCACCGTGGTGCAAAAGCTGCTCGATGCCGGTGCGGTGTTGTTTGGCAAGACCAACCTCGACCAGTTCGCCACCGGCCTGGTGGGGGCGCGGTCGCCGTTCGGTGCGCCCTCCAGCGTATGCAGCCCGCCGCACGTCAGCGGTGGATCAAGTTCAGGCTCGGCGGTGGCGGTGGCGCGCGGTGAGGTGCTGTTTGCACTCGGAACCGACACGGCGGGCTCGGGTCGGATTCCAGCGGGCTTCAACGGTCTGGTGGGTTTGAAGCCTACGCCGGGGCGGGTCAGCACAGCGGGTGTATTGCCCGCCTGTCGCACGCTGGATTGTGTGTCGATCTTTGCGCATACCGTGGACGATGCCGCCGCAGTGCTTGCCGTGATCGAGGGCGCCGACACGGCCGACGAATATTCCGCGTTCCTCCCCGGGCGGGCGCGCTTTGAAGGCGTCAGGCCGCGGGTGCTGGTGCCGGAGGGGCTGGCGCTTGCGCATGACGGATACGGCGCGGGCTGGGCGCGCGCGCTCGAGACCATCACTCCCCTGGCTGACTCGGTGACCCCGATCGATCTCGAACCGCTTTATCAGGTGGCACGACTGCTCTATGAGGGGCCCTGGGTGGCCGAGCGCTACTCGGTGGTGCGCACGCTCATCGAGTCGCAGCCCGAGGCAATGGATCCCACCGTGGCGGCCGTGATCGGGCGGGCCCGCCAGTTTGACGCTGTGGCAACTTTCCAGGCGCAGTACCAGTTGCAGCGTGCACGCCAGGCCCTCAACGCACTGTGGGCCGATGCCGACATTCTCATGGTGCCTACTGCCCCTCGCCATCCCAGTCATGCGGCGCTGGCCGCTGACCCGATTGGCGTCAACGCCGAACTGGGCCAGTTCACCAATTTTGTGAACCTGCTCGGCTGGTGCGCGCTTGCCGTCCCCGGCGGGCTGAGCGCCACCGGCCTGCCGTTCGGTGTCACGTTTATTGCACGCGCCAATGATGATGCAGCGCTCGCGCACTGGGCCCGCACGTGGGAGGCAGCCTTCACGCAGCGTGCACCCGACGAGTCCCCGCCCCATCCCGCGCCCGCAGTCGAGGCAACCATGCCGATCGCTGCAGTGGGCGCCCACATGTCGGGTCTGCCGCTCAACCGGCAGCTGACCGAGCGACGAGCCGTACTTCGGGAGCGGACCCAAACCGCTCCCCGCTACCGGCTTTATGCGCTCGCAGGTGCGGCGCCTGCGCGGCCAGGCATGGTCCGGGTCGACGAACACGGCGTTGCGCTGGATGTCGAGGTCTGGAATGTGCCCGTGACCGAGGTCGGTAGCTTTCTTGCGCTGATCCCTTCACCGCTGGGGCTGGGCACGGTCGAGCTTGCGAACGGCGAGCGCGTGCATGGTTTTCTCTGCGAGGCCGCCGGCCTTCACGGTGCGACGGACATATCCGCTTTTGGTGGCTGGCGCGGCTACCTGGCCACGCGCAGCGCCGCTCCGACTGTCCCCAACCCCTCGCCCGGTCTTGCGCAGACCGCTCGAGTTTCCTGACCCGTTCCCTCTCAACCCTTCATGGAGCCCATCATGGATCGCAGGCAATTCATTTCGCAGACCGCCGCAGGATCAATGGCCTTGGGCAGCGGGCTTCCGCTGGCCGCTCATGCCCAGTCACGCCCAGCCGACGTGCTGGTCGTCGCCAATGAATTCGGGCCCAATTCGCTCGACATCCACACCGTAGGCGCCAATCGCCCGGCGTACGGCGTGAGCTGGATCTGCTATGACCGGCTGATGACCTATGGTCGGAAGACATTGCCGGACGGTCGGGTGGTCTATGACCGCGACAAGCTCGAACCCGAGCTCGCAGAAAGCTGGCAGATGGCCCCGGATGGCATGTCGGTCACCTTCAAGCTGCGTGCGAACGCGCGCTTTCACGATGGCACGCCGGTCACCGCCAGAGATGTGAAATGGAGTTTCGACCGCGCGGTGAGCGTGGGGGGCTTTCCCACCTTCCAGATGGCGGCAGGCTCGCTCTCCAAGCCCGAGCAGTTCGAAGTGGTCGATGACCTGACCTTCCGGGTGAACTTCCTGCAGAAGGACAAGCTCTCCATGCCCGATCTCGCGGTGCCGGTGCCTTCGATCTTCAACAGCGAACTGGTCAAGAAGCATGTCACGGCGCAAGACCCCTGGGGCCTCAACTGGACACGCAACAACACCGCGGGTGGCGGTGCCTACCGGGTGGAATCCTGGAAGCCTGGCCAGGAGATCATCTACGTGCGAAACGACAACTGGACCTGTGGCCCGATGCCCAAACTGCGCCGGATCGTGCAACGCGATGTGCCCAATGCCGGCAACCGGCGGGCGCTTCTCGTGAAGGGCGATATCGACATCACCTACGACCTGCCGCCCAAGGATTTCTCCGAGCTCTCATCGGAAACCTCGGCCGTGAAGGTCACCTCGATGCCGATCGAAAACTCGATGTTCTATCTTGGGATGAACGTCACCAAACCGCCGTTCAACAACCCCAAGGTCCGCCAGGCCGTGGCCTGGGTGTTGCCCTACGACAAGCTGTTCGACAACGCCATCTACAAGCGCGCCGCCAAGCTCTACGGCGGGTCTTCCAAGGTGTCCAGCATTGCGTGGCCGCAAGCCACGGGTTATTCAACCGATGTTGCCAAGGCGCGCGCGCTGCTCGCCGAGGCAGGTTATGCCAACGGCTTCGAAACCACGATCAGCTTCGATCTTGGCGGGGCGACCATCGGCGAACCGATGACGGTGCTGATTCAGGAATCGCTTGCGTCGATCGGGATCAAGGCGCAGATCAACAAGATCCCGGGCGCCACATGGCGTGCGGCGCTTCTGAAGAAGGACATGCCGATGATCGTCAACCGCTTCGGTGGCTGGCTTGATTACCCGGAATATTTCTTCTTCTGGTGCTATCACAGCCAGGACGCGGTATTCAACACAATGAGCTACAAGAACCCTGCGCTCGACAAGCTGATCACGACCGCGCAGTTCGCGAGCGAGCGCTCGGTCTACGAAGGCGCGGTCAAGGACATGATCCAGATCGCCTACGATGAGGTGCCGCGGGTACCGCTCCTGCAGCCCACCATGGATGTCGCAATGCGGCGCGATGTGCAGGGCTACATGTACTGGTTCCATCTGCAGCCCGATTACCGGCAGCTGTCGAAGGGCTGAGCGGTGGTCTGAACGCTCACAGCCCCCAGCACGCCATGTTGCGACTGATCGCCAAGCGCCTGATCGCCGCGGTGCCGAGTCTGTTCGGCGTCGTGGTGATCACCTTCATCCTCACCCGCGCCCTGCCCGGGGATCCGGCAGCCTATTTTGCCGGGGGCGCGGCGACCGCCGAGGCGATCGAGCAGGTGCGGCGGCAACTCGGGCTCGACCGTTCGCTGGCCGAGCAATTCCTGCGCTACCTTGGCGATCTGGGGCGCGGTGAGCTAGGCCTGTCACTCACGACAGGGCAGCCGGTGCTCACTGAAATCGCGCAGCGGCTGCCCGCTTCGCTCGAGATCGTGCTGGTCGCGCTGTTGGTGGCCTGTGCGATCGCAGTGCCTTTGGGCGTGCTCGCCGCGGTCAAACAGGGCAGTTGGATTGATCAGGTCTGCCGGGTGATCACGACCGCTGGCGTCTCGCTTCCCACCTTCTTCACCGGGCTGCTCCTTGCCTACTTCTTCTACTACCTGCTTGGTTGGGCGCCTTCGCCGATGGGGCGCCTCGACCCGATGTTTTCGGCGCCCCCAACGGTAACCGGTTTTCTGCTGATCGATTCGCTGATTGCTCGCGAGGGTGCAGTCTGGTGGGCGGCGATGAAGCAGCTTTCGTTACCCGTGGCCACCATGGCGATTTTCGTGCTGGCGCCGATTGCGCGCATGACCCGGGCATCGATGCTGGGCGTGCTCGGATCCGACTTCATCCGCACCGCGCGCGCCTCCGGGCTCACGCCCATCACCGTGCTGTTTGCCTACGCGTTGCGTAACGCGCTCCTGCCGGTGATCACCACGCTCGGCATGGTGTTCGGCTTCATGCTGGGCGGCAGCGTGATTGTTGAAAAGGTGTTCGGCTGGCCCGGCATTGGCAGCTATGCAATTGATGCGCTCACGGCAAGCGACTACGCCCCGGTACAGGGCTTCGTGCTCACCATGGGCGTGTTGTTCGTGTTCGTCAATCTGCTGGTCGATCTTCTCTATCTCGTGGTCGATCCGCGCGTGAGCGTCGACGCATGAGCGCGCCGCGCTCAGGGGTGGCCCATGCGCGGCATGTGCTCACCGAGAATCCGGTGACGTTGTTTGCGGCGCTCCTCTTTGCGCTGCTCGTGGTGCTTGCCATTGCCGGTCCTGCAATTGCGCCCTATGACCCGCTCGCGAGCAACGCGGCCGCAGCGCTTCAGCCGCCATCGGCGCAGCACTGGTTCGGCACCGATGCGCTGGGTCGCGACATGCTGTCTCGGGTGATCGTGGCCACCCGTCTCGACCTGGGCATTGCGCTCGCTGCGGTGGCGGCGTCGTTTGTGGTGGGTTTGCCGCTGGGTCTTGCAGCGGGCTATTTCGGCGGCTGGTGGGATCGTCTGGTCACGCGGCTCTCCGACACCATCATGGCGTTTCCACTCTTCGTGCTCGCAATGGGCATTGTTGCTGCGCTGGGCAACACAGTCGGCAATATCGTGCTCGCCACGGCGGTGATCAATTTGCCGTTCTACATCCGGGTGGCGCGTGCCGAGGCCAATATCCGCCGGGGCGCGGGCTGGATTGAAGCGGCGCGGCTGTCTGGCAATCGCGACCTGCGCATTCTGGTGGTTCACCTCCTGCCGAACGCGCTGCCAGCGGCTGCGGTTCAGGTGAGCCTCAACATGGGCTGGGCGATTCTCAACGCAGCGGGACTCAGCTTCATCGGACTGGGCGTGCGCCCACCCGAAGCCGAGTGGGGCATTCTGGTTGCAGAAGGTGCGCAGTACATCGTGTCGGGCGAGTGGTGGGTGAGCCTCTTTCCCGGTGCGGCACTGATGCTTGCGGTGTTCACCTTCAATCTGCTGGGCGATGCGCTACGCGATCTGCTCGATCCCCGGAGGCGCACATGATCGCCCCGCTTCGGGCGCGCGGGAGCGCACCCAATCCGCCGCTTCTCGAGGTCCGCGACCTCAACCTCGAATTCCGTACCCGAGACGGCGCGGTGCAGGCGCTCGAGGGTGTGAACCTGCAGATCAGGAAAGGCGAAATCGTTGGACTGGTGGGCGAGAGCGGATCGGGGAAGTCGGTGTTGAGTTATGCCCTCCTCGGGATCAGCGATCGTGCCGCACGGATCACCGGGGGCGAAGCAAGCTTCGGCGGCATCGACCTGTTGCGTGCCGATGCGCGGGTGCTCGCGGAGCTTCGCGGCCGCGAGATCTCGATGGTGTTCCAGAGTCCGCGCACGGCGCTCAATCCGATCCGCAGGGTGGGGCGTCAGATTGAGGATGTGCTGCGGCGGCACGCGCTTGCCCGCGGTTCAGACCTGTCGCGCGGCCTGCGGGAGGGGGCGATTCAGGCGCTTCGCGAGGTGGCGATTCCCGACCCCGAGCGGCGACTGAGCGCTTATCCGTTCGAACTCTCCGGGGGCATGTGCCAGCGGGTGATGATTGCGCTGGCACTGGCCTGTCGCCCGGCGCTCCTGATTGCAGATGAACCGACCACCGGGCTGGATGTGACGACCCAGGCCGCGGTCATGGACCTCATCACCGGACTCGCTCGCGAACGGCAGATGGCGACCCTTTTCATCACCCATGACCTCGCGCTTGCCGCCGATTACTGTGACCGCATCGTGGTGATGCACGCAGGGCAGGCGGTCGAAGATGCGGTCACCGGATCACTGTTCGCCACCCCGCGTCACCCCTACACGCGCCGGCTGATCAGTTCCACCCCGGGGCCCGCGGGCTCGATTGCGTCGCTTGCGCCGGTGCCTGGCAATCTGCCCGACCTTCGGCGAACCGATCTGCCTGCCTGTCGGTTTGCCGAACGTTGCGATCGGGCCGACGAGCGGTGCCGGCGGATCCGTCCGCTTCTGGGTGAGTCGCGGGCGCGCGAGGCATCGCATCGGGTGGCATGTTGGTATCCGGACGCAGATGACGCAACCGGTGCTGATCCGGTGCTGTTAGAGCGGGAGGGCTGAATGACCGACTTACCCGGCCCGTTGCTGCGCGTTGAGCGGCTGAAAAAATATTTCCCGGTGGCGGGTGGCCGGGGCTCGATGCTTCATGCGGTCGATGATGTGTCGCTAGAGATCCGTCGTGGCGAGAGCGTGGGCCTGGTCGGGGAATCGGGCTGCGGTAAATCCACGCTCGCACGTCTGCTTGCACGCCTGCACGATCCCACCGACGGTCGCATCGTGTTTGACGGCGCCGACATCGGCGCGCTGCCCGCGGCGCGTTTTGCGCGCAGCCCCGAGCGTGCCCGCATCCAGATGGTGTTCCAGGACCCGACCGACAGCCTCAACCCCCGCTTCACTGCCGAGGAGGCAATCGCCGAGCCGCTCAAGCTTCTCGCGTCGCTCGGACGGGAAGCGCTGCGCGCGCGCGTTGCCGAACTCGCGACACAGGTCGGGTTGCCGGCCGAGTTGCTTGCGCGCTTTCCCCATCAGTTGTCGGGCGGGCAGAAGGCGAGGGTCGGCATTGCCCGCGCGCTGGCGGTGCGGCCCGACCTGCTGATTCTGGACGAGCCCACTGCAGCGCTCGATGTGTCGGTGCAGGCGGTGGTGCTGCAACTCCTTGAGCGCCTGCGCCGGGAACTCGGCCTGTCGATGATCTTCGTGTCGCACGATCTGAATGTGGTGCGGCTGCTCACTGAGCGGGTGGCCGTGATGTATCTCGGTGAAATCGTCGAGGTCGGGCCGTCGGACGAGGTATTTCGCTCGCCCATGCACCCCTATACGCGCGCGCTGATTTCATCGATCCCCGGGCAGGGACCGCGAATCCGCCTGCAGGGTGAAGCGCGCAGCCCGGTGGATCCTCCCGCCTCGGCCTGTCGTTTTCACGGTCGTTGCCCCGATGGGCATGACCGTTGTGGTCGAGAAAAGCCCAGGCTCGTCAGCGTCGGCGGCCGCGCGGCTGCCTGCCTGCTCGTAGCGAACCGGGTATCCTCGTCGGCATGATTCAGCTCGCTTCCACCGACTCGGCGGCCCGCTCGCGCGACAAGCTCTCGGAACAGGTCTATCAACGGCTCAAGACCGATCTGCACGAGTTTCTCTTCACCCCGGGACAGCGCCTCTCCGAGGCGGCATTGGCCGAACAGATGGGGGTGAGCCGAACGCCCATCCGCGAGGCGCTCACCCGGTTGCGTGATGAGGGGCTGGTCGAGGTCGAATCGAAAACAGGCTGGTTCGTGCGCCCGATCGACTTTGATCGGATCGATCAACTCTACGACTTGCGGGTGCTGCTTGAACTCGATGCGGTGACCCGGCTCTCCCAGGCCGAGGCGCCCGAGCAACTGCTTGCGCCGCTTCGCCAGGCCTGGCTGCTGCCTTCAGGCGAGCGTCTTCGCGACGGACCCGCAGTGGGCGAGCTCGACGAGCGCTTTCACTCGGCGCTTGTGAAGGCGGCGGGCAACGATGAAATCGCCCGGGTTCATGATGATGTGACCGGACGGATACGGATCGTGCGCAGGCTCGACTTCACCCGCGACGACCGCATCGATGCCACCTACCAGGAGCACGCGCGGATTCTGCGGGCAGTGCTGCAGCGCAAGGCTGATCAGGCAAAGATGCTGCTTCGCGCTCACATCGAGCAGAGCAAGGCCGAGGTGCGCAGCATCACGCTGCACACGCTGCATCAGGCACAGCGCCGACGCATTGCCTGACCGCCTCGTGCGCGGGGGGCGGTTTGTCCCCTTGAGGGGAAATCCGGCCGAGGCCCCGGTGTTCCGTTTTTCGCGGCCTAAATTTCATTTCACAATCTACGGGTTTGCCCTTATATTTGACGGCGAGCCCCGAGGGATTCCCCTCAGCGCCCCAAGAAGCACCAGCAGGCCCTGCCTGAATGGTGCCTGGCGCAGCGGCTCATGGCGCTCACCAGGGAGGAGTCAACATGTCCAGTCAGGTTTTGCCTATCGAAGATGATGCAGTCCCTTCGGGGTCTGCGGTTCTGCGTGCCTTCAAGATCATCGAGGCGATTGCCTGCAGCCAGACGCCGCCCCAGTTGGCGGAGCTGTGCAAGCAGGTCGATCTGCCCAAGCCAACCGTCTTCCGAATCCTGAGCACGCTCGAATTCGCCGGGCTGGTGGGCCGAGAGCCCGGCAGCAAGCGCTACCAGGGGGGCGAGCGGCTGAACCGGCTTGCCGGTCAGGTGCTGCTCAGCTCTCCGGGTCGGGCGGCACGCCATGCAATCCTTGAGGAACTGGTCGAGACAGTCGGGGAAACCTGCAATCTCACCATTCCGAACGGCAATGCGGTGATGTACCTCGACCGCATCGAAACCGGCTGGCCGCTCAAGCTGAGTCTGGGTGCAGGTTCGATCGAGCCCCTCTATGCCTCGGCGAGCGGCAAGCTGTTTCTGGGTTACATGAACCGCCGCGCGCGCGACCGCTTCATCCGCCAGAGTCCGCTGGTCCGTCACACGCAGCGCACCATGGTCGATCCGTCGCGGCTGTCCGAGGAACTCGATCGGGTGCGGCAGCAGGGTTACGCGACCGATTCCGAGGAATATCTGGCCGGGGTCAGCTGCCTGGCCGTACCGGTGCTCGATGTGGATGGTCGCGTGGTGGCTGCCCTTGCCATGCACCTTCCAGCCTCGCGCCTGGGTCTTGCCGACGCGATGGAGTTCATTCCCGCCATGCGTGCGGCAGCCGAAGAAATGGCGCAAACCGTCGACTGGTAGACATGCGCACTGACGACTCGATCCTGGTCCTCAACTGCGGATCATCGAGCGTCAAGTTCGCGGTCTACGCGGCGGATCGGTCGCGGGCGGTCGCGCTGGCTGCGTCCGGTGCAGGCGCATCGGGGGCAGCAACTGCGCGAATTCGCGGCCAGGTCGCCGGACTGGGCGGCGGGCCCGGCGCTGCTCACCTCGAATGGCGGGTGACGCACGAACCGCTTGTCACCAGCGCGCTGCCCTCGGTGCGAAGCCATCAGGACGCAATCGATCATCTGATGGAGGCGCTTGAACGCTCGGCGGGCCTGCGTGGCACCCTCAAGGTGGCGGGTCACCGTATCGTTCACGGCGGTGGGCATTTCGAGCGGCCGGCGCTGCTGGACAATGCAGCAATCGCTGTGCTTGAGGCGCAGGTGCCGCTTGCGCCGCTTCATCAGCCGCACAATCTTGCCGGGGTTCGTGCGCTCGCGGCGCGTCAGCCCGACCTGCCCCAGATCGGCTGTTTTGATACCGCGTTTCACGCGACCCAGCTGCCGCTTCATACCACCTACGCGCTCCCGATCGAGATGCGCGAGCGTGGCGTGCGACGCTACGGATTCCACGGCCTGTCCTACCAGTTCATTGCGGACCAGCTCCCAGTGGTGGCCGGACCGCTCGCCGACGGGAGGGTGATCGTGGCCCATCTCGGCAACGGCGCAAGCGTTTGCGGCATGCTCGAGCGCCGCTCGGTTCGCAGTTCGATGGGCATGACGGCCCTTGACGGCCTGGTGATGGGAACACGGCCCGGCAGCGTCGATATCGGCGTGGCACTGCATGCCATCACGGCGCTCGGGATGGATGCCGACACGCTGTCGCACGCCCTCTATGACCGGAGTGGCCTCCTGGGGCTCTCCGGCATCAGCCATGATGTGCGCACGCTGCTCGCGAGCACGGACCCACGAGCAGCATTTGCGATCGAGGTTTTCTGTGAGCGTGCCGCGCAGGAAATCGCCGCCACGGCGGTGGCGCTGGGGGGCTGTGACCTGCTGGTCTTTACTGCCGGAATTGGCGAGAACAGTCCGCCGGTCCGCGCCCGCATTGCCGATCGGCTGGCCTGGATGGGCGTGAGGCTTGATCGCGCGTTCAACGATTCGGGCGCAGCGCTTGTCAGCGATCCTTCAGCGCCCGTGGCCGTACGCGTGATGCCAACCGACGAGGAGTCGGTGATCGTGACTGCCTGCCTCGAGCATCTCGC
>RFXC01000390.1 GCA_009921765.1 Betaproteobacteria bacterium | reverse complement strand
CGAGCCTGAACGCGATCGGATCCTGATGCGCGAGCTCGGCCAGATCGTCGATTGCGGATTCGAGCGCAAACACGTTGCCAAATGCGCCGAGCGAGCGCAGCGCCGAGGTGCGAAGCGGCATGTTTCGAACCCGGTGGTTGACGATGCGCATCGTGTTGAAGCGGTAGGCTGGAATGGCATTTCGCTCGGAGCCGCCGCCTGCAGCGAGCGCAGCGTTGACCGACTCGCGGGGTTCGAACCGGTTCGATGCGATTTCGGTTGCGGCGAGCAGCGTGGGCGTGGGCGCGCGACCGGGGCGAAGGCTGTGCCCTGCGCTCCAGACCTCGTGTTCCCAGCGTGTGATGTGACCGCCCTGCATCCAGGCGCGAACCCGCATGGTCATGGCCGAACCGAGTGGTGCGCGGATCAGTTCGTCGTGCCGCGACCAGAGCACCCGGACTGGCGCGCCGCAGGCGCGTGCGATGAGGGCGGCATCAAGGGCCACATCATCGGCCGCATTGTGTCCATAGCAGCCGGCGCCCTCCGCGTGATGCACCACGATGTCGGCATCCGGGAACACGAGCGCCAGATCGGCGCGCAGGTTGTAGGGACCCTGGCTGTGCGTCCAGATGTCGAGTCGCTGATCGGTCCAATGCGCAAGTGCGCAGGACGGCATGAGCGATGCGTGGGCGATGAAGGGTTTGGTGAAGACGGCTTCATAGGTTGGGGCGTCGGGGTCGCTCTGCGCGGGCGAGGTGCCCCCGCCGATCTCGCCAGTCGGTATTGCGCTGCTTTCCAAGGCGGACGTCTCGGAGGCGTGCTCTGCAATGACTCGCGATTCCGCGGGCTGTGTACGCAGCCAGTCCGCGACCGTTTCATCGTCAAACGGCAAACCTGGCTGCTGCCAGCGGGTGGCTGCGGCCAGATGTTCGGCGGCGCGGATGGCCAGCCATTCACGCTCGGCCACCACCGCAAGAAAATTGCCGTCGCGGATGAGTCGCACGCTGTTGCCGAATGAACTGAGTGCATCGGCGGATACGGATTGAAGCGTGGCGCCCGGGATTGCAGCGCGTACAACGCGTGCGTGAAGGAGTCCCGGAAGGCGTTGATCATGCAGGTAGGCGGGAGCGCCTCGAATTTTGGCGGGTAGATCGTGCCGCGGTATCGACTGTCCGATGATCGGAGTGGGAAGGTGGGCAGATGGATTTGCGGCGGCGGACGCTACGGCGCCGACCTCGCCCTCCAGGAGTGAGGCGGGGTCGAGATCGCGATAGTCCAGCCTGTTGTCATTCGGCCCGGTGACCAGACCGTCGCGGGCGATACACGCCACGGCTGCGATACCCCAGCGCTCGGCCGCACGGGCGATCAGGCGCTCGCGCAGTTCTGCGCAGACTATGCGGATGGCAGTGCCGGACTCCTGAATCGAGAGGCTCCCCGAGGTGACCGCTTCGTCTGGCGAGAGACCGGTCTGGACCGGGATCATCCGGATTCGTTCGATCGGGAGCCGCAGTTCATGGGCTGCGATTTGTCCGAGGGCGGTGAGAATGCCCTGGCCGATCTCAACCTTGCCAGAGCGGATCTCGACGGTGCCGTCGGGGCACCAGCCGAGCCAGGTCGAACGCCGGGGATTGACCGCGAGGCTGGCGGGCAGGTCGGGGCGCGAGACCGTTGACTGGGTAAGACGGAAGGCGAGGTTCATGGCGTTGGGGCAGGGTCTTGCGACGCGGGCGAGGCGAGAGCGGAGAGGGCGGCTGCGACGATCCGTGAGTGCGAACCACAGCGGCAGAGCTGCGCGTCAAGTATGCGACGGACCGAGGGCTCGTCGTGCGCAGCGCCCGAGTCGATGGCCTGCGTCAGCGTGACAATGATGCCCGACAGGCAGGCGCCGCATTGCCCGGCCTGGAGGGCCTCGAAGCGGCGCTGCAGCCGGCCGGCCGTGGGCGATTCTGCGAGCCCCTCGATGGTGATGACCGTCCGCCCGGCAACCGACCACATGGGCGTGTCGCACGCGGCTACGGCACGGCCATCGATCATCACCCTGCAGGCACCGCACTGGTTCAACCCGCAGCCGAAACGGGTGCCAGGAAGGTTGAGGCGGTCGCGAAGGACGTAGAGAAGGGGCTCGTCATCGGCGGCGGAGACGGTGACGACGCGGGTGTTGAGGGTGAAGGTGTGGGGGGATTCGGCAGGGCTTGGCACTTTGCGCCACCATCGGGGCATTGATGGCGGGATTGTCACACAGCGGGCGAGGGGACAGACAGGATGAGAGCCAGCGGGGACAGGCATCGGCGCGTTGCGCGATGGATAAGCGCCATCGGGCTGGTGGCACTTGCGCTCATGCTGGTGCACCCCAGGTTTGTGATCAAGGACCAACGCCTGCTGTTGACGCTGAATGGGGAGCCGTTTGACCTGGTGGGTGGCATCACCGAGCTGTGGGGACGGTTCGTGAGTGACTGCGGGCGTGTGAGCGGGGCGGAAAGCGGGAGCTCGCTCGGCCGTGCCGCACAGGCCCTGCTGCAGAAGCACAGCCCACCGGATTCACAGTCGGCGCGTGTGGTGCGGGTCGACAGGCTGTCGGATTGGCTATTGGTTGAGGCGACGTTTGATGCCATGCCACCGGTGCTGGTGCTGATGCGCGCAGCCGTCGGTGCGGATGAGCCTCTGGTGATCGAAGCGGTCTGGAGCGGCACGACGCATCCGTGGCGAATCGTTCCGTTCGCGGCTGAATTTCTGAAAGCCCGCGCACCGGCGGTGCCCGAAGTAGTACGAGGCAACACCTT
>RFXC01000389.1 GCA_009921765.1 Betaproteobacteria bacterium | reverse complement strand
GTGTTGGAGATCAACGGCGGCCCCGGCGTTGACACGCTGATGATCATGGGGGGTGGCCCGGGCAGCGTGGTGCGCGGCGGGCCAGGCAACGACCGCATTCTCGGAGGTCTCGTACCCGGCTTGAAAGTCTATGGGGACGAGGGCAACGACATCTTCTCGGGCGGCGAAGCCGGCGCCATCATCGATCTCGGTGCGGGCCGCAATGTCATCCAGTCGGGGACGGGCGATGACGAGATCACCATCCGCGGGTCCGAGCTCACCACGCTGAGCGATGCCGGGGGCAACAACCGCATCCGGGTCGAAAGCACACCCGAGGCGCACCTGATATTCAGCCGGGGCCGCAACGAGATTTCGGCCGACTGGGTCGGCCTGCTGCATGTCGAGGGCGGAGTGGGCGAGGAGGTCGTCATCTTCGACGATCTGACCAGCACTCAGGCGCTTGAGCTTCAGGCGAGCGGGCTGCTCTACGACGGCCGCACCCTCACGTTCAATGCAGAACTGGACCGGGTCGAGATCAACGATCTCTCAACCGCAGGAACCGTGCTGACGTCCACCGAGGACGCGAGTTGGGGATCAACCGATCTTGTCCTGAATGCTGCTGGTCTGCTCAATCTCGAGGAGGCTGTGCTGACCGCCCCCGGCGGGCATTTCGATCTGCAAGCCCGGGGCATCGTGGGCGAAGTGCACACCGAACTTGCCGCGCTGACCTTGGTCAACCTGGGGCAGACAGACAACATCGCAGTGACGGTGCGTGAGGTCGACGACCTGATTCTGAAAGCGGGCACGCGTGGCACCGCTGGGGGCCTCATCACCGACGGGCCGATTCTCATCGAATCGCTGGCGGCCGAGGGCCTGCTCACGCTGGAGAGCGGCGCGCTTCGGTCTGCAACAGGCGGCATCACGCTGATTGCCGACGACCTCGATTTCGCCTCGGGCGACGATCGGGTCAGCGCGCCCGGCGAACTGAAAATCACCACGAAGACGCCCACCCAGGGCTACCGGATCGGCTCGGCGGGCCAGTCGGTCTACGCCAACGACCGCTCGATCAACGGTGCCACAGGCTTCCTCGAACTGGGCATGCGGGATGTGTCCGCCTTGCGCGACGGATTTTCCGCGGTCCGCATTGGCCATGCCGCCAGTCTCGGTGCACCGGTGATGTATGTCGGCGATCTGGAAAACAAGACCGTTTTCGCCAACGTGTTCAGCGCCCGGCTTGATGACCCGACCTTCCTCGAGGCCGACACGATCAACATCGTCGGCGATGTACAGGCCAGTGGTGCGCTCGCCTTGCGGGCACGATTGATCGAGGTCTGGAGCGGCAACATTCACGATGGTCTTGGCTCGCCCGATTCGGGCGTGACGGCCGACGAGATCCGGTTTGTCATCGACGAGCAATGGGTTCATTCCGGCTGGCTGCGCGCCACCCGTCTGATCGATGTCGCGGTCACGGCAAGCACCGGCAACGGCGCGCTGGTCCGCTATGGCCCAGAGCCCAACTCGATCACCGCGGATGTGGGCAGCGTAATTCAGACCACCGGCGACGAAAGCCTGGTGAAACTCGCCAGCACGACGGGCTCCATCATCGTCGCCACAGCGGTGGCGGTGGGCGGGGCGGATTCTGCGATGGAGATCAACGCAGGCTCGGGACTGCGGCTCCTCGAAGGCGCGAGCCTTGCAGTGGAGGGCGATCGCGCCGCCATGACCTTGCGCTCAAGGGGCTACCTCAGCCTCGACAGCGGTGCGGCGATCCGCGCGGGCGCGGCCTTCCGGGATGAGGGCGGCATGCCGGTGGCCTATCGCACCGGCGTCGACACCGTGCTGCTGATCGATACCGACGGCGAGCTGGGACTGGCCGGCAGCCTCACTACCGGTGGCACGATGACCCTGCGGTATGGGGAAACGACGTCGAGCCACGCAAGCTATTTCGACACGATCAACGGTCGCCGGGTGGCCGAGATCGCTGATCAGCAATCGGTCGCGGCCATCGTCACGGCGCTCCGCGCGGGCAATATTTCCGCGGAGCTTCGGCAATCGCTGGCCGGTGCAGGGCTTGGGCTGGCCGAGTCTGCGGTGGTCACCGCGGTTGGGCAGAGCACGCCTTTTGCTGCGCTCTCCAACGAGTCCAAGCTCGCGATTACGACCAGCCTTGGCTACACCCGTCATGCCAAGGGAGGCTATTACAACGAATCAACCGGCGCCTTTTACGAGTCGATCGAGATCGGTCCCATCGCACCCGCCGTCAACGATGCGCAGGCGCTGGCGCGGGGCTACGAGAAGCTCGAGGGCGTCTGGTACTACCAGCCCGCGAGCGGCATGCTTAAGCGCTCGCTCATCGAGGGCGAGTCGGCCGATTACAGCAACGCGTCCATCGACTGGGCGTCGTTCGGTGTCGAGGCACCGGTTGATGCTGCGACCCCGTTTGAATCGCTCTCGGCCGAACAGCAGGCCGCCGTGGCGCACACCCTGGGCTACACGCCCGAGCCGGTGATCTCCTACGAGCGCGAGACGCTGCTTGGCAAGCCCGATGATCGGCGCAGTGTTTTCCAGACCTACTACTATGACCCGAATGCCGCCTGGGGGGATCAGGATCCTGGCAGCGCGCGCAAGCTGTCCGAACTCAGTATCGACCAGAAGGTCATTGCGGCCAAGTATCTGTCGGCGTTTCCCGATTTCGACCTGCGCGAAGTGGTCTGGCCGGAAACGGTCGATCCTGCCGTCGTCGGCACCGAATTCGATCGCCTGACCCCTGCGCAGCGCACGC
>RFXC01000388.1 GCA_009921765.1 Betaproteobacteria bacterium | reverse complement strand
ACCCTGACCATGCCTTATGCCACTGGCGGTCCTGGCGATGCCATCACCCGGGTGTTCGCAAGCGCGCTCCAGAAGCACCTGGGTGTGCAGGTGGTGGTCGACAACCCGGCCGGCGCATCGGGCACGATTGGAACCGCCAAGGTTGCACGCTCAAAGCCTGATGGCTACACGCTCCTGATGATTCACGTGAGTCACGCCACCAACGGCGCCATGTTCAAGAGCCTGCCCTACAGTCCGGTGGATGACTTCGAGCCGGTTGCGCGCGGCACCAGCGGGCCCATGGTGATCGTGACGCGGCAGGGGTTTCCCACGAGCACCCTGCCCGAGTTCATCCAGTATCTGCGCGGCAACGCCGACAAGGTGAGCCTCGCCCATGCGGGCGTGGGCTCCGCCTCGCACCTGTGCGCGCTCATGATGATGAGTGCACTGAATGTGAAGTTGAACGAGGTGCCCTACAAGGGCACGGGACCTGCGCTGGTGGATCTGGCGGGCGGTCAGGTCGATGTGCTGTGTGACCAGACCTCGGGCACGGTTCCCCAGGTTCGATCCGGACGCATTCGCGCTGTGGCCGCCGCCGGCAAGACGCGACTGCCGCAGCTTCCCGACGTGCCCGCCATCGCCGAGGCCGGCGTGACCGGTCTGGACATCAACATCTCGTTCGGCGTGTACGCACCCAAAGGCACGCCCAAAGCCGTGATCGAAAAGCTGACCGACGGCATGAAAAAATCGGTGACCGATCCCGACACGCGCTCGCGTCTCGAGCAGATGGGCGTGGCGGCCGTTCCGGAATCCGAGGCCACACCCGAGGCGTTGCGGGCACACCTGCGCCGCGAGATCGAGACGCTGGTTCCGCTTCTGGTGAAGGCGGGGATTCAGCCGAACTAGTCGGGCGGTACACTCGGTTGAACAAAAGGAGACAGCAATGTCGAATACTACGACGCGTACCGTCAAGGGCAAGCTTGTCAGTGTCGATCTGAAAACTGCTCCAGTCATCCAGGGCCGGCGCGCATTTTTTACCTATCGTGATCTCGGCGTGGCCGATGCTTCAGAAGGCATGCTCAAGGCGCAGGTTCAGCAAACCAGGAAGGGGCTGGGCGAGCCAACGGGCTGGCATTATCACACCTGCGATGGCCAGTTCATCTACATCTTGAAAGGCTGGATCGACCTCGAATTCGAAGATGGCCAGAAGTTGCATCTCGAAGAGGGGCATTCCTGCTACATCCCAGGCGGCATGGTGCACAACGAAACCAGCATGTCGCTCGACTTCGAGGTGCTGGAAGTGCATTTGCCCGCCGACCGCATGGGTACGGTGCCGGTGGCGGCACCGCGGTAATCAGGCGGGCGCCTGACAAACCCGGTTCGTTTGCGGCCCGCCCCTCAGCTTCGCTGATCGGGAAGGTGGGCTGTCACGCGCGCAAGCCAGCCCTTGTCAGAACTCAGCGTGGCGAGCTCCGCCATCATTTCATCCCGCGTCTGGGTCCAGCGCTCGATCACGCGAACATCGTGGCCGTCGCCTTCCTGGTAGGTGTACTCCAGTCGAATGCCATTGGGATCAAAGAAATAGATCGACCATGATCCGGCGCCGACGTTGACAGGCCCGATGACCGGCACCTGGTGGTCGTTCAAGCGGGCGAGCAACACCTCGAACTGCGCCTTCGTTGTCGTAAATGAGCAGTGCTGCATGGCGGCTACGGCGTTCCGGTCGGCGGTACCCGTTGCACCTTTGGGCAATTCGAAGAAGGCCACCATCGCATCACCCCCGGCATCGAAGAAATAGTGCCGCAGGTTTTCGAACGGCGGGTTGCCGCGATTGAGTGGCCCTGCGCCAACCCCTGGTGGCACCTTGAGCGCGTGAATCAGCGGCATGCCCATGACCCGCGTATAAAAGTCGATGGTCATCTTCATGTCGTCGGTGTTCAGCGCCAGATGGTGTACACCGCGGCTCGCCGGCTGGGCCGAATGGGTTGCGCGAGCTTGAAGGGGCAGTGTGTCAGCCTGTGTCGGGGTATTCATGAGAGATATCCTGGTGCTAATGGGGAATGTCACCCGCAAGCGTGATCCTGTGCATGATCCTGCGATAGCCGTGATAGTCGTTCACCGGATTGTGCATGGCGCACCGGTTGTCCCACAACGCCACCGAACCCGGTTGCCAGCTGAATCGGCAGGTGAATTCGGGCCGTACCTGATGCTCGAACAGATAACGGAGAAGGCCCGCGCTTTCACCCTCGGTCCAGCCCGCAAAGCGAACCGTGTGCGCCGGATTGACATAGAGCGCCTTGCGGCCGGTTTCGGGATGCGTTCGAACAACCGGATGTTCAGAGGTGAAATCGCGACGCGACTCCGCCCCGTCGGTCTTGACCCGATCTTCCCGTGTGCGCGTGACATCGGCCTTCGCGGAGGAATTCACCGCACGCAGGCCGTTCAACAGCATGCGCAGCCCGTCGGACAGGTTTTCATAGGCGGCGTACATGCTTGAAAACAGGGTATCGCCCCCGAACGGCGGCAGTTCGCGCGCGATGAGCATGGATGCCATGGGCGGCCGCTCGAGGTAAACCGTGTCGGAGTGCCAGACCGCACCGAACGCATTGCGTTCGTGCTCCAGTTTTTTCACCTCGATGATGTGTGGGAAGTCGGGCAGCCCCTTGACCATGGGATATTCCACGGGCTCGCCGAAGTGTTCGGCAAAGCGCATGAATTCGGCGGGCGGCAGATCCTGATCTCGAAAAAACAGCACCTGATGCTCGAGCCAGAGTTCACGAAGCTGTTCGAAAACAGCGGCATCGCCCAGCGCCCCGCGC
>RFXC01000387.1 GCA_009921765.1 Betaproteobacteria bacterium | reverse complement strand
CATGCATGGAAAAATATGCTGCAAATCCAGATGTTGATTTCCGCGCACGCGAGTTCTATGAGAAGCCCACCTCTGAGCGAAAGCGCAAGAAGGCGGCCGCGGTCAAGCGCCATTTCAAGCGCATCCGCAGCCAGATGCTGCCCAAGAAACTCTACTGATGACCGTTGGCGCGCGCTCCTTTAACTGGGCGCGCGCTTTCCAGCAGCAGGTGCGGGCGAAAGCCCGGGGCGGCGGCGGGATCAATCTCGGGCTTAAAGCCTTTCGCGCCTGAACATCTTTCGGGGCTCAAACCCCCGGGACATCATGAGTCTCAAAGACCGAATCAGCGAAGACATGAAATCCGCGATGCGGGCGCGCGAGTCCGATCGCCTGTCAGCGTTGCGGTTGCTGCTTGCTGCCATCAAGCAACGCGAGGTCGACGAGCGAATCACGCTTGATGACGTCCAAATCGCGGCGGTCGTCGAAAAACTCGCCAAGCAGCGTCGTGATTCCATCACCCAGTTTGAAGCGGGCGGACGTCAAGATCTCGCCGACCGCGAAAAATTCGAGCTCACGGTGCTGCTTGCCTATTTGCCCGAGCAGGCCGATGCCAGCCAAATCGCGGCAGCGGTTGAATCTGCTATTGCCGCCACCGGCGCCGCAGGCCCCCAGGACATGGGCAAGGTCATGGCGCAGGTCCGCTCGGTTCTGGCTGGGCGAGCCGACATGGCCGCGGTTTCCGCGCAGGTAAAGGCCCGGCTGGCGCGCTAGACTCGCCGGGTGATTCCGCAGGACTTCATTCAGCAGCTGCTTGCCCGCGTCGACATCGTCGACGTGGTGGGGCGGCACGTGAAACTCAAGCGTGCGGGCGCCAACTTTCTGGGGCTATGCCCGTTTCACGGCGAAAAGTCGCCTTCCTTCACGGTGAGCCCCACCAAGCAGTTCTATCACTGCTTTGGATGTGGCGCCCATGGGTCGGCGATCGGGTTTCTGATGGAGCATGCCGGTCAGGGCTATGTCGATGCCATTCGGGATCTGGCCCGCGAGGCGGGGATGACGGTTCCAGAGTCGCGCGACATCGACCCCGTTGCCGCCGCGGCGGCGGCCTCGGAATCCCAGAGCCTGCTTGCCATTCTCGAAACCGCCGCGCGCCACTATCGCCAGCGGCTGCGCGATACGCCCCGTGCGATCGACTATCTGAAGGGGCGGGGACTTGCCGGCGAGACCGCTGCGCGATTCGGAATCGGTTATGCGCCCGCCCAGTGGCGGGGCCTGGAGGCTGCGGTTCCCGATTATTCGGCGCCGGTGATGGCTACCGCGGGCCTGGTCATCGAGTCGCCTGCGGAAGACACCGGTGCCGGGGTGTCGGGCAAGCCCCTTGATAGCGATTCGGGGCGGGGCACGCCAGATTCCGACGGGGAGGTGTTGGTTGCGCAAACGCCTGGTCGAACGCGTCGCTACGACCGGTTCCGCGACCGCATCATGTTCCCGATCCGCAATCCGCGCGGCCAGGTGATTGGCTTTGGTGGCCGGGTACTCGACAGCGGCGAGCCCAAGTACATGAACTCGCCTGAAACGCCGGTGTTCTCCAAGGGTCGGGAAATCTACGGCATCTTCGAAGGTCGCGATGCGATTCGCCGCGATGACTGCGTCGTTGTGGTCGAAGGCTACATGGACGTGGTGATGCTGGCGCAGCATGGCGTTGGCAATGCGGTGGCAACGCTTGGCACTGCCACCACGCCCGACCATGTTCGAAAGCTGATTCGACTGGCTTCGCGGCTGGTGTTTGCGTTCGATGGAGATGCCGCGGGTCGAAAGGCCGCTTCGCGCGCACTGGCTGTGTGCCTGCCGCACACAGCCGATACCCGCCGGATCGACTTTCTGTTCCTGCCGCCCGAGCATGACCCGGACAGTTTTGTCCGCGAGCAGGGCGTGGAGGGTTGGCGTGAGCTACTCGGAAAAACGGTACCGCTCTCCGAAGTGCTGCTGCGCGAGCTCTCCCAGCAGATTGACCTGGCTACGCCCGAGGGACGCGCGATGCTGCTCGCGAAGGCGCGCCCCATGATTGCAGAGCTCGCTGCGCCAGCGCTTCGCCTGCAAATCGTTCATCGGCTCGCTGCGCTGGCTCAGCTCGCCGTCGCTGAGGTCGAGCGGTTCTTTCAGCCCGAGCGAGGCGTCCGCGGGTTTGAACGGGGAGCCGACCGGAATACGTCGCGGGTCGAAGGCGCGCGCGTTTCGCGGGGGGGGTGATCCAACAGCCTATGAGGGCGCCCCGCGCAAGCTGCGTGGCGAGCGCGCCGGCCCGTCCAAAGAGGGGTATCGCAACGAACCTCCCCGGCTGCGGGTGCCCGCTGCAGCCCCCGATCTTGAAGCGCGGTCGCGTCTGTTGCTCGCCCTCCACCCGGGACTTGCCAGCACGCTTGATGCGGGCGAGGCCTGGGTTCCCCCCGTGCTCGCCGACTGGATCAGGAAAATTGCCGCGCTACCGCCCGCGAGCACTTTCGCGAGCGTCTGCGAGGCGTTGCGTGGCTCGGATCCCCAAGAGGTGCTCCGACTGGAGCGCGCTGGCGGTGCCGATGCTGCGGGGGTTGCCGAGTTGACTGATGCCGAGGCAGCGCTTGAACTGGGGGGGGCGCTTGGTCAGTTGAAAAGCCGCTGGGCGCGCCAGCAGATCGAACAACTGGTGGCCTCGGGGGTCAATACCGAGGAGCAGAGGCTCCGCTACGCGGCGCTCCTCAAAATGACCCGCGGCGTGGTAAAATGATAGGTTTTCTCCGCAAAAACCCGAGGATGAATGGCGGGGTTTAAACTGGGTTTAGAACCCGGGTTCTAA
>RFXC01000386.1 GCA_009921765.1 Betaproteobacteria bacterium | reverse complement strand
CAATCTCTCGGTGATCTGAAGATTGCTTCGGCGCTTTGCGCCTCGCAATGACGTTTCGTCACGTCGTCGCTGCGCTCCTCGCAATGACGGGGGCGAGGGCGGTGCCGGTGTGGGTGGCGAGCGCAACCACCTTTTCGGGAGGGCCGGCGGCGACGATGCGGCCGCCGTCGGCGCCGCCTTCGGGGCCGAGGTCGATGACCCAGTCGGCTTCGGCGATGACGTCCAGGTCGTGCTCGATGACCACCACGCTGTGGCCGCCGTCGACCAAGCGGTGCAGCACTTTGATGAGACGGCCCACATCGGCCATGTGCAGGCCCACGGTGGGCTCGTCGAGCACGTAGAGTGTGTGCGGCGCGCGGTTGCCGCGGCGGGTGATGTCATCACGCACCTTGCTGAGCTCGGTGACGAGTTTGATGCGCTGGGCCTCGCCGCCAGACAGCGTGGGCGACGGTTGACCCAGCGTGAGGTAGCCCAACCCCACATCCTGGAGCAGCTGCAACGGATGGGCGATGGTGGGCATGGACGCGAAGAAGCCCACGGCTTCGTCCACTTCCATTTGCAAGACGTCGCCAATGCTCTTGCCACGCCAAGTGACCGCCAGGGTTTCGGCGTTGAAGCGTGCACCGTGGCACACGTCGCAAGGCACTTTGACGTCGGGCAAGAAGCTCATTTCGATCGTGCGCATGCCTTGGCCCTCGCAGGCATGGCAGCGGCCATCGCCGGTATTGAACGAGAAGCGCGCAGCCGCATAACCGCGCGCTTTGGCCTCGAGCGTTTCGGTGAACAGCTTGCGGATGGTGTCCCAAAAGCCGATGTAGGTGGCCGGGCACGAGCGGGGGGTCTTGCCGATGGGGGTTTGGTCGACCTCCAGGACGCGGTCGATGGCTTCAAAGCCCGCCAGGCTTTGACAGCCGACCCAAGTGGGGTGCCCCCCTGCCGCTTGCACGGCGCGGCCGGCGGCGGTGCTGCGTTGGGCCACCGCGGCTTGGACGTTGGTGAGCAACACGTCACGTGCGAGCGTGCTCTTGCCCGAGCCCGACACGCCAGTGACGGCCACCAGGCGTTGCAGCGGGATGTGCACGTCGACCTGGCGCAGGTTGTGCAGGTGGGCCGCGCCGAGCTTTAGCGTGGGCCCCGAAGGCGCGCCTCGGGTGAGGGCCACCGGGCGGCGCGCTTGCATGGGGTGGCTCATGGGTTGAGCCAGGTAGCGACCCGTGAGCGAGTCGGGCTGGGCCGACAGGTCTTGCACCGTGCCTTGGGCGATCAGGCGCCCTCCCCGACGGCCTGCACCGGGACCGATGTCGATGATGTGTTCGGCGCGCCGGATGGTGTCTTCATCGTGTTCGACCACCACCAAGGTGTTGCCCTTGTCGCCCAGCTTGTGCAGCGCGTTGAGCAAGATGCCGTTGTCGCGAGGGTGCAAGCCGATGGTGGGCTCGTCGAGGACGTAGCACACCCCTTGTAAATTGCTGCCCAGCTGCGCGGCCAGGCGGATGCGCTGTGCCTCGCCACCAGACAACGTGGGCGCAGCCCGGTCGAGCGTGAGGTAGCCCAGGCCCACTTCTTCCAAGAACTGCAGGCGGCTGCGGATTTCGGTGATCACGTCGCGAGCGATGTCGGCATCGCGACCGTGAAGCCGCAAGCTGTCGACCCAACGGTGGGTGTCGCGCACCGAGCGCTGGGCGATGGCCGTGATGGCCTCCCGCTCAAACGTGACCGAGCGCGCTGTCAGATTCAAGCGGGTGCCCTGACAGTTGGGGCAAGGGGAGTCGACCAGGCCCTCGGCTTCAGCCTCTTCTGATGGGAAGCTCACCTCGCGACCGCTCACATCGTCGCGCGGGGCCGAGTCGTCATAAACCTTGCGTTGCTCTTGGGTGAGAGTCAGACCCGTACCCACGCAGGTGGGGCACCAGCCATGCTTGCTGTTGTAGCTGAACATGCGCGGGTCGAGCTCGGGGTAGCTGGTGCCACATTCCGGGCAGGCCCGTTTGGTGGAAAACACTTTGAGGCTGCCAATGGCCGCGGTGGAGCGGCCGGTGAGCAGGGCGCCACGCAAACCATCCAGCGGGGCCAGCAGGTGGAGCACGCCCTTGCCGACGTCGAGCGCGCGCGTCACGGCATCTCGCAGTTGTGCCTCATGCTTGGGGTCGATGACCAGGTCGGCCACGGGCAGCTCCAAGGTGTGCTCTTTGAAGCGGTCCAGGCGCGGGAAAGGGTCGACGCTCAAAAATTCACCGTCGACCCGCAGATGGGTGTGACCCCGGGCCTTGGCCCATTTGGCCAAGTCGGTGTAGACGCCCTTGCGGTGAATGACCAAGGGCGCAAGCAGGCCCACGTGCTGGCCTTTGTGGTCGCGCAGCAATTGCGCCACGATGCTGTCGGCGCTTTGGGGTTTGACCGCTGCGCCGTCATGCCGGCAGTGCTGCACGCCCAGCTTGACCCACAGCAAGCGCAAGAAGTGCCACAGCTCGGTGGTGGTGGCCACCGTGCTCTTGCGGCCGCCGCGCGAAAGGCGCTGCTCAATGGCCACGGTGGGCGGAATGCCCCACACGGCATCCACCTCGGGCCGACCGGCCGGTTGCACGATGCTGCGGGCGTAAGCGTTGAGGCTTTCGAGGTAGCGACGTTGGCCTTCGTTGAACAAGATGTCAAAGGCGAGCGTGCTTTTGCCTGAACCCGACACGCCGGTGATGACATTGAACTTGCCTCGCGGAATGTCCACGTGCAGAGATTGCAGGTTGTGTTCGCGCGCGTTGACGATGCGAATGGACTGTGAGGCCTGTGAAGCCTGAGAGGCCTGCGAAGCCTGCCGCTGAGCG
>RFXC01000385.1 GCA_009921765.1 Betaproteobacteria bacterium | reverse complement strand
TCGGCTGCAGGCTGATCTGCCCTTCGAGGCTCCGGTGCGCACCGACCTGCAATGTCTACAGATCATCATGAGCAATTTGCTGGACAACGCGATCAAATTCGGTTCACCAGATCGCGCGATCAAGGTCACGCTTGACCGTATCGACAGCCCCCACGCATTCTGGCGCCTGCAAGTTGTCAACGCGCCTGGGCAGGCGGGCTGGCCCGATGCAGACAAGGTCTTTGGCAAGTACTATCGGCATGCAGCGGCGCAGCGTATCTCGGGCACCGGCTTGGGTTTGTACCTGTGTGACGGACTGGCCCGGCAGGTCGGTGCCACGCTGCGATACTGTCCGACTGATCAACACATCGTTTTTGAGCTGTGTCTTCCCATCTAAGCATCGTCATCGTCGAAGACAACGACGATCTGCGCGAACTCACCGCTGAAGCCTTGCGGGCACAGGGCCACCAGGTCTTCGCACTCGCCTGTGCCGAGGCCGTGGACGACGCACTGCGTGCCGCCCCTGCCGATGTGTTTCTCATCGACCTGAACCTTCCTGGCGAAGACGGCCTGAGCCTGGCTCAACGAATCCGGCGGGCGCAGCCCCTGGTAGGCATCATCATCATCTCGGCGCGCTCGGAGCTCAGCGACAAGGTCGTGGGCTACGACAGCGGCGCCGACGTGTACTTGCCCAAGCCAGTGCCACTTGAAGAGTTGTCCGCGGCGCTCAAGAGTTTTGCCCGTCGGCGCGAGGCGCAGCGAGTCGACAGCTTCCTGCCCCACGGACCTTTACGCCTCGAGGCGCAGCACCTGTATGGCCCTGCCGGTGGTGTCAAACTCACCCACGCCGAAGAGGTACTGCTCACCGCGTTTGCCAGAGCGCCGGGCGGCCGTCTGGAGATCTGGCAACTGGCTGAACTTCTGGGCAGCGACCTCGACAACTTCAACAGGTCCAGCCTGGAATTACGCATCGTTCGTCTGCGCAAAAAACTCAGCCAGATCGGTGCCACCGAACCGCTGATCGAGTCACTACGTTCGGTCGGCTACCAGATCAGAGTTCAGGTTCAGGTCTTCGCTTAATCCTGTTGTCTTGAATGGTTGTGGGTCATCCGGCAAATAAATTTCTTTCATAAACTTTCAAACTCCTTCATTGCATTTCATGCATGTCAGAAAACGTTGCGCAAGCGTAGAAATTGAAGGCAAATGAAGGAATCCGTTTAACGAACTTACTCTAATCGCCGGCACCTGAACTCTTCAGCTTGCCGTGCTTGAACTTAAAAAACTGGACCTCACCGGCCCCGCCGGCACCGTCAAGGTCACCGCCACCGAAGCCAGCTTGTTGCTGGCGTTTTCTCAATCGGCCGATGCCAGGCTGCGCTTTGAAGAAGTAGCGAATTGCCTCGGGCTCGAATTGAGCGAAGAGCGCAAGAGCAACATTCAGGTGCGCATGGTGCGCCTACGCAAAAAGCTGCACAAAGCGGGCGCCCAAGGGGCTGTGATCGAGGCCATCCGCAACGTCGGCTACCAGTTCTTTGATGAACTGCAGGTGCGTCGGTCATGAGCCGCGCAGCACGAATTGATCGCGCGTCGCTTCTGCGCCGTCGCCCCGCGACGCCCTGGCTACGGCCCCTGCCTTTTGCTCTGCTGGCGGCCTTGCCAATCTGGGGATGGGCTGCGCCCGATGCGGGCTCGGTGCTTCAGCAGATCGAGGCGCGACCCGGCGGGCTCATCAGCTCGCCCAAGCTGCAGACGCCCCAGGTACCGACACCCCCGGCAGCGGGGCAGGATGCTGCGGTGCTGCGCGTCAATGGCTTTCGTATCGAAGGCAATGGCCTGGTGGATGCGCAGACCTTGCAGGACGCGCTCAAAGGCTTTACCGGCCGTGACCTGAGCTTGACGCAGCTGCAGGAAGCAGCCTGGGTGTTGGTGCAGACCTACCGCCAGGCTGGATGGCTGGCTCATGCCTTCGTGCCGCAGCAGGAGGTCGAAAACGGCGTGGTTGCACTGCGCGTAGTCGAGGCCCGGCTCGGTGAGGTTCGGATGGAATGGCCTGCTGAAGCGCGGCTGCCTCGAAGCCGTATCGAGGCCATGAGCGCTGCGCAGTTGCAGCCCGGTCAGCCGATTGCGCTGCGCCAGGTCGACCGGTTGCTGTTGCTGCTGGGCGATCTGCCCGGCGTGGTGGCCAGTGCTTCGTATGTAGCGGGCGAGCAGGAAGGCAGCACCGACGTGTTGCTGACGCTGGCCCCTGATAAGCCGGCCGCTGCCAGCCTGCTGTTCGACAACCACGGTTCGGTGTCCACCGGTACCACGCGGCTCAGCATCAATGCAGCGCTGAACAACGTCAGCGGTGAGGCAGATGCGCTGCAACTGCAGGCCCTGAAGACCGAGGGCATTGAATACGTTCGCGGCGCCTGGAGCCTGCCCATTGGCGAGCAAGGCTGGTCGGGCGGTGTTCACCTGTCCGACTTGCGATACCACCTGGTGGGCAGCTTTGCGGCGCTGCAGGCCAGCGGCAGCGCGAGCAGCTGGGGCCTCGACTTCAGCGCCCCTTTGATCCGTCAGCCCGAGCACAACCTGAGCCTGCAACTGAACACCGACCGCAAGGACTTTGATAATCGCGCCTTGGCCTCTGCCATCGACACGCAAGCCAGCACCGTGTCGAACTACCGTATCGACGTGCTGCGCGCCGCGCTCAGCGGCAACTGGTTGGACCAGATTGGCACGCCAGCACAGAGCAGCGCGAGTCTGCAAGCATCCTGGGGAAAGGTCGACCTCAGCGGCTCTCCCAACGCTCAGGCCGATGCCAACGCGGCGCGCACTGCTGGCGCGTTCCAAAAGCTC
>RFXC01000384.1 GCA_009921765.1 Betaproteobacteria bacterium | reverse complement strand
TTGCGGTTCCTTCCGCCATCGTCTTCCGCCGCACCCAGCCTCAACCTGCAGGACCGGATCGCGGTGGCGGCCGACGCGTTCACGCCCCTGGCCTTTGCCTCGGGCGCAGTCTGGGATGCCGATTCGGCGTCGGTGTCGGTAAGTGTCACGGTTCCGAAGGGTGGGCTGGGTGTCTCGATGCCTGATGCACAGTCGCTCAATGTCACCGTCACCTCCCTCCCCGATGGCGTGATGTTGAAAGGCTCGCCAGCCAACCTGTCTGCGTTCCTGGCCGGTAACGGCAACCTCCAGTTCGCGCCTGGAAAATCCGGGATCGAGGGGCCGCTTGTCTTCACGCTGGACGATGGTGTCAATGTCAATGTGCACCGCGTCGAACTCGTGGTGGAGCGGCCGGTCACGCTCCGGGCGGTCTATAACGCGGGGAGCCTCGAGATCGTCGATGCCGAGCGCAACTCGGCGCGTCTTGGCCGAACGCTTTTGAACGAATTGCGGCTCGGCGATCTTGGCGACCAGTTCGAGGTGACGGGTCTGAGTGATCAGCCGCTGGTGGTGCGTGCATCGATGGGCGCCGATGAAACCATCATCAACCTTGGGGCGACCAAGGCGCCCGACAACCTTCCGCGCTCGCTCGTTCTCAAGGATGTACCAGGCGCTGTGGCGGCGACCAGTCAGCTTGACGACGACACGCTGACGGTGCGCTTCAAGCCCGTGCAGACGTCGAGCACCAAGAACGTGGTGACGCTCGGCCGGGGCGAACTGGTGAGCGGCGTCGAGAAGATGGTCTGGGATGACACGCTGGGCACCCTGCGCCTGGTGGGCGATACGATCGTGATCAAGGGCGTCGGCACCAACCCCATCGAATTGGGTAACACCAAGCTGGTGGTGGACGCCAAAAAACTGGTGTTCGAGGCCGATGTTCGGGTGAAGAGCGCATCGCATATCCAATTGAATGTGAGCGAGAGCATTACGCTCAGTGCCCTTCGCCAGGTCGGCATCAACGGCGCACCCGATACCAAACTTTCAGTGCAGGACGCGTTGTCCAAGGGCGCCGACGGCAAGGTGTTGGCGCAGGTGATCCAGCCCGTCACGATTGCGCCCCCCGCAGGAGGTGGTGCGGTCGATTTGAGTGCGTTTGCAAGCGCTGGCACGGCGCTTCAGGTCATTCCCAAGGCGGGAATGTCGATCTCCCTTGGCGGTATGGGTGGAGGGCTCACGCTTGACCCAAGCAGGCTCTCCGGACTGCCATCACTGGTGATCGGCGCGGCCGGAAGCTCCAGCCCGGTCACGGTCGGAGGGGGGGCGACGCAGCTCTCCGTGCCTGTTCCCCTAGTCATTCAGTCGCAGGGAACGGGCGGAAAGGTGGATGTGATCGGGGCCGTCAAGGGTAAGCGGCTCGCGATCTTCGGTCCTGGCAACACCACCGTGTTTGCAGACGGTGCCGTGGTGTCGATGAGTGACGGGATCGAGATCAACGACGCGGTGCGTTTCGATGGCACGGTTGCGATCAATGCAGGCGACCGTGCTACGAGTCAGGCGGGCGACCTGCTGGTCACTGGGCGTATCAACGGGAGCACGGGCTCGTCGGATCATCTGGAACTGTCGGCGTACAACGGCACGATTTCGCTCAATGACCGCGTGGGCGATGGCCTCGGCTACACAGGCGGCACCACGATACTCAGCGGGGGAACCGGCTACGCCGATGGTGAATACCAGGAGGTTCCCCTGCTGGGTGGCAACGGGTCAGGTGCAACGGCCAACTTCAAGGTTGAGGGCGGGGTCGTTACGCAAGTGACCGTGGTGTCGGTCGGCGGTGGATATCGGGTGGGTGACAGGCTGACGGTTGCGCGATCCACCCTGGGCGATCTGGTGGGTGCGTCGTCCGGCTTTGAGCTGCGAGTCGATGCGCTGTCTGATCTCGAACGGCTCACGGTGACCGATGCCCTGAATGTCACCTTTGGCGAGCGACTCTATGTAGATGGCGACATCACCATTCAGGCAAGCGGCAAGGTGGTATTCGGTAATGAGGTCGTGCTGCATAACGGCGGTCGCCTGGTGATTCAGGGAGCGGCTGAGGTGGAATTTCTGGCCGGTCTCCGGTTCGAACCCGACGCCACAGGCAAAGCGGGCTCTCTCGCGCTAAGTTCGCCGAACGCCTCGGTCACGTTTGCGCAGGGTCTGTTTGCGGGTCCGGGTGATGCCATGCGCTGGACGGGGGTCGGAAGCCTGACTGCCTTGGCGCCGGACGCATCCAGCCAGAAGGGTAGCGTGTCGGTCAGTGGCGGGGCAATCGCGCTGGCCGAGGTGCCTGGGTCAGCCCGCAACAGGGTTGATCTCGATCTGGATTCCCTCACGCTTCAGGCGAACAGCTTTGCCCTGTCGGCGACACCTGGATTCACCGCGAATTTGCTGCTGGGCCAATTCGCTGTCACAACCGCTGCCAGCGTGGGTGCAACAGCCGCGCCGCTCAAGGTGAATGCCTCTCGCGTGACCGCCCAGAGTTCAGCGGGCGACGTGAATCTGGAAACCGGCCTTGCGCCAGCTGAAATCTCCATCCAGGCGAGTGGTTCAGCGCGGGTGGTTGCTGGCGGCAATGTCACGCTTGGCACCGTGAACGTCCCGGGGAACCTCACGGTGACTGCGGGCGGTGCTGTTGGCGATAGTGGTGTGCTGACGGTGGGAGGGGTGTCGAGCTTCGCGGCGGTCGGTCAAGGCATCACGCTCGATAGCGCGAATGATTTCGTGGGGTCGGTCAGCGCGAGCGGCTCGCAGATCACGTTGTTGGCCTGCACCAGCACCGCCGCCAGCAGTTCCAGCCAGCGG
>RFXC01000383.1 GCA_009921765.1 Betaproteobacteria bacterium | reverse complement strand
GGTCCCGGTCCTGCTGCTGCTCTCCGGTTGCGACCTCAATTTCTGGCGGATGGACGGCCACCAGACGACGATGATCGCCGACGGCCCCGTGGCCCGCACCCAGCTTGAGCTCTTCTGGGTCACGGTCTGGGTGACGCTTTTCATCTTCGTCGTGGTGGGTGCGGTCCTCGCCTACGCGACGATTCGTTTCCGGGCCCGTTCCGAGGCCGATGAGCACGCGGAACCGCCGCCCCAAGGTCACGGCAATCCCGTGATCGAGCTCGGTCTCATCGGCGCCTCCGTCCTCGCGCTGGTCATCATCGCGGTGCCGACCTTGAAGGCCATTTGGTCGACGTACGACGTCGCGGAGACCGACCGCAAGGACGCGCTGGAGATCACCGCGACCGGCTACCAGTGGTGGTTCAAGTTTGAATACCCGTCCGAGATGGCGGCGCTCGACAACGCGGGCGCCAAGGCCCCGCTGGTGACGGGCAACGAGCTGGTGATTCCGGTTGGCAAGCCGATCCGCATCCATCTGCGGACCGTCGATGTGAACCACTCGTTCTGGGTGCCGAAGCTGGCCGGCAAGGTCGACATGACCCCGAACCGCCGGAATCTGCTCTGGCTGAAGGCGGACAAGCCCGGCTACTTCTGGGGTCAGTGCGCCGAGTACTGCGGCGACTCCCATGCGGTGATGCGGTTCCGCGTCATCGCGCTCGCGCCCAAGGAATACGCCGAGTGGCTGGAGCAGCAGCAGACGCTGGCCCGCGAGGTCGCGCTGAAACCGGCCGACGCCGCCAAGCCGAAGGCGCAGGTTGCGGCGCTGCGCTCGTTCCGCACCAACGAAACCGGTGTTTCCGCGAAGTTCGACGTCGATCCCCTCAAATCCTGGCAGGCGAAGCAGCTGCCCGAGAAGGGGGAGGACAGCGCCCTGATCGCGCAGGGCCGCCAGCTTTTCGCGGCCAAGACCTGCAACGCCTGCCACACCGTGCGCGGCCACGCTGCGATGGGTGTGCAGGGGCCCGACCTCACTCATTTCGGCGCCCGGTCCACGCTTGGCGCCGGTTTGCTGGAGAATAACTCCGAGCAGCTCCGTCGCTGGCTGCGTGATCCCGAGTCCGTGAAGCCCGGCAACAAGATGGCCAAGGCGTATCGCGACAACAAGATCTCCCTCAGCAACGAGGAGCAGGTGGCCCTGGTCGCCTACCTCGAGAGCCTCAAGTAACCTTCCGTTTCCGCAACCTCCGCCCGTTTTTCGAACACCATGGAAGCATCGGCCAACACCGCCCACCTCATCAAGGAGGAGCAAGTCCCGGCTGCCCCGAAGTTCCTCGCCCATCCGACGGCCAAGACCGGCCTCATGGGCTGGCTCACCACCGTCGACCACAAGAAGATCGGGTTCCTCTACGGATTCTTCGCCCTCATCTTCTTCCTGATCGGCGGCTTCGAGGCGCTGCTCATCCGCACCCAACTGATGGTGCCGAACAACGACGTGCTCACCGCGCAGCAGTACAACACGCTGTTCACGATGCACGGCACCACGATGATCTTCCTCGCGGTCATGCCGCTGTCGTCGGCCTTCTTCAATTTCATCATGCCGCTGCAGATCGGGGCGCGCGACGTGGCTTTCCCGCGGTTGAACGCCTTCTCGCTGTGGACGTTCGTCGCCGGCGCGATCATCCTCAACATCGGTTGGTTCCTTCCCGCCGACAAGTACGGCGCCCCCGACGGCGCCTGGGTCGGCTATCCGCCCATCACCTCGAAGACCTTCAACCCGAAGCACGCGATCGATTTCTGGGTGATGGGCCTGCAGCTACTCGGCGTGGCCTCGATCGCCGCGTCGCTCAACTTCATCGTCACCATCATCAACATGCGCGCGCCGGGTATGACCATGATGCGTCTTCCGGTGTTCGTGTGGATGACGCTGGTGACCTCGTTCCTGATCGTGCTCTCGTTTCCGGCCATCACGATCGCGCTGGTGCAGTTGATGATGGACCGCAACTTCTCGACGAACTTCTTCGAGGTATCGGGTGGCGGCATGCCGATCCTGTGGCAGCACCTTTTCTGGGTGTTCGGTCACCCCGAGGTGTACATCCTCATCCTGCCGGCGATGGGCATCATCTCCGAGATCCTGCCCACGTTCTCGCGCAAGCCGCTGTTCGGTTATCCGATCGTCGTCTTCTCGGGCGCCTGCATCGGGTTCCTCGGTTTCGCCGTCTGGAGCCACCACATGTTCACCACCGGCATGGGCACGGTGGCCACGGCGGCCTTTGCGCTCGCCACGATGGCGATCGCGGTGCCCACCGGCGTGAAGATCTTCAACTGGATCGGCACCCTTTGGGGCGGTCGTCTGATGATGCGCACCCCGATGCTCTTCGCGCTCGGCTTCGTCTGGATGTTCATGCTGGGCGGTTTGTCCGGCATCATGCATTCGGCCGCTCCGGCCGACGCCCAGCAGCACGACTCCTACTTCGTCGTGGCGCACTTCCACTACGTGCTCATCGGCGGCTCGATCTTCGCCCTGCTCGCCGGGCTGCACTACTGGTTCCCGCTGATGTTCGGCCGCAAGGTCAGCGAGGTCTGGGGCCGCGTCTCGTTCTGGGTCATCTTCGTCGGCTTCAACGTCACCTTCTTCCCGATGCACTTCCTCGGGTTGAACGGCATGCCCCGCCGCACCTTCACCTACGATCCCAACCTCGGTTGGAACTCCGCCAACTTCATCGCGACCATCGGCGCCTACGTCCTAGGCGTCGGCATGTTCATCTACTTCGCGGTGCTCACCTACACCTATTTCAAGGGCGAGAAGGTCGGCCGTGACGTCTGGGACGGCCGCACGCTGGAGTGGTCGCTCCAGAACCCG
>RFXC01000382.1 GCA_009921765.1 Betaproteobacteria bacterium | reverse complement strand
ATGCCTTCACAGTTGCATCAGACCAACCTGTGTTCTGATTCCATTCGGCAATAACCATATGGTCGGTGAAATATTTCCCAAAACCAGGCTCTGCAACTCGCTTTTCACGTTCAGCTGCAGGAACTGCATTAGTAGATGCGATGAATGATTGTTGTGAGGCAAATACTAGCAGTTTGCGCGTTCAGTGCGCGGCGGCGAGGTTGGCGCTGCATGGACGCACGCGCGCGCCGTCTTTAAACTCTGCGCTTTTGTTCTTTGCGGTGCCGTCATGTTGATTGTCGATTCGCAGGTGCATATCTGGGCGGCGCATACGCCGGAGCGGCCGTGGCCGGCGTCTGATCCGAACCTGCCGGCGGCGCACAAGCCGCAGCCGATCACTGCCGACGATCTGTCGCGCGAGATGAAGGTGGCCAACGTCGATCGCGCGGTGCTGATCTCGCCGGTGTTCGAAGGCGCGCGCAACGACGTGGTGGTGGCCGCCGCACACGCGCATCCCGATCGTTTCACGGTGATGGGGCGCTTCGACCCCGAAGCGCCCGGTGCGCGCGATATCGTCGAGTCATGGCGTGACGAGCCGGCAGTGCGCGGTGTGCGTTTCACCTTTCATCGCCCGCACCAGCGGCCGTGGCTGGTTGAAGGACAGCTCGACTGGTTATGGGCGCACGCCGAGCGCCACAACATGCCGGCGATGCTGCTGGTCGCGCATCATGATCTGCCCTACGTCGCGCGGCTGGCCGAGCGCCATCCGGGGCTGCGGATTGCGCTCGATCATTTCGGGCTCACCGAAGGGCGTGATGAGCGCGCGTTCGCCGAATTCGATCAGGTGCTGGCGCTGGCGCGATTGCCGAACATCGCGGTGAAGGTGAGTTGCCTGCCGCTTTACACGAATGACCAATATCCGTTCCGGCGCCTGCATCCGCATATCCGCCGCGCCTACGATATGTTCGGGCCGCAGCGCATGTTCTGGGGCAGCGATCTGTCGCGCTTGCCGTGCAGCTATCGCGAAAGCGTGACGATGTTTACCGAAGAGATGCCGTGGCTGCCGGCGCGTGATCTGGAGTTGATCATGGGCCGCGCGCTTTGCGCGTGGCTGGACTGGAAGGCCTGAGCCGTCAGCGCATTGCCACCGACAGCAGAGTGGCGCCGTCGGGGAAGTGAACCGGTCCGTGTTCGACGCCTTTGCGCTGATAGAGGAAATCCCACACGCCGAAATGTTCGCCTTCGATCACCGCGCCGCCGGTGACGATGAGTGAGGCGCGCATATAGGGATGGGTGTGGCGTTCGACTGTCGCGCCCGGCGCGAAACTCACGGCGCGCAGCAGCAAACGCCCGGCGCCGTGATCGACCAGCGTTTTGCCTTCACCGGCGCCGCTTTCGGATTTTTCCCACGCGAGCTTGTCGGCCTGAATCAAACGATAGTGGCGCTCGCTGCCGAGTTGTTTGACCTCGCTGTGATCGTTGCTGCCCTGAAAACAGGAGAACAGTGTGCAGCTGTCCGGATATTCGAGCGGGCCGTGCGGCTCGTGACTCGGGCCGAGGATGCAGTCGAGGGGTTTCAATTCAAGACCGTCGATCAGCGCGCGGCCTTTGACGACGGTAGTGGCGTGGGTGCCCGGATGCACATGTCGCGGCTCGACCGAGCCGAGCGGATATTCGACGATCGACATGCGCAGGCCGTTTTCGAGGTCGTCGTTGTACATCGCGAAGCGGCTCTCGCGGCCGTCGAAGCGCACGCGCTTCTGCCACGGCGTGTCGGCGATGCGGACGATTTCAAAACCGGCCAATTTGATCATGGATAATTTCTGCGCTGTCAGGTTGAGGATGGCGGCGCGGCGGGCGCGGCGCCGCCGGTGCTCGGCTGGGCGGCGGTCACCAACTCCATCGACCCGAACGCGCTGCTGCTGTTCCTCATCATCTTCATCTGGACGCCGCCGCACTTCTGGGCGCTCGCCATCGCGCGCAAGGACGAATACGCGCAGGCCGGCATCCCGATGCTGCCCGTGACCCACGGCGTGCCCTACACCCGCCTGCAGGTGCTGCTCTACACGGTGCTGCTGGTGCTCGTCACGCTGATGCCCTGGCTCGTGCGCATGAGCGGCCTCGTCTACCTCGCCGCCGTGCTGCTGCTCAACGCGCGCTTCCTGTACTACGCGTTCGCGCTCAAGATGACCGGACGCGCCGAACTGCCCATGAAGGTGTTCCGCTTCTCGATCACCTACCTGATGTGGCTGTTCGTGGCGCTGCTGGTCGACCACTACATCCCGACCACGCAGCTGCCGACGCCGCCGCTGTACGGACCCGTGGTGTTCGGGCCCTGACGGCCGCGACGGCTGCTGACGGCGCCTAGCGGCCGGCGAACAGCCGGTCGGCGACGAAGGGGTTGCTGCGGCGCTCCTCGCCGAAGGTCGAGGTCGGGCCGTGGCCCGGCAGGAAGGTCACGTCGTTGCCGAGCGGGAACAGGCGCTCGCGGATCGACGCCAGCAGCTGCGCGTGGTCGCCGCGCGGGAAATCGCTGCGGCCGATGGACCCCGCGAAGATCACGTCGCCGACGATGGCGCAGCGCGCCGCGCGCTGGAAGAACACCACGTGGCCCGGCGTGTGCCCCGGGCAATGCAGCACCTCGAGCTCGAGGTCGCCGACGCTGACGCGGTCGCCCTGCCGCAGCAATCGGTGCAGCAAATCCTAAAATAGCCGAAGTCCAGCCTGATAGAAAGCCCATGTGGTTTCCAAAGGAAATTCTTAAAAAGTGGTATTCTCCTCCAGATTTAGGGAAAGTGGCGCTAAGCTCTGCATAACAAAACCGCTTGCGGTTTCATAAGGGCCTTCTGGAATTTCTAGCTTGG
>RFXC01000381.1 GCA_009921765.1 Betaproteobacteria bacterium | reverse complement strand
CGCGTATCGCGGGGATCAATCACCCCATCATCGAGCAACAGGGCGCTGGTGGCAAAGACGCTGGTTTGCGACTCGAAGCGTTCCACGATCGCCCGGCTCATCGCATCGAGGCGTTCGGTGTCGACCTGGCCCTTTCGGCGCATGGCCGCCTCGGTCACGATTCGCATCGTGCCCGCAGCCTGTTCGGCGCCCATGACCGCAGTGCGCGCGCACGGCCAACTGAAATGAAAGCGCGGCGCGAAGCCCCGCCCGCACATCCCGTAGTTGCCTGCGCCGAATGAGGCGCCACAGGTGATCGTGATCTGGGGCACGGTTGCATTGGCGACCGCCTGCACCATTCTTGACCCGTGCTTGACGATGCCTGCCTGCTCCACCTGACGGCCGACCATGAAACCGGTGGTGTTCACAAGATAGACAATGGGTGTCCCGCTTTGGCAGCAGACCTGAATGAAATGGGCAGCCTTGGACGCACCCGCTTCATCGATCGGACCATTGTTGGTGATGATTCCGATCGCCATTCCGTTCAGCCTCGCATGGCCGCACACCGTGGCAGCGCCGTAGCCCTCGCTGAACGGCAGAAAATCGGAGCCGTCCACGATCCGCGCGATCACCTCCCGCATGTCGACGGGCCGGCGGCCATCCGCCGGGATAATCCCCAGCAATTCCTCGGCACTGTAGCGGGGGGGATCCGCCGCCACCGAACCGCGTCCCATACCCCGGCGGTCAGACGGGCGGAAGGGATCTGGGAGCGCCGCGACAACCTCTCGTGCAATCCGGATGGCGTCGCGATCATCTTCGGCCAGGTGATCGCCAAGCCCCGACACCGTGGTGTGCATGAGCGCACCACCCAGGTCTTCTTCGGTAGCGATCTCGCCGGTGGCCGCCCGCAACAGCGGCGGTCCTGCGAGGAACACCCGGCTGCGATCGCGAACCAGGATGATGACGTCGGACAGGCCGGTCTGGTAAGCCCCGCCAGCGGTCGACGACCCGTGCGTGACGGTGATCACAGGCAGTCCTGCCGCAGAAAGACGGGCAAGGTTTCGAAACAGCGCTCCGCCGCGGACAAAATCTTCCACACGGTAGTCGAGCAAATTTGCGCCGGCGCTTTCGAGGAGCTGCAGATAAGGCAATCGACTTTCGAGCGCGATGTCCTGAAGCCGCAGGAGCTTGTCCAGCCCCACCGGCTGAAGCGCACCAGCGTCGATGCCTGCGTCCGAGGCTACGACTACGCAGCGGACACCCGACACCATTCCGATCCCGGCGATCAAGCCCGCACCGGCCACCGAGCGATCGGGATCGGGCTTGTCACGGCAATAACCAGCCAGGCTGCAGAGCTCCAGAAATGAGGCGCCTGGGTCTAAGAGCAGACCCACCCGTTCGCGTGGCAGGAGCTGGCCGCGTTGCGCGAAACGCTCTCTTGCAGCGGCCGAGCGATCGTGCGTCCGCTTCTCGATCGCACGAACCCGCTCGAGAAGCGCAAGGGTCGCGCCGGCGTCCGACGCAAACTGCGCAGACGACACGGCCAGCGTTGAGGAGAGAAGCGCCATGCGCCGTCTGACCGCCGCGCCCTCGACAGGTGTTGGCGCGCCTTACTCGACCACGGCGCCCGAGGCCTTGATAACCGGCGTCCAGCGCTCGATTTCCGCCTTCAGCATGGCAGTCATCTGCTCGGGTCCCAGGCCCATGATGACGTAGCCCAGCTCGGTCATGCGCTTGACGAAATCGGGCGAGCGGGTGCCCTTGATGGCTTCAGTGCTGATCTTCGCGATCACATCAGCCGGCGTTCCCGCAGGTGCGGCAAGACCGAACCACACGCCGGCCTCGTAGGCGTTCACGCCCGACTCGGCAATGGTGGGCAGGTCGGGCAAGGCCGGGTCACGTTGGGCGCCCGTCGTGGCGAGCGCACGCAGCTTGCCGGCGCGGACGTGCGGCAACGCCGACGGGATGTTGTCAAACATCACCTGCACCTGCCCGCCCAGCAGATCAGTGATCGCCGGCGCGCTGCCCTTGTAGGGAACATGGATCATCCGTGTGCCGGTGAGATGCATGAACATTTCACCCGACATGTGAATGCTGGTGCCCGAACCGCTGGAAGCAAAGGTCACTTTTCCAGGGTTGAGTTTGAGCAGAGCGAGCAGTTCAGCCACATTGGTCGCCTTGACCGAAGGGTGAACAACCAACACGTTGGAGAGCGACACCAGGGCCGCCACCGACGTGAGGTCCTTGTTGGGATCAAAAGGCATCTTGCGGTAGAGCACCGGGTTGATGCCGTTGATGCCGCTGGTGGTCATGAGCAGGGTGTAACCATCCGGGGCAGACCGCGCGACCTCGACCCCGCCGATATTGCCGCCCGCACCGGGTTTATTCTCGACGCTCACCGGCTGGCCGATGGTCTTGCTGAGTTCGGCTGCGATCGCCCGCGAGGCGATATCGACCGCACCACCAGGCGGAAACGGGCAGACCAGCCGAATCGGTTTGGTGGGAAAGGTTTGCGCCTGTGCGGCGAAAGCGGTGGCCGACAACAGCGCGCATGCCAGGTAACGGAGCCAGGCCATGGTGATCTCTCCAGTTCAGGGAAGGCCTCGATCATAATTAATCTGATCGCGATTGAATAACCGGCGCCTGCCGGATGAGGGAATCCCGGCACGACCCGCCGGGTTCGACTACAGTCTCGCCTGGACCAGCCACCCGCAGAGGTCGGCGAGCCTTGCCCTTCCCTCACAGCCCCATCAATCGGTCTTTCCTTTTCATGCGTTGCCGCAGGGTGTCACTGCTCGCAAGCGTCGTCGTGACGCTCGCGGGATGCGCAGGCTTGGGTCCGGTGTCGGCTCCGCCCGCACCGGAACGCC